>JBKQLZ010000034.1:0-12126 GCA_052146895.1 Acidimicrobiales bacterium
CTCTCGTCTGCATCCTCCGGGCCCTGGGCGAGCCGATCAACTCGCCCAACGACGCCGCCGGCATCCTCGACGGCGAGGCAAGCCTCATCGCGTCCGGCCGGAAGGCGCTCCCAGCTGTCGTCGTCGCCTGGGACGGGTTACTGCCAGCCGTCGCCGTCGCACCCGACGATGCCCATCGCGCTGTCACGGTGGAACTCGCACTCGAAGACGGCGGTGATCCGGGCGGTCTGATCGGCGTGGGGACCCGCGATGGCTCGACGGTCGTCCTCGCGAACGGCCCCCTTCCCTTCGGTCTCCACGACCTGGCAGTGAGCGTCCCGAGTGGTGCCCGCGTCACCGGCTCGAGGGCGGGCGCGCCTGACCACGGTGAGCCCGACGAGATCACGATCATCTCGGCTCCAGCCTCGGCGCTCCCCATCGGCCCACGGTCGTGGGGCCTGTTCGCCCCCGCCTACGGTCTCGCCGACGACCGGCCTCGGGGCCAGGGCGACCTCACGTGCCTCGAGCGCCTCGGCCGGTGGGCGGGCTCGATTGGGGCGTCTTACCTTGCCACGCTGCCCATCCTCGCCGACTTCTCGCGCGACGACGATCCGGGCGTCCGCACGAACCCGTACTCACCCGTGTCGCGCATGTGGTGGAACGAGGGCTACCTCGACGCGAGTCGTGTGCCGGAGCTTCGGGACCTCGGGGCTGCGGACCAGGCAGGCCAAAGCAAGGGCTGGGCGGATCCCGGGATACGGGCGGCATCGCTCCGGCCTTTGTTGGGCCAGGCCGTGCGTCGGCTGCACGAGGCCGGCGGGCGGCGCCTGGCATCGTACGAGGCCTTCGGCGCCGAGCGCCCAGGTGTCGTCGCCTATGCCCGATTCCGGGCCGCTTGCGAGCACGCAGGCAAGGCCTGGCAGAGCTGGCCAGACTCTTGGAGGCACGGCCTGATCGACGACACGGTGCTCGACCCGGAGGCGCTCGGCGCGCACATCTACGCTCAGTTCGTAACCGACGAGCAGGTGCGGGAGACCGCGATCTCGATGAAGGCAGTCGGCAGCGGGCTGCTGCTCGACCTCCCTGTCGGTTGCCGCGTGGACGGATTCGACCCGTGGGCCTATCCCGAGTCTTTCGCCGACGGGGTAACCGTGGGGGCGCCACCTGACAGGTTCTTCTCCTCGGGCCAGGACTGGGGCTTTCGACCGCTGCACCCCGAGAACGAGCGCCGCTCGGGCTACTCGGTCACAGGAGGCGCCCTGCGCCATCTCTTACGCCACGCTGCTGCGTTGCGCCTCGACCACGCCATGGGGCTCGCGCGCCTGTGGTGGATCCCTGAGGGAATGAGCGCAGTGGAGGGTGCGTACGTCCGCTACCGGTCCGAGGAGCTGATCGCGCTCTGCTGCCTCGAGGCATGGCGACACTCCGCAGCCCTCGTAGGAGAGGACCTCGGTACGGTCGAGGGCTCTTTCACGGACTTGCTCGCGAGCCACGCGATCGCCGGCATGCACGTGGCGGTCTTCGATCTCGAGGCCGAAGACGCGAGTCCCATGGAACCGCTCTCGCCACGACCGGGATCGGTCGCGCTCGTCGACACCCATGACACGGCCACCTTCGCCGGCTGGTTCAGCGGCTATGACATCGACGAGAGGGTGAAGCTCGGACTGCTCGACGCCGACCAGGCTGCCGCAGGCGTCGCCGTCCGTAATCGGGCCCGGCGCACGCTCGTCGACCGGCTTGTTGCGAGCGACCTCTTGGACGCCGATGCGGCGGCGGACCCCGTCGCCGTGCACGAAGGGCTCGCGCTCGAGCTTGCCCAGTCCGACGCTGGAGTCGTGATCCTCAGCCTCGAAGACTGCCTCGGTGAGCTCGAGCCCCAGAACATCCCGGGCACGACGACCGAGCACGCGAACTTCGGTCGCCCGCTCTCGCGGAGACTGCCCGAGATCGAGGCGGATGCTCGCGTGATCGCAACCTTTGCGAAGATGAGCTCGGCACGACCGCGCGCCGTCAATCCTGGTGCGGTTGCCGAGAAGGCCGAGCTCTAGGGGGATGCGGGCGCTAATCGGCTCGGAGGACAGGTACCTGTTCAACGAAGGACGGAATTTCAAGGCCTACGAGCGTCTCGGCGCCCACATCGGCAATGGGGGCAAGACGACGTTCGCGGTCTGGGCGCCGAACGCGGAGCACGTCTCAGTCGTACACGACGCGAACGGCTGGATGCCCGGGGTGGACCTCCTCGAACCGCAGGCGGGCTCCGGAATCTGGGCGGGACGCTTCGCAGGCCTCGAGGCCGGCGACAGGTACAAGTACTGGATCGAGGCCCGCGGCGGGCCAGGCCGCGACAAGGCGGACCCCTTCGCCTTTGCCACCGAGTGCCCGCCCGCCTCGGCATCGCTCGTGGCGGACCTGAGCTACGCGTGGCACGACGCCGAGTGGATGTCGCAGCGGGAGCGCCGGCAAGGGCCGAACGAGGCTATGTCGGTCTACGAGGTCCACCTCGGGTCCTGGCGGCGGCGGCCTGACGGCTCCCGGTACACCTACCGGGAGCTCGCCCCTTTGCTGGCGGACCATGTTGAGCGCCACGGGTTCTCCCATGTCGAGCTGCTCCCGGTCATGGAGCACCCCTATTACGGCTCGTGGGGCTACCAGACGACGGGTTACTTCGCACCAACGGCGCGCTACGGATCGCCGACAGACTTCATGGCCTTCGTCGACCACCTGCACCAGCGCGGGATCGGCGTCCTTCTCGACTGGGTGCCATCGCACTTCGCGACCGACGACTTCTCTCTCGGTGAGTTCGACGGCACTCATCTGTTCGAGCACGAGGACCCCCGGCGCCGCATCCATCCGGACTGGGGCAGCTACGAGTTCAACTACGCCCGCCACGAAGTCCGCTCGTTCCTCGTCTCGAGCGGCTGGTTCTGGTGCGATCGCTACCACGCGGACGGCCTGCGGGTGGATGCCGTGGCCTCCATGCTCTATCTCGACTACTCCCGCAAGCCGGGAGAGTACGCCCCGAATCCCCACGGGGGGCGCGAGAACCTCGACGCGGCCGACTTCCTTCGCGCGCTGAACGACTCGATCCACGACAGATTCCCGGGAGTGCTGACGATTGCCGAGGAGTCGACGGCGTGGCCGGGAGTGACGGGAAGGACTGGGGAAGGAGGGCTTGGCTTCTCCATGAAATGGGACATGGGCTGGATGCACGACACCTTGTTGCATCTGGCACGTGAGCCTGTCCACCGGCGGTATCACTACGGGGAGCTGACATTCCGGGGGTTGTACGCGTTCAGCGAGCGGTTCGTGCTCCCGCTCAGCCACGACGAGGTCGTCCACGGCAAGGGCTCGCTGCTCGCAAAGATGCCAGGCGATGACTGGCAGAGATTGGCAAACCTGCGCCTCCTCTATTCGATGCAGGCGTTCCAGCCGGGGAAGTCCCTCCTGTTCATGGGCGGTGAGCTGGCGACGCCCCGCGAGTGGTCCCACGAGGGAGAGCTGGACTGGTCCTTGCTCGAACAACCGGCCCATGCCGGGATCGGGCGCCTCGTCACCGAGGTCAACGCTTGCAACCGGGAGCTCGAGGCGCTGCACGCGACCGACTTTGACCCCGAGGGATTCTCCTTCGTGGTGGCGGACGACACTGCGAACGACGTGATCGCCTGGCTGCGTCGCAGCCCGACGAGGCATCTGCTCGTCGTCGTGAACTGCACCCCGGTGGTCCGCGAGGACTACCGGATCGGTGTGCCGAGCCCGGGCGCATGGGCCGAGCGATTCAACTCGGACGCGGCGGAATACGGCGGAAGTGGCGTCGGCAATCTCGGTCGCGTGGAGTCGAGCGCTATCCCAGCTCACGGGTTCGAGCAGAGTGTCTCGCTTCGACTCCCTCCGCTCGGGGTACTGCTGCTCAGCGACTTGAGGTAACGAATCCCCTGATCGTAGGAATCCCTGACTTGGCCGCAAGCGTGACGGTTGTCGACTTGCTCGTGTTGAGGGTGTGGTGCGACGCCTCCACGGTGAACGTGTACGTGATCGCGTAGTACGTACCGTTGGCCGGGATGGTCACTTTCTTCGTGCCGGTGCCGGAAGAGCAGGACACGTCGACCGGCAGGCCCGTCAACTTGGGGCTCGACGTGAAGCGGCACCAGCGTGCGTTCCCAGTCTTAGCGGTGAGGTCGACGACACCACCTTTCGAAGGAACCGTCGCAGGGTTCGCCTTGAACGACGAGATCGTCGGTGCAGAGGTCTTGTTGACACGTGCGCCGGCGCCCATCTCGGTGGCGAGAAGGGTTCCGGTCAGGGCGAGCCCGCCGACGGCGAGGCGCCCGATCATCTTGAGCCTGTTCTGCACGAGCGCTCTCCTTTCGATGTTCGAGCCGCTTGGTCCCCGTATGACCGGGGTCCTTCTACATCGGCTCACGGACAAGGATGGTTTCCCAATCACTATCGACCGGATCGTCCCCGCGCTTTAGCACGAATAGCGCCCGGCCTGCGATCGGCACTGCCGTGCCCGCGGCAACTGGCGCATTCTCGATCGCATTTTCCATGAAGGGGTCCCGCTCACGGCCGGTATCGAGAACGGCTAGCCAATTCGAGCCGAACGGCGCGCCGGGCAGCACGAACTCGATCGGCTCCCAGAAGGCGTTCAGGATGACGAAGTAGCTCGCAGCTGACATCGGGTCCGAGCGCCGCCCTGTCACGCTGTGCGAGGGCAGACCGTCTCCTGCGAGGTACACGCCGACGGTCTTCGCGAAGCTCACCTGCCAGTCGGACTCGGACATCTCGGTCCCGTCCGGCGAGAACCATGCGATATCGGTGACTCCCTCGCCCCGCACCGGGCGGCCCTGGAACCAGCGGCGGCGGCGGAATGCCGAGTGATGGGCCCTGAACCTCGCAATCGACTGCACGAATGACAGAAGTTCCCGGTCGGCACGCTCCCAGTCGAGCCAGGAGATTTCGTTGTCCTGGCAGTAAGCGTTGTTGTTGCCCCTCTGCGTTCGCCCTATCTCGTCGCCCGAGAGAAGCATCGGCACGCCCTGGGAGAGGAAGAGCGTCGCGAGCAGGTTGCGGACCTGCCGGTGACGCAGCGCCACGACTTCGGGGTCGTCGGTCTCGCCTTCCGCGCCGCAGTTCCACGACCGGTTGTCCGACTCGCCGTCACGGTTGTCCTCGCCGTTCGCCTCGTTGTGCTTGTCGTTGTATGACACGAGGTCGGCCAAGGTGAAGCCGTCGTGACAGGTGATGAAGTTGATGCTCGCCCACGGCTTCCTGCCGGTGTGCTCGTAGAGGTCCGAACTGCCCGTCAGCCGATCTGCCAATTCGGGCAGCGTCTGGTCCTTTCCTCGCCAGTAGTCGCGCACGGTATCCCGGTAGCGCCCGTTCCACTCCGACCACAGCGGCGGGAAGTTGCCGACCTGGTAGCCCCCTTCTCCCACGTCCCATGGCTCGGCGATGAGCTTCACCTGCGAGATGACCGGGTCTTGCTGGATGATGTCGAAGAACGCCGACAGGCGGTCGACGTCGTGCAAGGTCCGCGCGAGCGTGGCTGCCAGATCGAAACGGAACCCGTCCACGTGCATCTCCAGCACCCAGTAACGGAGGCTGTCCATCATGAGCTGGAGCACGTGCGGGTTGCGGACGTTCAGAGTGTTCCCGGTGCCCGTGTAGTCGATGTACGAGCGCGGATCAGCAGGGTCGAGCCTGTAGTAGGCGGCGTTGTCGATGCCCTTGTAGGAGAGCGTCGGGCCGAGATGGTTACCCTCGGCCGTGTGGTTGTAGACGACGTCGAGCCACACCTCGATCCCTGCGGAATGCAGCGTCTTCACGAGAGCCTTGAACTCCGGCACCTGCTGGCCGAGTGAGCCCGAAGCGGCGTACTCGTTGTGAGGCGCGAGGTAGCAGATCGAGTTGTAGCCCCAGTACTGGCGAAGCCCACGCTCGTAGAGGGCGTGGTCGTGGATGAACTGATGCACCGGCTGGAGCTCGACGGCGGTCACCCCGAGTGACAGCAGGTGCTCGACCACCGGCTGTGATGCGAGACCAGCGTAAGTACCCCTGAGCTGCGGCGGGACATCAGGGTGGCGGGCCGTGAAGCCCTTCACGTGCATCTCGTACACGACCGCCTGGTACCAAGGTGTCTCAGGCGGTCTGTCGTTGCCCCAGTCAAAGAAAGGGCTGATCACGACATTCTTCGGCATGGAAGGCGCCGAGTCCGCTCGTGACATCCGCGCTTCGTCCGCCTGCTGATGGGAGAAGAGGGACCGGTTCCAGCGCACCTCTCCCTCGACAGCTTTGCCGTACGGGTCGAGCAGAAGCTTGTCGGGATTGAAGCGGTGGCCTGCGGCGGGCCGCCACGGCCCGTGCACCCGGTAACCGTATCGCTGACCAGGGCCGATGCCTGCCACGAAGCCGTGGTGGATGTGGGCCGTCTCTTCGGGGAGCCTGAGGCGGACCTCTCTGCCGCTGTCGTCGAACAGGCAGAGCTCCACGTACTGGCCGTGCTCGGTGAAGAGCGAGAAGTTGGTGCCGATGCCGTCGTAAGTGGCACCGAGCGGGTAGGGGCGCCCGGGCGAGACATCCAGGTTGACGGCCCTCATCCCGCCACACGCTACCCAAGAGCGC
This sequence comes from Acidimicrobiales bacterium, assembly GCA_052146895.1. Lineage (GTDB taxonomy): Bacteria > Actinomycetota > Acidimicrobiia > Acidimicrobiales > Bog-793 > Palsa-601. Next base: position 6,601 of record JBKQLZ010000034.1, read on the forward strand.
CGGCACAGCACGGACGGCCGCCGACAATGTGCCGCGAGGGCCGCAGGTGAGGCCGCGGCGCGCCATAGGGTGTCGGGGTGACCCCGATCTCGGTGACTCCTCCGAGCGACGCGGACCTTCTCGGTACGCCGCTCGACGTATTGCTCGACCTCGCGAGCGCGGCCCGCGACGCCCACTACGGCTCGCGCGTCACTTACTCGCCGAAGGTCTTCATCCCCCTCACGATGCTCTGCAGGGACCGCTGCTTGTATTGCACCTTCGCCAAGCCGCCCGCGCGAGTGAACTCACCGTTTCTCGATCTCGAGCAGGTCGTCGCCATCGCCGACGCGGGGCGGATCGCAGGTTGCCACGAGGCGCTGTTCACGCTCGGCGAGCGACCCGAGCTGAGGTACCCCGACGCGCAGGTGTGGCTGTCCGCACACGGCCACGACTCGACGGTGGCCTACCTCGAACAGGCATGCCGCACGACACTCGAGCAGACCGGCCTCCTGCCGCACTCGAACGCCGGTGCGCTGTCGGAGGCGGAGCTCGCAGCGCTCCGGCCGGTCAGCGTCAGCCAGGGGATGATGCTCGAATCCCTCAACCCGACGCTCGAGTGTCATCGGTCCGCTCCTGACAAGACCCCGGCACGCCGGCTTGCCACACTCGAGGCCGCCGGGCGGCTGGAAATTCCCTTCACCACCGGCATCCTCGTCGGCATCGGTGAGAGCCGGCGGGACCGGCTCACCGCGCTCCGGGCAGTGGCGGACTCCCACACCCGCCACGGTCACGTCCAAGAGGTGATCGTGCAGAACTTCCTCCCCAAGCCCGGAACGGCGATGCACGCCGCCATCCCCTGCCCGGAGGAGGAGCACCTCTGGTCGATCGCCGTCGCCCGCCTCCTGCTTCCGATGGAGATTCACCTGCAGGCACCGCCGAACCTCACGGACGACTTCGGGACGCTCCTCGATGCCGGCGTCGACGACTGGGGAGGCGTCTCTCCCGTCACCTCGGATCATGTCAACCCCGAGCGGGCCTGGCCCGCGCTCGAGCGCCTGCGCTCGGTCACCGAATCGCGCGGGCACACCCTCGCGCCGAGGCTCGCCGTCCACCCTGAGTGGGCTGCTCAGCCCGAGCGCTTCCTCGACGAGGCAATGCGCTTCCCGGTGCTCGACCACTCAGACGCCGAGGGCCTCGCGAGAGACTCGAAGTGGGTGTCCGGCGGCGACGAGGCACCTCCGATGGTCCTTCGGATCGAGCCGGCCGACGCGGGCGAGCGGGGTCTCCGGACCCGTGTCCTGCGGGGCCCGGTCGCAGAGGTGCTCACAGCCGTGGCCGCCGGTGAGGAGGTCGGCGAGGACGAGATAGTGACGCTGTTCTCGGCGCGTGGCTCACAAGTCGAGGCCGTGGCCGAGACTGCCGACGAGCTGCGTCGCGAAGCAGTAGGCGACGTGGTGACGTTCGTGGTCAACCGCAACATCAATTACACGAACGTGTGCACCTTCAAGTGTCGTTTCTGCGCGTTCTCGAAAGGTCCGCTCTCGCTGAACCTTCGAGGTGCGCCTTACCTCCTCGATCTCGAGGAGATAACCCGGCGAGTGGTCGAGGCTGAGCAAGAGGGAGCGACCGAGGTCTGTCTCCAAGGGGGAATCCACCCCAGCTTCGACGGTGACTACTACATCGACGTGATCGCTGCCGTCCGCGCCGCGTCGGAGCGGATCCACATCCACGGTTTCACGGCGCTCGAGGTGCACGAGGGCGCGCGCCGCCTGGGCGAGGATCTCGCCACTTACCTGTGTCGCCTGCGTGATGCCGGCCTTAAGACCTTGCCGGGCACTGCCGCCGAGATCCTCGACGACCCGGTGAGGGAGATCCTCTGCCCTGACAAGATCCGGACCGACCGTTGGCTCGAGGTCCACAAGACCGCGCACGAGGTGGGGCTCCGGTCCAATGTGACGATCATGTTCGGCGCCGTCGAGCATCCCCGCTCCTGGGCGCGCCACATCGTCCGGACGAGGGACCTCCAGAAGGTCACCGGGGGCTTCACCGAGTTCGTCCCGCTGCCGTTCGTCCACATGGCCACCCCGCTGTACCTGCAACGCAAGGCCCGTCGCGGGCCTACCTTCCGTGAGGCGATCCTCATGCACGCGGTCGGGCGCATCGCCTACGAGGGCTGCATCGACAACATCCAGGCCAGCTGGGTGAAGATGGGTGCTCCCGGGGCGCGACAGCTGCTGAAGGCAGGCTGCAACGACCTCGGCGGGACGCTCATGGACGAGAACATCTCCCGCGCTGCTGGCGCGAGCCACGGTCAGCGCATGGACGAAGCCGGCTTCCGCGAGATCACCGAGCCGATCGGTCGACCTCTCGAACAGCGCACGACCCTCTATGGCCGAGTCGCCGCTTTCACGTCGTGAGCGGAGACACCGGAGACAGGCCTGCGGTGCCCGGAGGCCCGGGCAACCGAGCGGTACAGGCAGCCGACGAGAAGGCGGCGACGGGGTCCAAGCCTGCGAAGGCGATCGCGAGGGCTGAAGAGGCAATGCATCGACCCCTTCCCGAGGGAGCCGAGCGCCAGATCGGTCAGCTGCTCGACCTCGTGGGAGCACGGGAGAACCGTGACCTGTTGCGCGACCTGATCGGGACATCCCTTCAGCTCGCCGACGGGACGCCGAGCCGGCTCGACATGAAGATCGCCACGTCTGCACTGTCCGAGATGGCGCGAGCGTTCGAGCTGTTCGCTCCCTTCCGCGGCACTCCCAAGCTGACGATGTTCGGCTCCGCCCGCACGAGGCCCGACGACCCCCTCTACGCCCAGGCGAAGGAGCTTGCCGCCCGGATGGCGCGAGAGGGCTGGATGGTCGTCACAGGGGCCGGGCCGGGGATCATGGCGGCAGGCACGGACGGGGCCGGGCCGGACATGGCGATAGGCGTCGACATAAGGCTCCCGTTCGAGTCGGTCTCCCACCCCGAGCTAGCGGCTGAAGGCCGCCTCGTCGAGATGAAGTACTTCTTCACTCGAAAGCTCATGCTCATGAAGGAGTCAGCTGGCTTCGCCGTGCTACCAGGAGGGTTCGGGACGCTCGACGAGGCCTTCGAGCTGTTGACCCTGCTGCAGACGGGCAAGGCCGAGCCCGCTCCGATCGTCCTTGTCGACCTACCGGGTGAGCCGTACTGGGAGTCGTGGGACCGGTTCGTCGCCGGCGAGGTGATCCGGCGGGGCCTCGCAAGCCCGGAGGACAGTGCCTTCTACCGGATCACTGCTGACGTCGACGAGGCCGTCGACGAGATCCTCGGCTTCTACCGGAACTACCACTCGCGCCGGTTCGTCGGTGCCGTCATGGTCATACGGCTGCGCACCGCCCCGAGCGACTCCGAGCTGGCGGAACTCAACGACGCCTTCGCCGACTGCTGCTCCGAGCGCGGCATCTGGCGCACAGGTCCGCTCCCACCGGAACGCTCCGACAAGGATCACCTCGAGCTGCCGCGCGTGGCATTTGAGCTCGACCTCCGGTTCCAGGGCCGCTTCCGTCAGTTGATCGACGCGCTGAATCGCTGCACGGGGGACTGAAAGAAGCCTCAGAAGTCGGGCTCGCCGCCCGCCTCCTCCTCCTCGTCGTCGGACGCCCGGGCGGCCTGGCGGGCGAGCCTGGCGGCCTTTTCCACCGAGGTCCGCGCCCGGTTGATCACCTTCTCCCGACGCCGAGCCTGCTCACCGCTCGAGGTGGTCGCTTGGGAGATCGCCGCACGAAGCACGTCCATCGCGCAGTCGGAGAGACTCTCCGCGACGCTGTCGAGCTGGTTCGCGAGCTCCTCGAGCCGCTCCGATTCCGACAATTCGGCTCAGGCGTTCTTCTCGAGCGCGACGACCTCGAGGTCACCTTTCGCGAACTCGGCCCTGAGCACCTTCTTGTCGAACTTGCCGACGCTCGTCTTCGGGACCTCGCTGACGAACGACCACCTCTCGGGCACCCACCACTTCGCCACCTTGTCGCCGAGGAAGGCAGCAAGCTCCGCCACCGTCACCTGCTTCCCCTCGTTCAACACGACGCAGGCAAGCGGGCGCTCGTCCCATCGGTCGTCCGGGATCGCGACGACTGCCGCCTCGAACACGTCAGGATGACCCATGAGGGCGTTCTCGAGCTCGACCGAGGAGATCCACTCGCCCCCTGTCTTGATCACGTCCTTCGTTCGGTCCGTGATGGTCAAGAAGCCCTTCTCGTCGATGGTGCCGACGTCGCCGGTGCGCAACCAACCGTCGTGGAATCGATCCGGCGCCGGGTCGCCGTAGTAGGCGCCCGTCACCCAGGGACCCCGGACCTCGAACTCGCCGACTGACTCGCCATCGCGAGGTGCGACGTTCCCGGCGCCGTCCACGACGCGGGCCTCAACACCGAACACCACCCTTCCAGCTTTCGTCCGATAGCTCCAGGAGTCGTCGCCTTCGGTCTCGCGTGGAGGGATGGCGACGGCGCCGAGCGGGCTCGTCTCGGTCATCCCCCAGGCCTGGATGATCTTGACGCCATACAACTCCTGGAAGCGCTGCATGAGGTGGAGCGGCACGGCCGAGCCGCCACAGACGATTCCGTGGAAGGACGAGAGGTCCGACCCGTGACTTTCGGCGTAGCGGAGCACCTCGTTCCAGATTGTCGGAACGGCGCCGGCGAACGTCGGCCGCTCCGCCTCGATGATCTTCACGAGCGGTTCGGCCTGCAGGAACTGCTTCGGCAGGATCAGGTCGGCGCCCGACAGCCAAGCGGCGTAGGGAATCCCCCAGGCGTTCGCGTGGAACTGCGGAACGACGACGAGGACCCGGTCCGTGCTTGCGATGCCGAGAGTGGCGCTCGACGTGCTCGCGAGTGAGTGAAGGTACGTCGACCGGTGGCTGTACGCCACGCCCTTCGGGTTGCCGGTCGTGCCGCTCGTGTAACACATCGCGGCGGCTTCCCGCTCGTCGATATCGGGCCACTCGTACATCGTCGGCTTGCCCGCGAGGAGGTCCTCGTACGCGATCGTCTCCCCGATCTCCCCCAGCGCCTCGAGAGCAGAGAGGTCCCCTTCACCGACGACCACGATGCGCTCGACCGTCGGGCACTCGCCGACGACGCGGGCGAGAGCCCCGGCGATCGCAGCGTCGCAGATGATGACCTTGTCCTCGGCGTGGTCGATCACGTACTTGAGCTGCTCGGGGAACAACCGCACGTTCAACGTGTGCAGCACAGCCCCCATGCTCGGGATCGCGAGATACGCCTCGAGATGCTCCTGGTGGTTGAAGCAGAACGTCCCAACCCGGTCACCGAGGCCGATCCCGAGGCCGCTCAGCCCGTGCGCGAGCTGCGCTGCGCGCCGGCTCACCTCCGCAAAGGTTGCCCGGCGGAAGTCATCGCCCTCGAAGGTCACGATCTCGCTCGTCCCGTGGACCTGCTGGCCGTGCCGCAGAATCTCGCGGACGAGCAGCTGCGACTCCTGCATGGTGCTGCGCATCGCACTTCCCCTCTCGAACCGCCAGCGCGGCCGGTGCCTGCCGGGTTGTCATCCCGGGCTTCG
>JBKQLZ010000035.1:0-30103 GCA_052146895.1 Acidimicrobiales bacterium
GGGGAGGGGCGAGCGTCACTCCAACAGCTGAAGCGCCGCTGATGGACTTCAAGAAGACGCGGCTCTCGTCGACGAGGCTGAGAATCGCGATCGGGCTCGCCGTGAAGCGTGCGGCGAGCTGTACCACCCGGTCGAACCTCCGCTCTGGTGGCGTGTCGAGAAGCTCCAGGTCCTGCAGGGCGATAAGCCGACCGGTCTCGTCGGCGGCAAATGGTGCTGGCTTCACGGCACGAGCCTACGTCGTACCTGATGAACCGCTGGTAACTCTAGGGAATTCATAGCCATGCATCGCTCGGAGCGGGCAGGATGGTGCGATGGACGTACTCGTCATCGCCGGGCGCATGCAGGCACCGGACTTCCTCCTCGCGCGGGCGAACCGGGTCGTCGAGGTGGAAGGTCCCGAGGTGCCACCCTCGGTGCTCACGGACCTCCGAGCGCGGCTCCCTAGGCGAGTGGTCGTGATCGGAGAGCAGGGCATAGCTCCAGCTGTGGCGGTCACACTTCACCGGTCCGGTCTCCTGGTCAGGCTGCACAGCGACGAGGACCTTAGCGACCACAGGGATCTCGCCGGCATCGAGATCCTGCCTCTGACCGACCGAGGCGCACCGATGGAGGTCGCTGGGTCGTTGCTCGAGCTCATCGGGAACACCCCGATGCTGCGACTCGACCGAATTGGTCGTGACCTGCCCTGCCCGCTCATCGCCAAGCTGGAGCTGTTCAACCCCGGCGGCAGTGTGAAGGATCGTCCGGCTGTCGCGATGATCGATGCGGCCGAACGCGCGGGCTTGCTCAAGCCGGGTGGCACGATTGTCGAGGGGACTTCGGGCAACACGGGTGTCGGCCTAGCGATAGTGGCTGCTAGACGCCACTACAAGTGCATCTTCGTCATGCCCGACAAGATGGCGCCCGAGAAGATCGGTCTGCTACGCGCCTACGGCGCCCAGGTCATCGTGTGCCCGAGCGCAGTGCCGCCCGACCACCCGGACTCCTACTACTCCGTGACAGACCGCCTGGCCGAGGAGATACCAGGAGCTTTTCATCCGGATCAGTATCACAACCCCGAGAATCCGGCCTCGCACGTGGAGAGCACCGGACCGGAGATCTGGCGTCAGACGGCCGGGCGGGTCACCTACTTCGTGGCCGGTATCGGGACGGGGGGAACGATCTCGGGCATCGGTCGCTATCTGAAAGAGCGCAACCCAGCCATTCAGATCATCGGCGCCGACCCCGAAGGCTCGGTGTACTCGGGCGGCTCGGGCCGGCCATACCTCGTCGAAGGTATCGGAGAGGACTTCTGGCCGACGACGTACGACGCCACTGTGGTCGACCGCGTGATCATGGTGAGCGACGCCGACTCGTTCCAGACCGCCCGCCGCATCGGCATCGAGGAGGGCTTGCTCGTCGGCGGGTCCACCGGCACGGCGGTGTGGGCGGCTCTGCAGCTGCAGGCCGAGCTCGGCCCCGACGACGTCGTGGTCACGCTGGTCCCGGACTCGGGCCGGGGATACCTCTCGAAGTTGTACAGCGATGAGTGGATGTCAGATCACGGCTTCTTGCGGGCGAGAGGTCGTACGATTGGCGAGCTGCTCGAGCGCAAAGGTGGCGCTCTTCCCGAGCTGATCCACGTGCATCCCGACGAGACGGCCCGCCAGGCCATCTCGGTCATGGCGGAGTACGGGATCAGCCAACTCGCCGTCGTGCAGGCCGAACCGCCCCTCGTCGAAGCCGAGGTCGTGGGCTCGGTGCACGAGCGAGACCTCATGCACCGAGCTTTTGCCGACCCGTCGACCCTCGACAGGCCGGTGCGCGAGGTGATGGGCGCCCCGCTCCCTACCGTCGGGAGCGGCGAGGGGATAGAAGTCGTGGTGCGGAGCCTCGAGGATGCAACTGCCGTGGTTGTGCTCGATCACGGGCACCCAGTCGGAGTGGTAACGAGGACGGACGCGCTTGCGTTCTTGGCGTCCCTTGCGGGCACCGATTCGAGCGATCTAGGAGGCCAGTCATGAGCGACGAAGTGCGCGGTCCGGGCTTCGAGACGCTTGCGATACACGCTGGCCAGGACCCTGACGCCCGCACGGGAGCCGTCGTGCCACCGATCCATCTCGCCACGACCTTCGCGCAAGATGACGTCGCGAGCACGCGGGGCTTCGAGTACGGCCGCTCGGGCAACCCGACGCGGGCGATGCTGGAGACGGCGCTCGCGACTCTCGAGGGAGCGCCGTTCGGGTTCGCCTTCGCAAGCGGCATGGCGGCCGAAGACGCGGTGCTGCGGTGCTTGCGGCCAGGTGACCACGTGGTGATCCCCAACGACGCCTACGGGGGCACGTACCGGCTGATCGCGAAGGTTCACAGCGAGTGGGGCATCCATTTCACGCCGGTAGACCTCGCCGACCTCGACCGCGTGGCGGAGTCGTTCCGGCCCGAGACGAAGCTGGTCTGGATAGAGACTCCGAGCAACCCGTTGCTGCGAATCGCGGACGTGAGCGCTCTCTCGGAGATCGCCCACTTGCGTGGAGCGAGGTGCCTCGTCGACAACACGTTCGCGACGCCCTATCTTCAGCAACCGCTCGATCTCGGTGCAGACATCGTCGTTCACTCGACAACCAAGTACCTCGGTGGCCACTCGGACGTCGTTGGAGGCTTCGTGGCGACGATCGACGACGAGATCGCCGAGCGCGTGGGCTACCTGCAGAACGCGACGGGAGCTGTCCCGAGCCCGTTCGACTGCTACCTGGTGCTCAGAGGGCTGAAGACCCTGGCTGTGCGAATGGATCGCCAGTGCGCCAACGCGGCGGTGATAGCGCAGTTCCTTCATGGCCACACTGCGGTGGCGGCGGTCATGTACCCGGGTCTCGAGTCTCACCCCGGGCACGACCTCGCCAAGCTCCAGATGCGCGACTACGGCGCCATGGTCTCCTTCACCATGAAGGGAGGAGAGCCGGCAGCGCTCGGTGTTGCGGCCTCGACGGGAATCTTCACTCTCGCAGAGTCCCTCGGCGCGGTCGAGTCGCTGATCGAGCACCCTGCCCGGATGACGCACCTATCGGTTGCCAGCTCGCCTCTGTCAGTCGACCCGGCGCTCGTGCGGCTGTCAGTTGGGCTGGAGACGGTGGACGATCTCGTCCAGGATCTCGAGCACGCGCTCGGTGATGGTGGGCGGGCGCGCGGAGTGGGTGTGCGCGCCTCCGGCTAGGACTGTTGCGGCCCGGCTCTTAGCGCTGAGTTACAAGCTCGGCGATGGCGAGGGGGGAGACGCCGAGCGAGATCAGCGCGAACGCTGTAACGAGCTCCCGTGCCTTCGCCTTGAACCCCGAGCCCTCCCTGGGAGGGTGCACGGAGAGAGGCTGGGTCTTTGTGTTCATTACTACTAATATAATAGAAATAGTGGAAAGCGTCAAGGACGGACGGCTGTGCGACGGTACGTCCTCCGTCCGGCGGGACCGCGCTGCAGGATCAGCGTGCCTGCCACGCGTCGGGGACCTCGAGGAGGCGAGCGACGTCGGTCGGTAGGTCGCCCGAGAGCACGTGCGCCAGGGTCACCTCGTCGAGGACGTATCGAAGCGCGGCTCGAACAGCCACCCAGACGTCTTGTAGGTGCGTTGCCGCCCCCTGATAGGTGGCGTGCTCCGGGCGTTCGTTACGCACTTCGGCTAGCGGCCCCTCGAGTCGGCGGAAGATCTCGCCCAACGTGATCTCGTCCGGCCGGCGCGCGAGACGGTATCCACCTTCGTTGCCCCGCTGGCTGCTGACTATGCCGACGCGCCGGAGCTCGTTCAAGATTGCACGGAGGAACCGGACGGGCAGGTCCTGTTCGTTCGCGAGCTCTTCAGCCGTCAGGGCCTCGCCGTCACGAGCAGCGAGCGCGCACAGGGCACGGCAGGCGTAATCGACTTTCGCAGAGATATGCACGCTCTCATTGTCGCACTTCGCGAGTCATTTGAGCGCGAACATGCGCGAAGTGTTGCTGCGAGGGCAGCTACGGGTCAATCAGTCTTCGACGAGGAGGTGCGAGTCGACCATCTCAAGGTAGTTGGCCCAGGAGGTTCGCACGGCCTCGCGGTGCGCCTCGAGCTCGCCCTCGACCGCCGCACGGTAGGCGGACCGGGCATCGTTCACCGTCCGGAGATATGCCTCCCGAGCGATCGACATGCTCTCGTTGTACTGCTTGCGGATCTGAGCTGCCGCCTCGTTGTAGCTCGAGCGAGCCTGCGCCACGATGTCGCGTCGCATCGTCGCCGGCGCGCTCGCAACGGCTTCCTTGTACACGGCCCACGCTTCGTCGATCGCTTTGCCGTGCGCGTCCTCGGAGGCGGCCTGCGCAGCCTCGTAGTTCGTCCTTGGCGCCTCGAGCGACTTCTCGTACGAGTCCCAGGCCCGCTCGACTGCTTCCCGGTAGACCTCCCAGGCGTCGTCGATGATTCCGAGGTACTGGTTGCGCGCTTCAAGGTCCGCCGCCCTTGTGTCCGCGTCCTTAGACATGCGCTCCCCTTCCTCGCCTCGGCATAAACGCTACCTTGGCGGCGCCGTCCAGCGACAACGCGGACGATCCAACTTGTCGTGGCTCCCCAAGGCAGCCCGATCGAACTCGGCTCCTCAGGACAACTTCTCTTCTCGTAACCCGCGATCGTATCGCCGCAGCGAGCTTATGGTGCTGATGCGCGCCGCGCGAGTCGCCCTCACCTCAACGATCGGCGGCTGGCGGCGAGAGCCTCTGCCGCTTTCGACGGCGAGCGAGCCGAGAGGGCGACGAGTTGCTGGCGCGCCCGCTCAATCGGCGTCAGATACGGAGATGGGTCGCGACGCGAAGCCCGTTCGGAGGAGAAACGCCGTTCCCGCGCCCACGAGCAATGCAATTCCTCCTCAGCCCTTGTGCAAGCTACGTACAGCAGCCGGCGTTCCTCCGCGATGGCTGCCGGGTCTCGGGCGTGCGAGATGGGCACCAGACCGTCCTCGAGACCAGTGACGAACACCACCGGCCACTCGAGCCCCTTTGCCCGGTGGAACGTCATCAGCTCCACGGCGTCGAAGGCGCGTCCGGTGTCGCCAGAGCGCATCGTCGTCTCGACGAACGCCCTGAATCCCGAGCCAGTCGCCACCGCGTCGGTCAGTAGGTAGTCCTCGACCAGGGCCGCCAACTCGGCGAGATCCTCGATCTCGCCCGGATCAGCCCATAGCTCGTCACCGTCGTCCTCAACCGGCCCAGCCGCGAGCTCCGAGGCGGCCGATCTGAGATCGTCTGCCACTGCTGAAAGCCCCTCGATGGACGTCACCTGCTGCAGATCCGACAACGCCGCTACGACGTGTGGCCGGCGAAGGAAGCCGCCGTCTCCCACGAGACGGCAAGGCACTCCTACGTGCTCGAGCGCCTGTCGGAACCCGAGAAGTTGGGCGTTCGTCCGCGCGAGTACAGCGATCTGCGACCAGATCCGGCCGGGGCGGTGGGCCAATCTCGCCAGCGCGGCCACAGCCTCCGCTTCCTCAACGTCGGAGTCGTAGGCCGTCACGGTGGGGATTGGTCCTTCTGGCGAAGGGCCGCCAGCGTGGGGGATCTCACGCTGATCTAGCACCGCGCTCGCGATGTTCAACACTTCGCCGGTCGAGCGGTAGTTCGTCCCGAGCCGGACGACAACAGTGCCCGGGAAATGGTCGGCGACTTTCGCGATCGCGTCGGGATCCGATCCGTTCCAGCCGTAAATCGCTTGGTCCGGGTCGCCGACGACACAGAGATCATCGCTGCCCGAGCACCATGCCTTCAGGAGGCTCAGCTGGGCAGCGTTGACATCTTGGTACTCGTCCACGAATACGTGGCGGAACTTCCACCGAGCCGAAGCAGCGAACTCGGGGTCCGACCCGAGCTCAGAGGCGCAGACGGTCAGGAGGTCCTCGAAGTCGAGCACACGCCGTCGACGCCGCTCGCGCTCGTAGGACTCGAAGACCTGTGCCACCTCAGCCCAACCGAGCGGCGCCTCGCGGCCTGTGAGCGACGCGACCCGCTCGTAGTCGGAGGGACTGACCAGCCGAGACTTGGCCCATTCGATCTCAGCCGCGAGCTCGTGGATCGGCGCCTGGCGTACGCCTGCTCGAGATGTGCGCCCTCCCCGCGACCGCGATGCGGCGGCTCCGCCGCCGAATGAAGCAGCCCTCGGCAGCTCGGAGATGACGGCGTGAAGCAGCCTCGCCTTCGATGCAAGCACGACGGGAGGAGCCTGGTGGCGCTCAGCTGCGAGTCGGCGAAGCTCAGCGAGGGCGATCGCGTGAAAAGTGCCAGCGGTGACGCCGTCCGGCAGTCCGAGCGCCGTGAGTCGACCTCGCAGCTCGGCCGCCGCCTTCCTCGTGAAAGTGAGCGTGAGGACATGGGGAGCGAGGGCCGAGCCGTCGAGGACACGCCATGCGATCCGCCTGGTGAGCACGCGTGTCTTGCCCGAGCCGGCACCTGCCAGCACGCACAGCGGGCGTGCCGCCGTAGTGATCGCCTCAACTTGCTGAGCGTCACATCCGACGAGGAGGCTCTCGGAGCGAGCGGAGCCTGACCTATGGCCGGGGGATCCCCGCAGCTGGCTGCTCGTCGGCGGAACTGTGACCACGGAGCGACCGTACCCCGTCGATGTATCACTCGGTCCGGCGCTGCGCGGCGGAACGGCGGGTATCGTGCTCGCCGTGCTGACGTCGTTCGACGGCGGCCGATTCTTCGGCCAGGTTCATGGGTCCGGCGCGCCCCGCGTGCTGGCCCTACATGGATGGCGGAGAGATCATCGCGACTTCGACAAGGTTCTAGGTGGCCAGGACGCCCTCGGGTTTGCGACGAACGCGGCTGTAGTGGGGACAGGGGCGACGGAGCTACCTCGCTCAGCCGCCGACGCCGAGCTTCCGGCCGGGGCTGTCGCGGCGCTTGCGCTGGACCTACCGGGATTCGGCGCGTCACCGGTGCCGGATGAGCCGTGGGGCTCGCCCGATTATGCAACCGCGATCGCCGCTGTGCTTGACGCCATGGAGCAGCCTGTGGTGCTCGTCGGGCACTCCTTTGGTGGTCGCGTCGCCGTCCATCTCGCCGCTGACCACCCTGACAAGGTCCTCGGCATCCTCCTGACGGGCGCGCCGCTCTTCCCGGCGACGCCGCCCGTCGGCAACCGAACCCGGCCACGTCGACCACCCTTCCGATACCGGCTCGCACGGAGCCTCGCCAAGAGCGGCGTCATCGGACCCGATCACCTCGAGCAGATGAAGCAACGCTACGGCTCGGCCGACTACCGAGCGGCGACCGGGGTCATGCGAGACGTGCTCGTGAAGGCGATCGCCGAGGAACGGGAGGAGGCGTACACCCCGTCCCTGAAGGCGATCACGTGTCCGGTGGAGCTGGTGTGGGGTTCGAACGACACCGCTGCGCCTCCGGCCGTCGCGAATCGGATCGCCTCGGCTCTCGGCGGCCCGACCGCTGTGAGTGTCCATCCCGGAGTGGGCCATCTCACCCCGCTCTTTATCCCTGGCCATCTGCGCGCCGCCATCGACCAGCTGCTCGCGACGGGAGCCGGATGAGTGACACCAAGATGACCGGTGACGAACGATGAAGGTCATCGATCTGGTCGTTTGCGCGCTGACGGTCGCAGGCGCGGTGCTCGGCACTCTTCGTTGGCTCAGAGTCGCTCAGCGGGAGCATTACTTGGTCGGGTCCGGGTCGCGTTTCGCCTGGAAGTGGTGGACGAGCGGGACCGAGAACCGCTTGCTCGGCATAGTCGGCTTTGCTGCAGTCGGAGTCTCCGCCCTGTTCCCGCCAATCGCGATCGTGTCAGGGGGGGTCGCTGCCGCTGCGCCTGTCCGCCTTGGCCTGCGGGGTCGCACGGGCAGCCTCGCTTGGACTCGCCGGTTGACGACGGTCGCCGCCGTGACGTGGTCGGTCGAGGCCTTGGTGCTTGTCGCGGGATCTATCGGCGCCGGCATCAGGGGAGCCGTATTCGCGGCGGCTTTGGCGGCGATGTTCGCGCCCGCCATCGTCGACCTCGCGCTCAGCCTCACGAAGCCTCTCGAGGAAATATTCGCAACCAGGTTCGTCCACCAGGCGAAGAATCGGTTGGCGAGAGTCCACCCTCTTGTGATCGGGGTTACAGGCTCGTACGGGAAGACGACCGTCAAGGGATACATTGCACATCTCGTCGGTCCTTACCGGACGACGTTGCCGAGCCCGAAGAGCTTCAACAACCGAGGTGGGCTGGCACGGACGGTGAACGAATTCCTCGGGCCAGCCACTGAGGTTCTCATCGCCGAGATGGGAACGTATGGACCGGGCGAGATCGCTGCGCTCTGCGCATGGCTTCGCCCGGAGATCTCTGTGATCACTGCGATCGGTCCAGCTCACTTCGAGCGTTTCCGGACTCTGGACAAGACGCTTGCGGCCAAGGCCGAGATTGCCGAGACGGCGAAAGTGATCGTCCTGAACGTTGACGACGCGCGGCTGGCCGGCCTCGCTCCGGTCCTGCAGGCCGCGGGAAAGAAGGTGATCGAGGCCTCCGGCTCGAACGAGGCTGCGGACGTCGCCGTGCTGTCCGCGGACGAAGGCCTCGAGCTGTGGCTAAGCGGCCGGAGGGTCGGCGTGGCGGCCGTGCCGCAGGGTGATCAACCTGCCGCGCTCAGCAATGCGGCCTGTGCCGCCGCCGTGGCCGTCGAGCTCGACCTGGCGCCTGAGGCGGTGCTCGCCGGTCTGGCGACGCTGCCCGTGCCGCCGAACCGGCTGCAGCGATACCTGAGCGAGGCCGGCTACGTCGTCTTCGACGACACGTTCAATTCGAACCCGACTGGAGCACGCATCGGGCTTGAGAGGCTCCGGCACGAGCCGAAGACCGCTCCGACGGCCCGGCGCGTCGTGGTCACCCCAGGGATGGTGGAGCTCGGGCCTATTCAGGCCGAGGAGAACGCCAGCCTCGGCGAGGCCGCCGCGGAGATCGCCAACCAAGTCGTGGTCGTCGCCAGGACCAACCGGTCAGCGCTCGTCGAGGGCGCTGCACGATCGCCAGAAGGGGCCGAGGTGATCACCGTGGACCGCCTCGATCAGGCACTCGAGTGGGTGAGGGCGAACCTCGGACCTGGTGACGCGGTGCTGTACGAGAACGATCTACCTGACCACTTCCCGTGACCTTGTCACGCTGGCTCCAGCCTCCGTCGCGAGTTCCCACGTAACCACCCCTTCTGCCAGCTAGAGTGACTGCCGCCATGAGTCGTCTGACACTTCGTGGCCTTTCGTTCGACGATCGGGGGGCGCTCGGGATCACAGGTGCCATCGGCCTACGGGTCGGCGGTGCCCCCGCGCGTGTCGGCGTCATATTCGGAGGGCCTTCACCAGAACATGATGTATCAATCCTGACCGGCCTCCAGGCCGCGAGGGGACTGCGATCCGCGCCGAACATCGGCGAGATCCACTCTCTCTACTGGACGAAGACGGGGGAGTGGTTCGAGACCCCCAACGGTCTGGAAGGCTCGGAGTACCTGTCCGGCCCACCGAACGGCTCAACTCCGCTTCATCTCGGCGTAGGAGCTGGTGGGGGCTTCATAGCGCGACGAAGCGGTCGTTTCGGCTCGAAGGAAGAGCAGATGGAGCTTGACGCCGTCATCATCTGCTGTCACGGCGGACCGGGGGAGGACGGCACTCTGCAGGGAGTGCTCGACCTCTGCGGCATCCCTTATACCGGTCCGACGCTTGCCGGAGCCTTGATCGGCATGGACAAGCTCGTGTTCTCCGCGCTCATGTCGTCGGCTTGGCTGCAGATGCTGCCTCGCGTGCCTATTTTCGACGGGAGCCAGGCCCCGAGCTTTCCCGGCCCATACATCGTCAAGCCACGTTTCGGCGGCTCGTCGATCGGCATCGAGGTCGTCTCGGATTACGAGTCAGCACGCGCCCGCCTGCGGGTCAACCCTCACCTGAAACGGGGTGCGGTCCTCGAGCCGTATCAGCCTGAGCTATTCGACCTGCAGATCGCCGTACGGATGTGGCCCGAGATTCAGCTCTCGGCCGTGGAGAAACCCCTTCGTACCCGCGCAGGCGGCGAGATCCTCGCTTACGCCGACAAGTATGTCGGTTCCGAGGGCATGTCCACTGCGCCCCGCGAGCTCCCGGCCCGGATCAGTCCCGAGCTCGAGGTGCAGATTCGCACCGTCGCTCCTGAGGTGGCCCAGCTCTGCAGCGTCCGCGGCGTTGCACGAATCGACTTCCTCTCGGACGGCGATGCCCTTTATGTGAACGAGATCAACACGATCCCGGGATCGCTCGGGCGGCACCTTTGGATCGACCCGCCGCTGCCGTTCCCAGCGTTGCTGCTGGAGCTGCTGGGCGAAGCGATCGCCCGGCCCTCGGCCACCTTCACCACCGCTGGGGCGGATGGCTCGGTACTCCGAGTTGCCGGATCCATCGGGGGGAAGCTCGGCTAGAGCTACCCCGAACCTGGACTGATCGTGCCCTTCCCCCGCAAGCTCCTCACGCCAGGCGAGGAGGTCATCGTCGAGGCCCATCCCAACTGGTCGATCCTCGTCCGGCCGGTCGCCATCGCACTCGTCGTCGTCGGAGGGTGGGCCGCGATCAAGGTGCTGTGGAGCTCCGAGCCCTCCGTCGTCGGATACCTATTTGCTGCAATCGCCGTTCTCGGGGTTCTCTGGCTCGTCAGCCAGCTCGTGGCCTGGCGAGCCCGCTTGCTCGTCATCACGACCACGAGGGTCGTGTACAGATGGGGCATCATCCGCCGGACCGGCCGCGAGATCCCGCTCGACCGGGTACAGGACGTCACTTACCACCAGTCCTTCATCGAGCGAATGGTGGGCGCCGGAAGCCTGACCATCGAGTCCGCCGGCAAGAGCGGCCAGGAGCCCTTCCCCGACGTTCGGCACCCAGCCGAGCTGCAATCGGTCATCAACCAGCTCATCACCGGGGATCGCGATGCTTGGAGAAGAGCGGCAATGATGGCACAGCAAGCTCCGCCGGCTCCGGCCGCCAGCCCGGCGCCCAGGTCCGAACCGACACCAGCCCCTGTTCCGCCGCAGCCGTACGCACAGCCGCCATACGCACAGCCTTACGTTCCCGCGCCCGAGGACACGAGTCGCTTGGAGCCGGTCGCGCCGAGGGATGTCCCGCCGGCTGCCCTAGGCGGGGTGCTGGGGGAGCAGTTGCGCGACCTCGAACGCCTGCACGAAGCGGGCGTGCTGACCGACGACGAGTTCGATCGCAAGCGCAAGCAGTTGCTGGGGCTGACCTGACACAAGTGCCGCTCCGATGGGCGTTCAGCGCAGGTGTGCCCCCCGGCTCGCCCACACGAGCCAGTACTTACGGTTCCGCAACTGTTTGCGCAGCACTCCCGGTCGGCTGAGAGCGACGGCACAACCGCCGAAGCCAGCTCCCGTCAGCCGAGCTCCGAGTACACCGTCCAGCCCCTGCAGCCAGCTCACGAGATCGTCCAGTTCGCGGATGGAGACGTCGAAGTCCATAGAGAGACTGCGGTGGCTGTCGTTCATCAACTCGCCCGCGCGCCGCACGTCACGGTGCTCGAACGCGCCGGCGAACGCCCTCACCCTCGCGTTCTCGCTCACGACGTGCCGCGCGCGCCGCCTCACGACACGATCTCGAATTACGTCGACCTCCCACGGCGCGCTCGAGCGCAATGGGCCGATCTCTCGCTCGGCGTCGAGGCACTGTTGGTGGCGCTCGGCGTAGGCGCTTGCGGCGACGCTGCGAGTGACCCCGCAATGCACCACGACGATCTCGATGTCACCGGGGACAGCGATGTGGCGGATCGCCAAGCTGTTGCAGTCGAGCATCATGGCGTAGCCCTCTCGGGCTGACGCGATCGAGATCTGATCGAGAATCCCCGTCGGGACACCGCGTGCGACGTGTTCTGCTCGCTGGCAGAGATGAGCGAGCCCTGCTGCGTCACCCTCGTATCCGAGCGCCAGCGCTAGCGCCAGCTCGAGCGATGCGCTCGAGCTCAGCCCGGCCGCGATGGGCAGATCGGAGACGATGTTTCCCTTCCCGCCCCACGACGGTCGAATCGCCGCGACCACCCCGGCGGCGTACCGCGACCACTCCGGCAACATCATCGCTATCTCGAAGGGATCGTCAGGTATCGAGACCGGCACCCGGGCCGGCTCTTTCTCGACCGACGAGTTCAGCTCGACCATTGTCGAGGTGGGCTCGGGGAGGTACGTGATCTCAGTGCCGAGCTGGACGGCCACGGGCATGGCCAGCCCACCGGTGTAGTCGGTGTGATCGCCTATGAGGTTGACCCGTCCGGGCGCGAACGCCACGAGCGGTTCCAGCGGGCCCGGGTATTCGTCGTTCATGTCACAGTCCTGACATCGGAGTCTAGGACCGATACCCGGGTTGCGCCGACTGCCAACTCGGGGAAGCATTCGGGTATGCCACACGTGCCCGTGAACAACGAGGAGCCCAGCTCGCCGACGCTACGGAGCGGGCCGCTCGCGTCGGTGAAGGTGATCGAGCTGGCAGGAATCGGGCCGTGCCCGTTCGCCGGGATGGTGCTGGCCGACTTAGGGGCAGACGTCATCCGGATCGAGCGGAGCTCAGCCGTCGCCGACTCTCTGCCGGAGGGAGTCGGATGGGACGTGCTCCAGCGCGGGAAGCGGTCGGTCGGCGTCGACTTGAAGGATCCGCGCGGCACCGGGCTCGTGCTCGACCTCGTCGAGCAAGCGGACGTGCTGATCGAGGGCTTCCGGCCAGGTGTGACGGAGCGGCTGGGCCTCGGTCCTGACGAATGCCTCGCGCGCAACCGGCGTCTCGTCTACGGGCGCATGACCGGCTGGGGCCAGGAAGGCCCGCTCTCTGACTACGCCGGTCACGACATCGACTACATCTCGATCGCTGGTGTGCTCGGCGCTCTCGGCCGGGCAGGCGAGGCTCCGATCTTTCCTTGCAATCTCGTGGGCGACTTCGGCGGCGGCGGCATGCTCCTCGCTCTGGGTGTAGCTGCCGCGCTGTTCAACGCAGCTCGTAGCGGCGAAGGTCAGGTCGTCGACGCCGCGATGGTGGACGGCTCGGCTCTGCTGTTCTCGATGATGTGGTCGTTCCGCGCAATGGGCATGTGGCAAGAAGAACGCGGGACGAACCTGCTCGACTCCGGCGCCCCGTACTACGAGGTCTACGAGTGCGCGGACGGGGGCCACGTAGCTGTCGGCGCGATCGAGCCCCAGTTCTACGCGGCTCTGTGCCGGGTGATGGGTCTGTCGCCCGCAGAGCTTCCACCGCAGATGGACCGGGCGGCGTGGCCACAGTTGAAGGAGAAGTACGCAGCGGTGTTCCGTCAGAAGACGCGGGACGAGTGGGTCGCCTTGGCAGACGCCGAGGGTGGGGACGCTTGCCTCGCCCCGGTGCTGTCGATGACGGAGGCGGCCGAGCATCCGCACAACGTCGCCAGGCATGCCTTCACGTCAGTGGGCGGGGTGACGCAGCCGTCACCGGCGCCGCGCTTCTCGGCGACTCCTGCGGAAATAGCTTCCCCACCCTGCAGGCCGGGCGAGAATGGTGCCAAAGCTCTGGCGGAGTGGGGGATCGGCAGCACTGGCATCGACGAGCTGATTTCGTCCGGCGTGGTTCGCGCCGTCTGACGCCCGGGGCCGGGTAGAGCGAGGCCCGCCTGGCCCGGGCGGGGGTAGCCTTTGGGAGTGCCACCGGTGCCCAGCGGTTCTGTCGCGCCACCGGCGCGGTCTTATTGGATCACCACTCTCGGCTGCCCGAAGAACGAGGTCGACTCCGCCAAGCTCGCGGGCCGTTTGAGGGCATCGGGCTACGGCAACGCGTCCGGCCCTGATGAAGCCGACCTGATAGTCGTGAACACTTGCGCGTTCATCCAGCCGGCACGGGAGGAGTCGATCGACACCATCCTCGCCCTCAGCGAGGGTCGCCGCCCCGGCTCCCGGCTGGCCGTCACGGGGTGCCTGGCCGAGCGCAGCGGAGCCGAGCTGGCCGAGGCAATGCCCGAGATTGATGTGGTAGCGGGTTTCGGCATGGACGTCACCTCCGATCCCTCTACGCCGGTCACATTCCGTTCGCGCGACTCCGTGCCGGCATTCGATCTGCTCGAACTGCCCCGCCCGCCGGCGCAGGCGCCGTGGGCCTACGTGAAGGTTGCCGAGGGATGCGACAGGCGATGCGGATTCTGCGCCATCCCTTCGTTCCGCGGCCGCCAGCGCTCACGCCGGCTCGCCTCCGTCCTGGAGGAGGTCGACGCGCTCGATGTCTCAGAGATCGTGCTCGTGGCGCAGGATCTCGCCTCGTACGGGCGTGATCGGTCGTCTGATTCGCGCAGCCAGAGTGACAGCATCCTCGAGCTCGTCTCCGAAGTGGCAGAGCGCGTGACCTGGGTGAGACTGCTCTACCTCTACCCTTCCTCGCTCAATGACAGGCTGATCGACACGATCTTGTCCACCGAGGTCCCCTACTTCGATCTCTCACTGCAGCACGTATCGGCACCCCTCGTAAGGCGGATGAGACGGTGGGGGAATCGGGAGCGCTTCCTCGAGCGCATCCGCCGTATCCGCCAACTCGAACCCGAAGCTGTCCTGCGGTCGTCTTTCATCCTCGGATACCCGGGAGAGACCGAGGAGGACCACGATGAGCTTCTGCGCTTCTTGGAGGAGGCGCAGCTCGACTGGGCTGGTCTCTTCACGTTCTCTCTGGAGGCGGGGACATTCGCAGAAGGACTCGATCCGTCGCTGTCAGTGCCGCCGGCGCTTGCGCTCGAACGGCTAGCCGAGTGCGCTGAGCTGCAGGACGCCATCACCACGCGGCGGCGCGCCAGCCTCGTCGGCACCGAGATGACCGTGCTCGTCGAGTCGCCCGTGTCCGGGCGGTCGTACCGCGAGGCGCCCGAGATCGACGGGGTCGTGAGATTGCGGGATCTCCCGGCCGGGGCGGTGAACGAGCGAGGCGCGTTCACCCGCGCTCGTTGCATCGGGTCGGAGGGTCCGGACCTCATAGCAGAGGTGGTCGCCGAGTGAGCGCGCCGACTCCGTCTTCGGCTGCTGACTCGGTGAGCGCACGAACATTCGGCCCGTCCGCACTGGCCACTCCCGCCAACGCCGTCACCGTGGCGCGACTTCTCGCGTCCCCCGTGCTCGTCTTCCTCGTGGTGGCGACAGGGCCATCGAGCTGGCTGCTGACGGTCCTCTGGTTCGTCTGTGCAGGCAGTGACGGTGTCGATGGTTGGATAGCTCGGAAGATGGGGACCACCCGGTCGGGCGCCTTCCTCGACCCGCTTGCCGACAAATTCCTGGTCCTGGGTGTCCTCGCCGGCCTGGCGGGCATCGGGGAGGTCTCGTGGCTGCCTGTCGGCCTGATCGCTTTGCGCGAGGTGGGGATGAGCGTCTTCCGGGCCCTAGCCGGGCGCCGCGGCGTGTCGATTCCCGCCCGACAAGCCGCAAAACTCAAGACCCTCCTACAAGACCTCGCGGTCGCGCTCGCCTTGCTCCCGCCGGTCGGACTACATCATGTCGGGCTCGTGCGGGACGTGCTCTGGGTGGCCGTCGCGCTCACGATCTACACGGGCCTCGAATACGCCCGCGACGGGCGACGCGTGATGGCGGGGGCCAGTGCGAGCTGAGGTCGTAGCAGTCGGGACCGAGTTGCTGCTCGGCCAGATCGTCGACACGAATTCGAGCTGGATCGGCGAGCAGCTCGCCCGATCAGGCATCGATTGTCACTTCCAGACAAAGGTCGGTGACAACCTCGACCGCATGGTGCTTGCGATGAGGGCGGCGCTTGCCCGCTCGGACGCAGTCCTCGTGTGCGGAGGGCTCGGCCCCACCCAGGACGACATCACGCGCGAGGCCATCGCCGTCGTGATGAACGTGCCGCTCGAGCTCGACGAGGACATTCTTGCAAGGATCCGCACGATGTTCGCGTCGAGGGGCCGTGCGATGGCGACGAACAACGCCCGCCAAGCCGAGGTCCCCGTTGGTGCCTCGGTCATCGAGCAGCGCATCGGGACTGCTCCCGGACTGATCTGCCCGGTCGGGCAGAAGGTGATCTACGCGATGCCAGGCGTCCCCTACGAGATGCACGAGATGATGGAGCGGGCAATCCTGCCCGATCTCCGCAGTCGTGCGGGCGATCTGGCTGTCATCTCCAGTCGGACGTTGCGAACGTGGGGACTCGCGGAATCGACTCTGGCAGAGCGCCTCGAGCCGCGCATCAACGCGCTCTCGGGCGGCGGGGCTGGGGTGCCGACCATTGCGTTTCTCGCTAGCGGGATAGAGGGGATCAAGGTCCGGCTGACGGTGAAAGCTGAATCCGAGGAGGCCGCCGCCGTAGTGCTCTCGGCGGAAGAGGCGCTCGTGCGGTCCGTCCTCGGTGACGCCGTCTTCGGAGTCGACGACGAGACGATGGAGACAGCTGTCGGGAGGCTCCTCAAGGGAAAGGGCTGGAAGCTCGCCGTAGCCGAATCGCTCACGGGCGGCCTCATGGCATCCCGAGTGGTGTCGGTCCCGGGTGCCTCGGAGTGGTTCGCCGGGGGAGTGGTTGCCTACGCCACGAGCGTCAAGGAATCCGTCCTCGGGCTGCCGGCCGGCCCTGTGGTCTCGTCGGCCGCCGCCGCCGCCATGGCGGAAGGCGCTCGCGAGCTATTGAAGGCCGACGTCACACTCGCAACAACCGGGGTTGCAGGTCCAGCTGAACAGGAGGGCCACCCTCCAGGGACAGTCTTCATCGGCCTCTGCCTTCCAGGAGCCGAGGCCGAAGGCGTCGAGTTACGGCTGCCGGGAGATCGCGAGCGCGTTCGCCAGATGACGGTCATCTCTGCTCTCAACCTGCTCCGGCTACGTCTCGAGGCCCGCTGACCTCAGGCTGCGCGTCGAAGCCGTGGCTCCGGCGTTCTCGGCTCAGCCCTTCGGCTCCCGCCGGAGCGTCCAAAGCGGTGGGCCTTCTTTGACCGGGTGCAGCTCCTGCACAACCTCGTAGCCGAAGCGCCGGTAATAGGGCAGGTTGTCCGGATTCTGGGTCTCGAGATAGGCGGGCACTCCTTCCTCGTCAGCTCGCTCCAGCACCATTTCCTGGAGCTTCGTGCCCACTCCGCTTCGCTGTGCTGAGGGATCTGCGACGAGGAGGTTGAGGTACCAGACAGGGTCCTTCGGATGGGCCTTTTCCAGCGCCAGGATGTACTTACCACCCTGGACGAGCGAACGGGGCACCGGCCAGAGCGCCCAGAGCGCGCCGGCGCCCTGGCGGATCTGCGCGGGAATGGGAAGAGGGAAGGATCCGGGCCTGACCCAGGCTGCGACCCCTATCAATCGACCGTCGGGCTGGCGGGCCCCGTAGACCTCGGAGCCACTGCCGAGGGACGCGAGCGTCGACCGCCAGTAGATACCGAGGCCCCTGGCCCGCATGAGCGGGCGTGGCGTCAGGTGAACGAAGAACGGGTCGAACTGGAATGCTCGGGTAGCGACCGCAGCGGCGTCGTTCAGCTGGGCTGAGTCGGATGTGTCGAGGGGCGAGATCTCGAACGCAGTGGTGGTCATGGTGGGGGCAATCCTAGAGAGAGAGGCCAGGTTGGGTCGTCGAAGGCGAGCTGTCTTGCAGGGGCCGCCACGCTCGCCATCCACCACCGAACGTACGTTCGGAACTACACTGATGTGACATCGGATCAAGCCAGTGATACACCCCCCGCGTATGGTCCGCGGAGACAGATCGCCCACGCCGGTAGGACACCGGAACAGGCTGAGGGACACGCAGAATGCAAAAGGAGACGGAGACGGCGATGGAGCGTGACAAGGCACTGGATGTGGCCCTCGGCCAGATCGAGAAGCAGTTCGGTAAGGGATCGATCATGCGGATGGGTGAGCACGCCGGAGTCGGCGTCGAGGCCATCTCGACCGGTGCGATGGCGCTCGACATAGCGCTCGGCATCGGAGGCCTGCCACGAGGGCGGGTCATCGAGATCTTCGGTCCCGAGTCGTCCGGCAAGTCGACACTCGCCCTGCATGTCGTGGCCGAGGCGCAGCGCAACGGCGGGATCTGTGCCTATATCGACGCCGAGCACGCGATGGACCCTGCCTACGCGAAGGCGATAGGTGTGGACATCGACGAGCTTCTCATCTCCCAGCCCGATACCGGTGAACAGGGGCTCGAGATCACCGACATGCTGATCCGCTCCGGAGCGATCGACGTGGTCGTCATCGACTCGGTCGCGGCCTTGACGCCACGTGCGGAGATCGAAGGTGAGATGGGCGACTCGCACGTCGGCCTGCAGGCTCGGCTGATGTCCCAGGCCCTGAGGAAGTTGACGGGGACGTTGTCGAAGTCACGGACGATCCTTGTGTTCATCAACCAGCTGAGGGAGAAGATCGGCGTCGTCTACGGCTCGCCCGAAGTGACTCCAGGTGGCCGTGCGCTCAAGTTCTATTCCTCCGTGCGCCTCGAGATCCGGCGGGTCGAGTCGCTCAAGGACGGTGCAGAGATCGTGGGTAACCGGACCCGCGTGAAGGTTGTGAAGAACAAGTGCGCTCCGCCGTTTCGCTCGGCCGAGTTCGACATCGTCTACGGGAAGGGAATCAGTCGGGAAGGCTCGATCCTCGACGTGGCAGTCGATCTCGGCGTCGTCAAGAAGTCCGGGGCTTGGTACACCTACGAGGGCGAACAGCTCGGGCAGGGCCGTGAGAACGCCAAGCAATTCTTGCGCTCCACGCCGGAGATGTTGATCGAGCTCGATCAGCTGGTTCGTGCGATGACGGCGATCAAGGTCGAGGATGATTCAGCTGTCCATGAGCTCGATGACGAGCTCGACATCCCTCTCGGCGAAGCTGTCGGAGACGACGAGCCGATTTCGTTGAGCTAGACGGCTCAACGGACTGGTCGTCGTCTTCAGCGGCCGGAAGAAACGGCCGCCTCTTCCGACGACCAGTCCGTTGAATCAGAGCGTCATCCGTCTTCGGATGTAGAGGCACCGCGCGTCTATGAGCGTCAACCCAATCGAGCATTGCTCGCCGCGCGCTGACGACTTTCGAGTTCAGCCATGTTCCCTGCGCGACCAGTGTTCGGGCGGCACGTGCGTTAGCTTGCGCGGGCGGCGGAACATCTGGCGACGAAGACGAGAGAGGCAATCATGCTCGGTGACAAAGTGGAGCGCTTCCAGGGCAAGGGCAAGGACCCCGATGCCGTGCGGGCCCACATCGAGGATTACCTGAAGGCGGACGGATTTGCGGTCCTGACGTCTGCTCCGAGCTCTCAGGGAGTGGTGATCCAAGCGAAGAAGGGTGGCTTCCTGCGTGGCGTGGTTGCCGCGGACCGAGCGATGACCATCACCATCACGGGGACCTCCGATGATTTCACGGTTCACGTCGGCATCGGCAAGTGGCTCGAGCACCTTGCAGTCGCGGTGATCGAGACCTTGCTCATCTCGGAACTGTTCCTCGTGGTGGACGTGGCCGAGAGCGCCTGGAACATCGAGATCGAGGACAAGCTTCTGGTCGACCTGAAGTCATTCGTCGGCTGACTTGCCGGCCCTTGGCGGCGCCGGAGTCACGCGGCTCCGTGGTGCTGCGGCACGGGGTTACTGAGCAGCCCTCAGCATGAACGCGACGGGCGGGCATGCTCCGGCTTGCGCCCGGCCGGTGACCTCGAAGCCGTGACGCTCATAGAACGGAATGTTGCGAGGGTTGGAGGTTTCCAGATAGGCCGGCAGGTGACTCGTATCGACGCTCGCAAGGCAATGCTTCATCAGCTCTCCGCCGAGCCCTTTTCCCTGTAGGGCGCCGTCGACGCCGAAAAAGGGAAGGTACCAGTGCGCAAATTCCGGGTGCGCCTCGTCCACCTGGAGGCCGACCAACAGGATGTCCTCGAGTTTTTCGGGTGCGACGGTCTCGGCGACCACCGCAGCGATGGCATCACCGTCCTGGTCTGTGCCTGCTGGCAGCCAGAGGGCAACGGCGGAACAATCGCCCAGGATCCAGGCGGTCTGCGCGGAGAACGCGTTGCCGCCGAATGCCTGAATGAACCTGGGGAAGTGCGCGAGATACTGCCGCGCGTCTGGGTAGAGCCAGCGCATGAGCGGATCGGCCGTAAACGCCAAGACGAGGGTGTCGACCGCCCTCTCCTTCTCGCTCTCGGACGCGATCGAGACTGGTTGTGCGCTCCTCGTGGTCACGCTATTCGGAGAGCTACGCGGTGGCGAGTCGTCTCACGGTCCCCGGATGCGCGGGCCATGATTCGATCGGCTGTCTTTTTCTGGCGGCGGGTCAACGCGGGATTGTGGTGTGCTTGAACTCGTTCAGCTCGGGCATATCGACGAGCAACTGCAGGACGCGCTCGATCGTGCGCCGCCCGGTCACTCCGTCACCGTCTGGACGCGTCATCAGGCGGACGAAAACCGCCCGGTCGCCAATGATGAAAGTGGGCACGCCCCATACGTCGTTGCCATCGACACCGGCGTCGTGCTCCTTGTGGAAGACCTCGAGCGGCCAGCCGCTCTCGATCTCAGCGAAGACGAAGTCAGCGTCGACGCCGTGCTCCTCGAGGACCCGGCTGATGGCGACTTTGTCCCGCAGGTCGCCACTGTCGTCGTGGCGCAGCGCGAAAAGCGCACGGTGCACCTTGAGGAACTTCTCGGGAAGCTTGTCCCGCACGACCATCCCTGCCTGCATCGCCAAGATGCCCGAGTCCTTCGACGGCTCGTCCCAGACCGGCGTCTCGCCCTCCTCCAGATGTCCCTGGCTGAGCGAGTACCCGAGGAACGTGACGTCGAAGGGCGCGCCCGCCTCGAGCGCGGCGACAAGATGCTCATGCGCGTTGCGGGCGAAGGGGCACCTGTAGTCCCACGTGACTGTGAAAGCGGGCAAACGGCCAGCCTCCGTCCCTGCGTCGGCGTGCGATTCGGTGCTGGGTTTCGTGGTCACGTGCTGTTCAACGCCTGAGGCAGGCGGCCGATTCCCGGTTCCGGCTCGTAAGTCGGCGCGCTCGGCAACTACCGTCGCAGTGATGGGGGACACCCAAGCGACCCGCGCCCCGAGATGACCGAGTCTCCGATGCCACCGGTGGGAGCCGTGGGACGCCACGCGCGACCCGTGGTTCGGCGCGTCGAGCCTGCGGACGTGAGGCCGCTCGCAGCTTGCCTGGCGAGAGCATTCGACGACGACCCTGTCTCGGTGTACCTGTTTCCGAGCGAGCGCAGCCGCCTGCGCCGCCTCGAGCGGTATTTCGAGTGGCAGTTCACGCACGTGTTTCTTCCGAAGGGAGAGGCGTGGACGACCCCGGACCTGGCCGGGGCGTCGCTGTGGATGCCACCGCGGCGGCACGTGCCGACCATCTCCGAGGCAGTCGGGCAGCTCTTCACAGCCGCTCGTATCCTCGGACTCCAAACCGGACGAGCGCTGCGGTTGCTCGAGCAGCTCGAGGCGGCGCATCCGAAGATCATGCACTTCTACCTCGGCACGATAGGCACCGACCCGCCCCGCCAAGGATCTGGCATCGGATCGGCGCTGCTACGGGTGGTGCTCGAGCGACTCGACGAGGAAGCGATGCCCGCGTACCTCGAATCCTCGAAGGAGGAGAATCTCTCGTTTTACCACCGGCACGGCTTTGAGGTGACTGGCGAGGTCGGCAAGGGGCGGCCCGGCGGACGAGGAGTCGGGCCGACGATCTGGCTCATGTGGCGGGAGCCTCGACCTCCGGGCCGGCCGTCTTCAGGGCCAACGCCAGGTTCGCACCCGGCTCAGCCTGCCTGAGACAGAGGAGCGTCCACCGCGCGGACCGCGCTCGGCCTCACCTGATCTGGTGGTACCGGCGTCAAGCCCGGTGGCGTCCGCCCGGGCGAGAAGACGATCGAGGTCAGCATGTCGAGCACTGCTCTCGTGGGCGCAGACGGGAGGCTGCGGGCGCGCTGGGCGACGCCGACGAGTCGGGGCGGGATCTCCCTCACCTTCACGACCGCCCACCGTTCGCGCAGGTACCAAGGCACGGCTGTGGCCGGCAGGATCGCCGGCCCGTATCCCTCGAACACGAGCGAGGCGATCAGCCGGGTCCCATCTACCTCGGCCCGGGCTATGAGCTCGATCCCGAGTGGGCGGGCGGCCTCGTCGAGCTCCTGCCGGAACGCCGTCCCGTGATACGGCAGCAGCAGGGGCACCCCGGCGAGCTGTGCAATGCCGATCTCGTCGAAGGCTGCGAGAGGGTGAGAGACGTCAGCCACGAGGACCAGCTCCTCCTCGAACAAGGGAACGAGGGCAAGATCGCCGGCGACATGGGGAAGATTCAACACTGCGAGGTCGACCTGACCCGAGCTGAGCTGGGTGTCGAGGGCGGTGGTGGTCGACTCGATGAAGACGAGGGTGAGTCGCGGGAACCGCTGGGGGATTATGTCGAGGAGCTGCGGGACGAGCCAGCGCGCCGTCGTCCCGATGATCCCGATGCGCACTGTGCCGGCGACGTCCTGGTTGAGTGCCATGACGTCGGACATCAAGGCGTCCAGTTCGGCTCGGGCCCGCCGCGCGCGGGACACTACGAGGTCGCCCGCCTCGGTCAGCTCGCCGGTGGAGCGATCGACGAGGACGGTGTTGAGCTCCCGCTCGAGCTTTTTCACGTGGGCGGAAACGTTCGACTGAACTGTGCTCAAGGCGTCTGCCGCAGCCGAGAACGAGCCATTGTCCGCGATCGCTACCAGCGCGCTCAGCTGCCGGAGGTCCATCACAAGAAACGATATCAAGTATCGGCAACATTTGTTTGACTGATATGGGCAGAAGGCGCAAACTAGTAATCACTCAGACCACAGGATTCAATCGGAACCCCCCCTCCGGTCCTGGCGAGTCTCCCAGAAGGGGCCGGTATCCCCCCACCGGCCCCTTCTTTCGCGTTCGGGTGCACTTCACCGACCCCCGCATGAGCCTCGCCTCAGTCGCCTAAGTTCATGCACGTGCCCGAGCCTGCCGCCATATTCGATCTCGACCGTACGTTGCTGCGCGGCGCGAGCGGTCCGATCATCAATGACGCGCTGAAAGAGCTCGGACTGCGCAACTCCCAGATCCCGGGAGAGGGGCTGTTGTACAAGGTGTACGACCGATTCGGGGAGAACCCCCTCGGGATGGCGCTCGCGCGGGCCGCGGCCTTCGCCGTGCGGGGCTGGCCCGTTGACAGGTTGCGTGCTGCCGGGCGGTTGGCGGCCGAGATGTTGATGGAGAACGTCGCCGGCTACGCGCCCGCCTTGCTCGCCGAGCACAAGAAGTCGGGCCACATCCTCGTGCTGGCGACCACTACTCCGTACGACCTCGTCAAGCCTCTCGCTGACCGACTCGGGATAGACGAAGTCGTGGCGACGCGATATGCCTGGACCGACGGCGTCTACACAGGGCGCCTCGAGGGTGGCTTCGTCTGGGGCGTTGGCAAGCTGACCGCGGTGCGCAAGTGGGCCGAGTGGCGAGGGGTGGACCTCGCCGAGAGTTTCGCCTACTCCGACAGCTCGTACGACTTGCCGCTCCTCAGTGCGGTCGGGAATCCGAGGGCGGTCAACCCCGACATGGGGCTGCACGCTGCCGCCGTCTTGCGGCGCTGGCCGATCCTGCACCTGGACGTGCCGCCGGGTGTCCCGACTGTGGGGGGCCTCGAGGCCTTCGACGTGGGCAAGTTGGTGATCCGACCGGAGCTGTTCCCGTACGCGCGCTTTGATCTCGAGGGCGTGGAGCTGATACCCGACGATGGGCCCTTCATCCTCGTCTCGAACCACCGGAGCTACTTCGATGTGGCTGCGCTCGCCGTCGTGATCGCTCGGAGGGGCCGGCCCGTGCGCTTCCTTGGCAAGAAGGAGCTCTTCGACGCTCCGATCGTCGGCCAAATGGCGAGGGCGCTCGGTGGGATCCCGGTCGAGCGTGCCGGCGCGGCAGCTGACTCGCTCGTCGCCGCCGAGCGCGTGCTCGAGGCCGGCGAAGGGCTCGCGATCCTCCCTCAAGGAACGATTCCGCGGGGGAAGGCCTTCTTCGACCCCGAGCTGCGGGGGAAGACAGGAGCCGCTCGCCTCGCGGCCCGAACCGGGGCGCAGGTCGTCCCTGTTGGGCTCTGGAACACCGAAGCGGTCTGGCCTCGGTCGGGCCGGCTTCCGAAGATAACGAACGTCTTGAATCCGCCTCTAGTGACAGTGCGCGTCGGCCCGCCCATCCACGACCTCGCTCTTGGCCCCACCGACGCGGTGGCAGACACCGAGCGGATCATGCGGGCCATCTCGGTCCTGCTTCCGCCCGAGGCGCGCGAGGTCCGGGAGCCGAGTGAGGAGGAGCTTGCCCGCACCTACCCGAAGGGGAAGGTGGGTGAGGAGCGGGCGGTCGGCGTGTCACCCGTGGCCGAGAAGCCCGCGCCCGCCAAGCGCGCAGCGCCCGCTAAGAAGGCGGCGCCTGCCAAGCGCGCGTCGACGGCCCAGCACGGGGCCGTGGCCAAGAACACCGCATCGGGCACGAAGCGCTCCTGATCTTTCATGTGCGGAATCTCCGGCTTCATCGGTCCCCGGGACCACGACCTGCTCGTCGCGATGACCGAGCGGATAGTCCATCGTGGGCCCGACGACAAGGGCCTGCACGAGACCGATGTAGCGAGCCTCGGCCACCGCCGCCTCTCGATCATCGACCCCGAGCTCGGGCATCAGCCGCTGTCGAACGAGGCCGGTGATTTACACCTCGTTTACAACGGCGAGGTCTACAACTTCCGCGAGCTGCGCCGCGAGCTCGAGGGCGCAGGCCACCAATTCCGTACCCACTGTGACGCTGAGGTGGTGCTGGTCGCGTACGAGGAGTGGGGCGCCGCCTGCGTTGAGCGGTTCAACGGGATGTGGGCCTTCGCCATCTTGGACGAGCGGCTCGGTCAGCTCGTACTGGCGAGGGACCACTTAGGCATCAAGCCCATGTACTTCGCAGAGGCAGGGGGGCGATTCCTCTTCGCCTCCGAGATCAAGTCCCTCCTCGCCGAGCGTGAGCTCGCTCCGGAGGTAGACGACGAGCGGCTTGCCGGGTACCTGCTGCTCGGCCTTCACGACCACGACGACGGGTCGTTCTTCAGGGGAGTGAGGCAGGTACCGCCGGCAACGGTCGTCACGGTGTCCCTCGAGCTCACCCAGCACTACGCGCGCAGGTTGCACCGCTACTGGGAGCCTCGCCTCTCGAGCGACGAACCGGCCGATCCGGAGCGCTTCCGGGACGTCTTCGAACGGGCTGTTCAACGACGGCTAGTTGCCGACGTCACCGTCGGGACGTGCCTTTCGGGCGGCCTCGACTCCTCCTCGATCGTCTGCGTGATGAGCAAGCTTCTCGCCGAGCACGCTCCGGACTCCTCATCGATGGGCGATCAGCTGCGCACGTTCTCAGCGGTGTTCGACGGAGACCCGATCGACGAGCAGGAGTACATACGTCCTGTGCTCGCGATCTCCGGGGCAGCAAGCGACTTCGTGCGGCCGCAGTCGAGTGAGCTCTTCGACGACCTCCCACTCGTGGTCTGGCACCAGGACGAGCCCATGGTGTCGTCCGGACCGTATGCGCAGTACCGCGTCATGCAGCTCGCGAGCGGCAAGGCGAAGGTCCTGCTCGACGGGCAGGGCGGCGATGAGCTCCTGGCGGGATACGCCCCCTACCAGTACGTCTACCTCCGTCAGCTCGCCGCGCAGCGGAAGGTCGATCTTCTCGCGCGCGAGGCGAGAGGCGCGGCCGACGTGCTGGCTCCGCTCGTGCGCAACCGGTTGGCCTCCCGCAAGAAGGCGGTCGACCCGGCGCTGTACTGCCGCCCCTTGCTGGGTGATCCAACTCGCTCGAAGGCGGCCCGGGAGGCGGACCACCGCGCGCAGGACGACCTGAAGCAGCGACTCGCTCAGGATCTCACCGAGTACTCGCTTCCCTCCCTCCTGCGTTACGAGGACCGCAACTCGATGGCCTGGTCGATCGAGTCGCGGCCGCCGTTTCTCGACCAGGAGCTGGTCGAACTGGTCCTAGGCCTGCCAGATGACGCCATCATCCGTGACGGGTGGAGCAGGTGGATCTTCCGGGAGTCCATGAAGGGCACGCTGCCGGACAAGGTGCGCCTGCGCCGGAAGAAGATCGGCTTCACCACCCCCGAGATGCGCTGGCTGCGGAAGGAACGTGCCATCGTTCAGGGGATCTTGCGCTCGCCGTCTTTCTGCTCCCGTGCCTATTGGGACGGACCGTCCATCGCGCGGGCGTTCGCGGCCGCCTGTGACGGCGACCTCGAGGAGTCGCCCTTCTTCTGGCGGGTGTTGAACGCCGAGACGTGGCTCCGCGTCTTCCACGGACCCGTCCCGCTCTCGCCCGAAGGCAAGCGCCCTCACAGGTCGCTTCAAGCTGCAGGTGATGCCGAGGCTGCCGCGTTGTGCGGGGGTGAAGCGGCCTCCTGGACGACGGTGCAGGCGAACGCCGGCCGCCACGTCTTCTGCTGCGGGCCCGACGGGCGCCAGGTATACGGGCGAGCCCCGGTCCGGACTCCGAAGATCGGCGCGGGCGACGACCTCGACCGGATCGTCGAGGACTCTGTCGTCTCGGTCGGCGGCGGGCGCCTCGGGCTCCAACAAGGCGACATCGTGGCCATCTCGGAGAAGGCCGTCGCCGTGGCCCAGGGCCGTTCCTTCCCGATCTCCGAGATCGAGGCGAGCTGGCTTGCGCGCGGCCTCAGCTCGTTCGTCTCGCGTACCCCGGCGGGCATCGGTCTCGGCATACCGGAGACGATGCAGCTGGCAATCGACGAGGCAGGGCGGCGCCGCATCCTGATTGCGGCAGCGGGCGGCGCGCTCGGGCGCCTCGTCGGTCGTCGCGGCGACTTCTACCGCATCGCCGGCGGGCGAGTAGCGGCGATCGACGGCCCGACGGCCGGCACGCTCCCGCCCTCGGACACCCATGCCAAGCTGCCCCCGGACGATCCCGACATGGTGAGCACACGGATCGCGACACGTCTGTCCGAAGAAGCGGGCGGCCCAGTCGGGGTTGCGGTAGTTGACGCGAATGACCGAGGCGTGTCAGTGCTCGGAGCCAGCAGAGGCGTCGATCGCAAGCTCGTGGCGTGGCTCTTCGGAGACAACCCGCTCGGCCAGGGGACAGAGCAGACGCCGGTCTGCCTGATCCGCCAGGTGGGGCGCATCCACAAGGACAGGCCTAAGGGCTGATCGGGGCCACGACGCGCACCTCGTCGCCAGCTCGGACCGCTCCCGGTCGCAGCACCGCTGCATACCACCGGCTCCAGCCGGGATTGAGGGTGTGGCTCATGCGCTTGTAGTTCCCGTCGATGAACCATTGTGCGTTGTTGTTGCAGGGCACGGCTGGAGCCGTGAGCTCACAGACGACGTCCGCGATCTCCAAGCGGACGCCGGTGCGCACGCGCTTCCAGTCGAGCCCGCGCACCGTCAGGTTCTCGCCCGCGTTGCCGCTCGCTATCGGGTGCCCTTCGAGTTTCAACGCGCTGATGACGTCGAGCGACCAGATGCAGAGGGCTTGCCACGCGTGGCCGTGGTTCTTCATGTCTTGCTGCTTGTCGCCGACGACTCCTCGCCAGGAGATGCCCGATTCGCCGACGGGCACCTTCGGCACCCCGCCGAGCGAGACGCTCACCTCGGCTAGCTTGCCTGAAGCCGCGTAGGGCCGTGGCACCATCGCGGCGGATGCTCGCGCAGCAGCTCGGGTGAAGTGAACGGCCGGGTGCAGGTCCTCGGCCTGTGCCAAGCGGGTGAGCTTGGTCCCGAGGGTGTCGGCGTCGCCGAAGCCGGTGATGACGGCGCCGTTGGCCAGGTCTTCGAACATGAGCTGCACACGTCTCTCGATCACGCTCTGAAGCCACTTCTCGTCGACGGCGCTCCGGTAGTCCTCACGGGCGTAACCACACTCGTCGCAGCGGGTGTCCATCGGCGGATCGTACTATCGGGCTGGCGGCCGGCTGCTACTTCAAGAGGCGCGAAAGCCTGCGGTCAGCCAACGGCTTCCCGCCCGTCTGGCAGGTCGGGCAGTACTGGAGCGAGCGGGTGGAGAACGAGACCTCGCGGACGGTGGCGCCACAGATCGGGCAGGCCTCGCCGGTCCGCCCGTGCACCCGCATGCCCGTGCGCTTGCCGTCTTTGAGCTCGTCCATGTCAAGCACCGAGGCGCGCGTTATCGCCTCGGACAAGACCTGCGTCAAGCCGTCGTAGAGCCGGTCCAGCTCTTCGCCGGAAAGCTTTGCCGCGGGTTTGTAGGGCGACAGCTTGGCGGCGTGGAGCGCCTCGTCGGAATAGGCGTTCCCGACCCCAGCGATGAGGGACTGATGGGACAGAGCGTGCTTGAGGTTTCCCTTCTGACCGCCGAGGAGCTCACCCAGGCGCTCGCGGGTGAACTCCGCAGCTGTCGGCTCGGGGCCGAGAGTCGCGACTGCCTCGATCACGTCTGGAGAATGGACAGCCCAGATGGCGAGGCGCCGCTCGGTCGACATCTCGGTGACATCGAATCCGGCGCCGCCCTCCAACCTGACACGGAGCGCGAGCGGGCCGCGCCCGGGCTTGGGGACGGTCGATGTCAGCTGGTCGCGCCACTTCACCCAGCCGCTGCGGGCGAGGTTGAGAACGAGGAAGTCCTCGCCGATCTGGATGCAGATGTACTTACCCCGCCGCCGTACGTTCCCGACAGCCCGCCCCTCGAAGGAGGAAAGGGGCGGGTCGAAGGTCTTGAGTGCCGATATCGAGCCGAGTTGGAGCTTCTCGACGACACACCCGCCGGCATGCTCTTCAAGGCGCCGGCAGAGGATCTCGACCTCGGGGAGCTCTGGCAAGTGTGTCTCCTTGATTGAGCGTCAGTGCAGAGTGGATATCCCGCCGTCGACCGGGATGATGGCGCCTGTCAAGTAAGACCCGGCGACAGAGGACAAGAAGATCGCCGTCCCGGCCATGTCAGAGGGCCGCCCGATGCGCTTGAGCGGTGCGCTCGCGGCAATCTGATCGCCAAAGGCGGCAAGCGTCGATGCCATCATCTTCGACTCGAACGGGCCGGGGGCGATCGCGTTGACCGTGACGGCCGGCGCCAGTCGCTTGGCGAGGTGACGGGTGAGCTGGTGCACAGCCGCCTTCGACGCCGAGTAGGAGTAGGTCTCCATCGCCGGAACTTGCAGCCCGTCTATCGACCCGATGTTGATGACCCGTGCCGGCGACTCGGCGCTCCCAGCCGCCTGCAGCAGGGGTGTGAGATGCTTCGTGAGGTGGAACACGGCCTTCACGTTGAGGGCCATGACGCGCTCGAACGACTTCTCGTCGTGTTCCGCCAGCGGCACGCCCCACGTGGCGCCGGCGTTGTTGACGAGTATGTCGAGCGCTGTCTCGCGCTCAGAGATCTCGTTCGCAAGCCGTAGGCACTCCTCCTCGGACGACAAGTCGGCAGGGATCGCAATGCACGTCCCACGCTCTGAGAGCTCGGCCGCCACCTCGTCGCACACGTCCTTCTTGCGCGAGGAGATGTACACCTTGGCGCCCGCGTCGACGAAACCGGCCGCGATCATCTTGCCGATCCCGCGCGATCCGCCGGTGACGACGGCTGTCTTGCCTGCAATCGAGAAGAGGTCGCTCATGGGTGTTGTCTAGTCGAGCCCGACGGAGGGCTCCAATACAGGCAGGATGGTGGGCCATGTCGGCCCGCCGCCCCCAAGGACTCCCGATCGCGCTCCTCATATGCGTCACTGCCGTATGGGGCTCCACGTTCGTGATCGTGAAGAGCGCCGTGTCGCACATGGCGGTCATGGACTTCCTCGCATGGCGCTTCGTCGTCGCCACGCTTGTGATGGTGGCGGTGCGACCGCGCTCGCTCATGACGCTCTCGCGGCGGGGCTGGGCACAAGGGGTCGCGCTCGGTCTCGTGCTTGGCGGCGGCTACGTCACGCAGACCTTCGGGCTTCAGCACACGTCAGCCGCGATCTCCGGCTTCATCACCGGGATGTTCGTCGTGTTCACCCCGCTGCTCTCGGGTCTCCTGCTCAGGCGCCACGTCCCGGCAGTCGCCTGGATCGCGACGGCGCTGGCAGCTGGGGGCCTCGCGCTCATCTCGCTGCACGGCTTCGGGATCGGTATCGGTGAGCTTCTCACTCTCGCCTGTGCGCTCTTCTTCGCCACGCAGATCGTCGGGCTCGGCGAGTGGGCGGTCAACC
>JBKQLZ010000036.1:0-2914 GCA_052146895.1 Acidimicrobiales bacterium
CCTCCGACACCAGTTCTGAGCTGGGAGAATGTGTTCCTGGAGCTCAGCTTCCGGGCTCCGTAGGAGCCGTTAGCAGAGCAAATGCTGACGGATTGCTAACAGGCGTGACCAGGGCGCTCCGGACGGCGACCATCACCCAGGGCGGATGCTCTGAGCGCCTCAGCGAGACTCCTCGATGCGTTCGATCGTCGCCTTCCCCGCAACGGTCCCGCCAACGATGTAGATGTCGGCCCGGACACCGCCGCTGCGCTAGTTCCGAGACGAGTTCTTCGAGTGCCGCCTCGACCTCCGGTTTCGTCAACATCACGCGGGGGCGAGTTCGGTAGCGAGAACGAAGACACCGTGGCGCCGGAAGACAGGAGGGGTCTCGCGATCAGCTTCTGCACGGAGCGAACTCAAACCGGCGACGTACCAGTAGTCCACCGAGCGCTCCTCCTGATAGACCCACGGCGGAGTCGCAACCCTCCGGCTCACACAGACTTCCTCAACCAGGGCGGCGATCAGCGCGTCGTCAGCGGCGGTCACCAGTGAGAACCGGGGGGCTCGTCCGTGAGAGACGGAAGGCCTTCGACGGGTGTCGCCACTCGACGACGAATCCTCGTCAGCGGTCGTACACGTCACGACGATGCCCCATGCGCAAGACCAGGACGAGGAGTTGGCCGTCGTGAATCTCGTAAATCACGCGATAGTCGCCTGTGCGGACTCTCCATTCGCCTGCGCCACCAACCAGGCGGGTAGCGGCTGGCGGACGCGGATCCCCCGCAAGGAGTTCGACTACCGCCTGTATTCTTCGTCGGCTAACAGAATCGAACTTGCGAAGTTGGCGCGCGGCCGCTGGTGACAGCTGTATTTCGTAAGTCATGCCAGGCCGAGATCGA
Organism: Acidimicrobiales bacterium; assembly: GCA_052146895.1. Taxonomy (GTDB): domain Bacteria; phylum Actinomycetota; class Acidimicrobiia; order Acidimicrobiales; family Bog-793; genus Palsa-601. The sequence goes on from JBKQLZ010000036.1 coordinate 879, forward strand.
CCTTGACCTGTTCCCACGGAATCGGCGCTTCACCCGTTGCCTGCATCTCGGCTCGGGCCTCCTCCGCCGCGAGGATGTCCGCCATGTCCTCCGCGAGCCTCAATATGCCATCGAGGTCGTCGGCGTCGATAACGGCGGCGACTCGGCGACCTCGACGGGTCAAGTAGACGGGCTCATGTTCAGCGCGGGCGCGATCGATAATTGCCGCCAGCTGCTGCCGAGCCTCTGAGACGTTCGGATATTCGGTGGTGCTCATGTACAAAGTGTACATATTAGAGCCAAACGTACAAACACGCGGTCGAAGAGGCGGGATTCTGCCACCTCGTGGTCTGCAAAAGCCCACTTCACGACCAGTCGCAGATTCGCGACTTCGGGCCTCCGACACCATTTGACAGATCTGCGACTGTGGGCGGAAGAGTTGCGTTCTCGAGCTCTTCTCCTGACCTCCAGACAGGGACCGGAAGACCTTTCAATCGATGCTTCCAGCCGTCACGATCCATTCGCACCGCTGACCTGTGACTCCGGCAATCATGTCGAAGTCGGCGTCGTAGTGAAGCACCACGAGGCCGTGCTCTTCAGCGGCCGCGGCGACAAGTAGATCGGGGATCTTCCTGCCTCGCTGGCTGCGGTCGGCCAGGAGGCGCTGAACCTGTAGTGCCCGAAGGACATGATCGACCGTGGTCTCGATGACGGTGAACGCCTCGAGCGCCTTTTGCAGTCGATCCCACTCAGCGGCGTTGCGCGCTGAGTACCCGACCTCGAGGTCGCAGATGCGCGGTCGACCCATGGTATTAGTGGTGAGGCCAGATTCGACGATGTCCCTGACGGCTTGCTCGTGCAGTCGCTTGAGCACACTGGTATCGAGCAAATGGGTCAACGCCACGCTTCCGACCGGTCCTCAAGATCGAAGCTAGCCAGGGCGTCCAGTGCCGCCGTTATGAGCGCGGGTCGATTCTCCGCTGTTCGGCGCAGCGCCTCGTTCACTGTTTGCTTGATCGTCGTGGTCCCCAACGCAGCACGCGCTTCCGCCAGCGTTACGTCGTCGATATCTACCAAGTGCTTGGTCATGAACCCAGTATATCTGGCAGGCCTTGTGATATATCCACGTGGGCTCGTGAGGGTGCCGGACCTGGTCAGCGCCAGTCGCAGATTCGCGACATTGGCCCTCCGACACGATTTGTGCCATCCCAAGTGTCGATAGTCGGCCTGGACGTCGTCAGAGATCGGACAAGAAACTCCAGAACGCGGCCGATCTGGATCGGCGAGCTTGGCAAAGCGCCTGACAGTCGATACCGCAGCCAGGAGTCGCTCGCACACCTCGGGTAAGCTCTCTCCTCGCGCGACAAACTGCTCACCCCCGCTCTCGAACTGGGACCGCAAGCCAGCGTTCTAGAGGAGACAGCTGACCACGTGGAGTCGCGCTCCCAGGGCTCGGATAGTGCCGTGCGGCGGCGAGGGCGAGTCTGGCTGGGGGCGGTGCTTCTCGGTGCTGGCCTGGTCGTAGGCGTCTCCGCCCTCCTGTTATTCGGGTCTGCGAAGCAGGCATAGGCAGACCAGGCCTGCACGATTAGCTGGGTTGGGTCGAGCAATGATGGGCTCTGGGCGACTCCAACCAACTGGAGCCCGACGGGCCCTCCGTCGAACGGTGACGTCGTGTGCGTGGGGGCGCTGACTGGGCCGGTCGTCTTCGACGGTACCGAGGGCACGTCCAACACCTCGATCTCCGAACTCGAGAGTTCGGCCCCGTTGTCGATCACCGGCGGCGAGCTCAGCATCACCAGCACGGCGTTCACGAGCACGGTCGGCGGCTTCTCCATGTCGGGCGGCCAGCTCGGCGACACAAACGATAACCAGGGCTCGCTCACCGACACTGGGTCGCTCTCTCGGGCAGCCTCACGGTGCCCGCCGGCACACTCCTGCTCGACGGTGGCGGCACACTCGATGGCCCCGTCTCGGCGGCTGAGGTAACGGACTCCTCCCACCCGGCCCAGATCGCCACGATGACCTACACCCTCGTGGTGAAGGTTTGATCGTGG
>JBKQLZ010000037.1:0-14727 GCA_052146895.1 Acidimicrobiales bacterium
GCGGCAAATACCGCCGCCATTCATCGAAGTTCACATCCAGAATCCTCAGAGACCATATGCCAAGCACCTCCATACCAAGCGCGGTGAAGATATGGTCCGATCTGCATGGCGACATGCAGAGCCAGGCAGAAATGTCCTGGCCCCCGGCACTTACGCCGGAGGTAACAAGAATGTCGGTCCCTATCCGGTGCAGCCGCAGGAAATCTGAGGAAGGCTGTCCCTAGTACGAGAGGACCGGGACGGACGTAGCTCTCGTGTGCCAGTTGTCCTGCCAAGGGCACGGCTGGTTTGCGACCTACGGAAGGGATAAGCGCTGAAAGCATCTAAGCGCGAAGCTCGTTCCAAGATGAGATTTCCCACAGGGTTAACCTGGTAAGGCCCGTGGTCAGACCACCACGTTGATAGGCCGGAGGTGTAAGCACAGCAATGTGTTCAGCCGACCGGTACTAATCGGCCGAGGGCTTGGGGCTCGTGCTCGCTATGGAATGCTCACAGGGGCGGCGGTAACGCCAGCCTCGCCGAGCTACGACATGTGTGCGTCACAACAGTGACGCCTGGTCGTCAGCTCGGTCGAGCACAGGTTTCCGGTGACCATAGCGGCAGGGTCACACCCGTTCCCATCCCGAACACGGAAGTTAAGCCTGCCAGCGCCGATGGTACTTGGGGGGAGACTCCCCGGGAGAGTAGGTCGTCGCCGGAATATTTCTCAGTAGCGACCCCGCGTCTTGATCGTTTGACGGTCAGGATGCGGGGTCGTTGCGCGTCCGCAAGCCGGCCGCAAAGAGGCCCCAACCAGGGCGACACCGTCAAAGCAGCCCGGCAGCAAGCCGGTCACCCGGAAATGAGCGGACCAACGGGCGCTATCGTCAACGACATGAGCCCGCACACTGGTGGCGGACGACCCACCCGTCGGGCCTCGAGCCCGAAGCCGCGCGATCGAAAACGCGCACCTGTGCCGAAGGGCAACGGCGGTACGTCCGGGACGAAGGCTCAGCGCATCCAGCGTGAGCACGTGAGCGACGAGAGGATCGAGGCTGGTCGCTACCGGGCACGCCGTGAGCGGAACTTCGAGCTGCCGCGTGGAGTGGTCGAAGAGCTACGGGACGGTCCCGACGGCAAGACCGCAGTGATGCTCGAGCGCCGTCTCGTGAATGCAGCTCAGGCATATGAGAGAGACCGCTACAAGGAAGCCTTACAGGCGATCAGGCCTGTAGTCGAAGCGGTGCCTGACTCGGCAGCCGCTCGCGAGCTCTATGGGCTCACGCTCTACCGGCTCGATCGCTGGCGCATGGCAGCAGCGGAGCTGCGGCGGGTGCACGAGATGACCGGGAGCTTCGATCAGCACCCCGTCATCGCCGACTGCGAGAGGGCGATGGGGCGCATCGACCGAGTGCACCAGCTCTGGGACGAGCTCCGCCAAGCGGGAGTCGACAAGGAGGTTCTCGTCGAGGGCCGTCTCGTGATGGCCGGAGCGCTCGCGGACTCGGGCGACCTCCAGCAAGCGATCACACTCCTCCAACCGGCCGCCAAGCATCGCAAGCACGCCGACGTACCCGTCCTCCGTGAGTGGTACGCCCTGGCGGACCTCTACGAGATGGCGGGCGACCTCCCGCGCGCCCGTGAGCTGTTCGCAAGAGTTGCAACCCAAGCACCTGACCTGCTGGACGCTCCCGAACGGCTGCGCGCGATCCGCTAGCCCGCCAAGCAACCAGCAGACTCGAAGACCAGAAAGCCTCAGAAGAGCAAGGATCAAGTGGACCGTCTCGGCCTCGTAGGCCTCCCAAACTCAGGCAAGTCAGCTCTCTTCAATGCCCTGACCGGGGGCAACGCGGTCGTCGCGTCGCACCCGTTCTCGACGACCGAGACCGAGATCGGGATTGCCTCGGTGCCCGACCATCGCCTCGACGCTCTCGCCAAACTGAGCATGAGCAAGAAGGTCGTCCCCGCTGCGTTCGAGGTCGTCGACATCGCCGGTATCCAGAAGTCGACCGAGAAGGGCGACGGCCTCGGCAGCCGCTTCCTTGCCGGCGTGCGCGAGGTCGACGCTCTCGCGCTCGTCCTCAGGAGCTTCGAAGACGAGTCGGCACCAGGGGAGACCGACCCGATGGAAGCCCTTGCAACGCTCGAGTTCGAGCTCGTGCTCGCCGACGCCGGATCACTCGAGACCCAGCTCGAGCGATCCTCCAAGAAGCGTGCCGTCGCCGACCCAATCCTCGCCTCCGCTCTCGCCGTCGCGCCGAAAGCACTTGAGATCCTCCACACCGGAACGCCGCTATACCGATCGAACCTGCGCGCGGACGATCGGGCGCTGTTGAAACCCCTCTTCCTCCTCACGACCAAGCCGCTCCTCGTCGTCGTCAACATCGGCGAGGACGAGATCGGCAGCTCCGACGCAGTCGTCACTCAGATCAGCAACGAGCTCGGCGGCGCCGCCGAAGTGCTGGCCGTGTCGGTGCAGCTGGAAGCCGAAGCGTCGCGCCTCGACGCCGACGAGCGGCTCGTGATGCTGGAGGGCCTCGGCCTCGGCGAGGGAGCGCTCGTGAGAGTTGCCAGAGCCGCCTGGGTGATCCTCGGCCGCCAGACCTTCCTCACGACGGGCGAAGACGAGTCTCGTGCATGGATGTTCCGCACTGGTGCGAAGGCTCCCGAGTGCGCCGGCATCATCCACTCCGACCTTCAGCGCGGCTTCATCAAAGCGGACGTGATCCGCTGGGACGAGCTGCTCGCGCTCGGATCCTTCGCGGCCGCCCGTGCGAAGGGCAAGATCCGCCTGGAAGGGAAGGACTACGTAGTAAAGGACGGCGACGTTCTCGAGATCCGATTCAACGTCTGAGGAGGCCGATCGATGACCAGCCAGGCCGACCCGGAGTCGTTTCCCCTCCTCGAGTTCGATCCCGACCCGATCGCGATGATCGAGCCGTCGTCGCACTTCGGCGCGGACTGGCTCGAGAGGCCGGAGGTGCCGGCTGTGGGAGTGGCGTGCTTCTTCGGCGATGCAGTCGAGCGGATCGCGCGTGAGCGAGAGGCGGAAGTGGTGACGCACATTGTCGCCGAGCACGGCCGCCACGCGGTCTACGCCGTGGAGCACGCCGGTTCGAGGCTCGCCTTCTACCAGGCTGGCCTCGGAGCACCGCTGGCAGCCGGGCTGCTCGAGGAGATGATCGACTACGGCTGCCGCACGATCGTGGCGTGCGGCGGCTGCGGTGCGCTCGACGCCTCACTCGCGCTCGGCCACGTCGTGGTCGTGGACGAGGCGCTCCGGGACGAGGGAACGTCGTACCACTACCTGCCGCCGAGCCGGACCGTGGCAGCCGATCCCGCGACGGTGAAGGTGCTCGAGGGGGTCCTCGAGAGAGCCGGCGTGCCGCACGAGACCGGCAAGACCTGGTCGACTGATGCCATCTACCGGGAAACCCACAGCAAGGTGGCGCGGCGTCGCGAAGAGGGCTGCCTGACCGTCGAGATGGAGGCGTCCGCTCTCATGGCCGTCGCACAGTTCCGCGGCGTCCAATTCGGCCAGCTTCTCTACGCGGGCGACACGCTCGCGGGCGAGGTCTGGGACCACCGCAACTGGGTCCATGCTCACGATGTGAGAGAGCAGATCTTCTGGCTTGCCGCCGACGCGGCGGTCGCCCTTGCCTCGGCCCGAGGCGCCACCCGCGGCCGGGGGTAGGCTCGCTCGCGCAATCGGCCGCGTTCGAAGGAGGAATGGTGGGGACTGATGTCCACGAACTGCTCGGTGACGAGGCGGAGTCGCTGCTGACGCACCAATCCACGGCGTTTCCGAGTGATGGCCTGGTCCTCCCGGGCCCGGACTTCATCGACCGCGTCCTCGTCCACAGCGACCGTCCCATCGCCGTGTTGCGCAATCTCGCCCAGACGTTCGGCCACGGCCGGCTCGGCGGGACCGGTTATCTCTCGATCCTGCCGGTCGACCAGGGGATCGAGCATTCGGCTGCGGCGAGCTTCTCCAAGAACCCGGCCTACTTCGACCCTGAGAACCTCGTTCGGCTTGCCATGAACGCGGAGTGCTCGGCGATTGCCTCGACACTCGGCGGTCTCGCCATCGTCTCCCGCAAGTACGCCCACAAGATCCCGTTCATCGTGAAGCTCAACCACAACGAGCTGCTGACCTACCCGGCCAAGGCTGACCAGGTGCCCTTCGGCACCGTGCGCCAGGCGGCAGACCTTGGTGCGGTCGGCGTGGGGGCGACGATCTACTTCGGCTCGGAGGAGTCGACCCGCCAGATCCGAGAGGTGAGCGAGATGTTCGCCGAGGCTCACCGGCTCGGGCTCTACACCGTGTTGTGGTGCTACCTGCGTAACAACGCCTTCAAGACGCCAGAGGCCGACTACAGCGTGTCCGCCGACCTCACGGGCCAGGCGAATCACATCGGCGTCACGATCGAAGCCGACATCATCAAGCAGAAGCAACCCGAGAACAACGGCGGCTACACCGCCCTCAAGTTCGGCCGGACCGATCCTCTCGTCTACGACAAGCTGACCACGGATCACCCGGTCGACCTCGCGCGGTGGCAGGTCGTGAACTGCTACGCCGGGCGTATCGGTCTCATCAATTCTGGCGGCGAGTCGAGCGGTGCCTCAGACCTGGCCCAAGCAGTCCGGACGGCTGTCATCAACAAGCGGGCGGGAGGCACCGGGCTCATCGTGGGGCGCAAGGCCTTCCAGCGACCGATGGACGAGGGGGTCGCTCTCATCAACGCCGTGCAAGACGTCTTCTTGGATCCGGCGATCACGATCGCCTGAGAGTTATCGCCTGAGAATTACAGCGGTCTCAGGAGTCTCGCGCGGCCCTCGGGCCTGAGACATCACAGGGGTCTTCGTCTCACGGCGGTAAGCTCATATGAGCACGTACGCACAGGGATGGAGACGACGTGACCAGCACGACCGAGTCCCCACACGGGACGAACCACAAGGTTGAGCAAGTCGATCGAGTAGTTATCCGCTTCGCGGGTGACTCCGGCGACGGCATGCAGGTCACCGGGGACCAGTTCACGAACGAGAGCGCGATCTTCGGCAACGACCTTTCGACGCTGCCGAACTTTCCGGCAGAGATCCGGGCACCTGCTGGGACGCTGGCCGGAGTGTCAGCCTTCCAGGTCCACATCTCCGACCACGACATCCTCACTCCTGGTGATGCGCCGAACATCCTCGTCGCGATGAATCCCGCAGCACTCAGGGCAAATGTCGGTGATCTGCCGGTCGGCGGGACGATCGTCCTCAACTCCGACGCGTTCGACGACCGCGCTCTCGACAAGGCGGGCTACGGCGCAGACCCGCGGGCGGACAACAGCCTCAGCAGCTTCAAGGTGTACGAAGTCCCGATGACGACGCTCACCCTCGAGGCCTGCAAGCCGACCGGGGCAAAGCCACGCGACGCGGAGCGGAGCAAGAACTTCTTCGCGTTGGGCCTCATCTCGTGGCTCTACCAACGGCCGACCGACGCGACCGACAAGTGGATCGGTGACCGATATGGGAAGAACCAGATCGTCGTAGACGCCAACCGCTTGGCGTTCCGGGCCGGCTACAACTTCGGCGAGACCGCCGAGCTCTTCGACTCCGTCTACGAGATCGCGCCGGCCGAGCACGAGCCCGGCACCTACACGAACATCACCGGGAACACCGCCCTTGCCTGGGGGCTCATCGCTGCCGCGCAGCTCGCCGGTGTCTCGATTTTCCTCGGCTCCTACCCGATCACGCCTGCCTCCGACATCCTGCACGAGCTGTCCAAGCACAAGAACTTCGGCGTCCGCACCCTTCAGGCAGAGGACGAGATCGCAGGCATCGGCGCGGCGCTCGGGGCAGCGTTCGGCGGCGCGTTGGGCATCACGACGACAAGCGGTCCCGGCATCGACCTGAAGGCCGAGACTGTCGGGTTGGCCGTCAGCCTCGAACTGCCTCTGCTCATCGTCGACATCCAGCGAGGCGGTCCGTCGACAGGACTTCCGACGAAGACCGAGCAATCCGACCTCCTGCACGTGATGTTCGGTCGTCACGGCGAGGCGCCGGTCCCGATCGTCGCCGCCAAGACGCCAGCGCACTGCTTCGACGCCGCCATAGAGGCCGTGCGGATCGCGCTCAAGTACCGCACGCCTGTCTATCTCCTCTCTGACGGCTACCTGGCGAACGGATCGGAGCCCTGGCGCCTACCGGCCGTATCGGATCTGCCGGACATATCGACGACCTTCGCCTCCGCACTGGCGACGAACGGGGACCCCAACGGGACCGCTGACGGGGATGGCGACGCTGAGCCTGCACCGGTCTTCCAGCCGTACGCGCGAGACCCCGAAACGCTTGCCCGCCCGTGGGCTCTGCCGGGCACCCCCGGTCTCGAGCACCGCATCGGCGGGCTCGAGAAAGTGGACATCACCGGCGACGTCTCGTACGACCCGATCAACCACGAGAAGATGGTGCATCTGCGTGCCGCCAAGATCGCGGGGATCGCGAAGGACATCCCGCTCGTGGATCTCGACGACGAGTCCGGCGACGCCCGCGTCCTCCTCCTCGGGTGGGGGTCGACCTACGGGGCCATAGCTGCAGCCGTCCGACGGGTCCGCGCGATCGGCAAGAGCGTCGCGCAAGCCCATCTCGTCCATCTCAACCCGTTCCCGTCGAACCTCGGCGAGGTGCTCGGCTCCTACGAGCGGGTGATCATTCCCGAAGGCAACCTCGGGCAGCTGACGCGGCTGGTCCGGTCCGACTTCCTCGTCGACGCACGCCTCCTCTCGCGAGTGCAGGGCACACCCTTCCGCGTCGCCGAGATCGAGCGAGCGGCGCTCGACGCGTTGGCAGAGCTCGAAGGTCTCAAAGGACAGGACGACCACGCCAAGGAGGAGAGCCGATGACCGACGTGGTCGTTCCGATCACGACGCGCAAGGATTGGTCGAGCAACCAGGACGTGCGCTGGTGCCCTGGATGTGGGGATTACTCGATTTTGGCGGCGATGCAGTCTCTCTTGCCTGACCTGGGAGTGCGTCGGGAGAACACGGTCTTCGTCTCCGGCATCGGCTGTGCCGCCCGTTTCCCGTACTACATGAACACCTACGGGATGCACTCGATCCACGGTCGCGCGCCTGCGATCGCGACCGGTTTGGCGATCACACGCCCTGACCTTGACGTGTGGGTCGTCTCGGGCGACGGAGACGCGCTCTCGATCGGCGGCAACCATCTCATCCACGCGCTGCGCCGCAACGTCAACATCACGATCCTTCTGTTCAACAACCAGATCTACGGGCTCACCAAGGGTCAGTACTCACCTACGTCCGAGGTCGGCAAGGTCACCAAGTCGACGCCGTTCGGATCGCTCGACACGCCTTTCAACCCCGTCAGCCTCGCGCTCGGCGCCGAGGCCTCGTTCGTGGCCCGCACCCACGACATGGATCGCAAGCACATGCAGGAGATGTTCCGCCGCGCCCACGATCACCGGGGAGCGGCGCTCGTCGAGGTCTACCAGAACTGCAACGTCTTCAACGACGGCGCATTCGAAGAGGTGACCGGCAAGGCCACCCGCGAGGAGATGCTGATCCCGCTCGAGCACGGGCACCCGATTCGTTTCGGCGCTGACGGCCACCGCGGCGTCCGGATGAACGAGCAAGGGCGTCTCTCCCTCGTCGAGGTCGCAGACGTCGGTGAGCAGGCGCTGCTCGTCCACGACGAGGCGCGGCCCGATCCCGACCTGGCGTTCGCCTTGAGTCGCCTCGCCGGCGGCCCGCACGAGCCCACACCGATGGGCGTGTTCCGTGCTGTCGAGCGCCCCGACTACGGGAGCCAGGTGGACTCACAGCTACTCGAGGCACAGGCTCGCAAGGGGCCCGGCGATCTGGAGGCGCTCCTTCGCTCCGGCAACACCTGGACAGTCGAGTAGCGGCTTCCCGAGCCGCTGTCAGCTGGATCGTGGTGCTCGTTGGGCTGAAGTGAGCTGAACTACCCTCGCGAGATCCGATGTCGCCGTATCATCTCGCTTTTCGCGTCCACCGCGATCGCTGCTCTCACCCTCGCAGCTTGTGGCAGCTCACCGGCAGCGTCGCACCCGAAGCCCAACGACCACACGAAGCCGACGCCGGCGACCGCGGACGCCGCCACGCAATCCTTCCCGTCGGTGAAGGGCTCACGCATCCTCACTCTCCAGAATACGCAGCCCTACACGCCGCGCGCCCCGAAGGGTGCGACCGACGACTACCACTGCACGGTCGTCAACCCGCACCTGGCGCAGAGCTCCTACATCATCGGCAGTCACTTCTACCCGAACAGCATCGAAGTGCATCACGCGATCTTGTTCTTGGTGCCGCCTGGCGAGGTGGCCGCTGCAAAGGCGATGGACAACGGTGGGAAGGGCTGGACTTGCTTCGGCGAGGGCTTCGGCCAGTGGCTGGCCGTGTGGGCACCTGGCCACGGTCTCGACATGACGCCGAAGGGGACCGGCTTCTACTTCCCGAAAGGGAGCATGGTCGTGATGCAGGTTCACTACAACCTGCTCGAGGGTGACAAGCCGACCCACGTGCAGCTGAAGCTCGAGACCGTGCCTGCGGCGACTGCTCACTTGATTCCGCTCCACCTCCTGCTCCTCCCTGCTCCGCCGGACATCCCATGTCCGTCCGGAGTCCACGGGCGACTGTGCAACCGGGCGGCGTCGCTCGAGAACCTCGGTCAGACCTTCGGGCCCGGCGCGATCAACACGGTGGACATCCTGGAACAGAGTTGCGGTCGCAGCCTTACCGACCCTCCGGCCGGCGACACCACGAGTTGCACAACACCGATCCCGGTGAGCGGCAAGATCCTGCGCATCCAACCGCACATGCACCTGCTCGGAGTCGCGATGAAGGTAACGCTCAACCCGGGCACGCCGGAGGCGAGGGTGTTGCTGAACGACAACAAGTACGACTTCGACTACCAGCGCTACTTCAACATGCCGACACCGGTGGTCGTGAAACCGGGCGACACGATCGAGGTCACCTGCACCTACAACTCGAGGCTCCGGCAGGAGCTCCCGCAGCTCCGCAAGCTCCCGCCTCGCTACGTCACCTGGGGACCGGGATCGTCCGACGAGATGTGCCTCGCGATCGTGAGCTTCATCGGCGGTGCGGGCCTGACGGTCGGCCCCGGTCCCGGCGTTCGGATCGTGAAGAAGGGCACGGTCCGCGGGACGAAGAAGGGGACGAGCTAGGCGCTCTAACCGGCGTCGAGCTCCCTGAAGACGACACCTGTGCGAGGCTTCGGGTAGAAGAACGTCGACTTTGGCGGCATCCGCCGCCCGCCATAGGCGATCGCCTCGATCTGTTGCACCGACACCGGTCGCAGCAGGACGGCGGCGGCGGCCTGACCCTCAGCGACGAAACGGGCGACCTTGAGGACCCCGTGCTGGTAGGTCACCTGCGCACCCGGCACGGACTTGAACGCGCGCTCGAGCCGGGTCGAGTCGAGGTCGTCGTCGCCAACGTGGAGAAGGGACGGCCGCGGTGTCAGCAGGTGAGTGCCACCGGGCGTAAGGAGGCCGAGCGCTCCCACCTTCACCATCTCGTCCCGTAGAGCGATCGGATCTCTCGGTCCCGGCGTGACCTCGAAGGACGGTTCGAGCTGCGACACGAGCCTTTCCGGGTCGACGCCCGTCACAAGGCGGTGGATGGCCTGCACAGCGAGCTCCGACTCCGTCAGCTCGACGACGAGGGCCAGGACCGCGTCCGCTCCCGGCGAGGCTGGGTCGTCGACGAAGTACGCGCAAGCGGTCTCGTATCGGTGGTGACCGTCGGCGATCAGCACAGGCTTCGACCCGATGAGGGCCGTGATCTGACCGATGAGGTCGGTGTCGGAAGTTGCCCAGCACTCGTGCACCGTCCCGGCGTCGTCAACCGCACGAATCGATTCGCCAGACTTGAGAGCGACGGCATCGCACAGCTCGCTGAGGCCTGCAGCGAGCGAGAGGCCCCAAATCGGCGAGAAGTTCGTCCGCGCTGCCCGCAGCAGCGACAGGCGATCGTGCTTGTCCTTAGAGATCGTCTGCTCGTGAGGGAGCACCTCGCCCGAGTGGTCAGGGTCGAGACCGAGCGCGCCGAGCACTCCGGTCGTCGTGCGCGTCGAGCCGTCCTCCTCTGTGAACGTCATTCGGTAGACGTAGAGCTCCGGATCGCCGGCGATCTCGACCGCGCGGTCCTCGTGCCAGGCACGCCAGAGCTCTGCCGCGTGCTCGTACTTGTCACCCCCGCCAGGGTCCTCGGGAAGCTCCACGAGGATCGAGTTGTAGGGCGAGCGTGCTGCCAGCTCGGCCCTCTCGGCAGGTCCGACCACGTCGTAAGGCGGCGCAACGACATCGCCCGGATCGACGATCGCGATGTTGTAAGTAGTCCCTCGAAACGCAGCCAAGCGAGCCATCCGCCATACCTACCAGTCACGATGGTCCCATCGCCAAACGAGCATTCCTCATCGCTCCCCGGGATCTGGCAGCATTCGGCGATGGCGTGGGTTCTCGACTGTGACGGTGTCATCTGGCTCGCCGACGAGCCGATCCCAGGCGCCGCGGCTGCCATCGCGCGCCTTCGCGAGAGTGGCGAGAGAGTGGTCTTCCTCACGAACAACTCGTGGCCGCGGGTCGCCGAGCATGTCGCAAAGCTCGAGCAGATGGACATTCCGACGAGCCCGGACGACGTCGTGACGTCCTCGATGGCGGCGGCCCGGTTGCTGTCGCCCGGCGAGCGTGTTCTCGTTCTCGGCGGGCCCGGCTTGCACGACGAGCTGAAGGCAGTCGGAGCCGAGCTGATCGAGCCGGGCGAGGGCGATCCGATGACGGTTCGGAGCGTTGTGGTCGGCATGGACCTCGGGTTCAACTACGCCCGCTTGTCTGCTGCGACGACTGCGCTTCGAGCCGGCTCGGCCCGGCTGATCGCGACGAACGAGGACGCGACATTCCCGACGGCGCACGGGTTGCTCCCAGGCGCCGGCTCCGTCGTGGCAGCTGTGGCTACTGCCGGCGGCGTGGCTCCCGTCGTCGCGGGCAAGCCCTACAAGCCAGTTGCCGATCTCCTCGCCGACCGAGTGGGGAGCGTCTCGATGATGGTGGGGGACCGCCCCTCGACCGACGGCCGCATGGCGCGCGTGCTAGGCGTGCCCTTTGGCCTAGTCCTCACCGGCGTCACGCCTCCGGGGCATGGGCCGGTCGATCCTGCGCCGGACGTCGAGGCTGCGGACCTGGGTGCGCTGGTGGACTCGGTGCTGAGCGGCTCCTGAGCAGATTCCGGCGGCCCCCGGTCATTATGCCTGCTTGCAGTTGCAAGCAGGCCAGCTCAGGGGTATAATCTAACGCATGGCTCCCAAAAACCCCATCGAGCGGTACCTCAGCGCCAGCCTGGCGTTCACGCAGCTCACGCGCAAGCGGGCAGAAGAGATCGTCAGGGATCTCGTGCAAGAGGGCGAGGTCGGACGTGACCACGCCGAGGAGTGGGTCGACGACCTACTCACCCGCAGCCGCCGCAGTGCCGAGCACTTCACATCACTCGTCCGGAGCGAGGTCCGCAAGCAAGTGGACCAGCTCGGTCTCGTCCGCCGTGCGGACCTCGAGCGCTTCGTGAACTCCGCGAGGCGCGCCGGTGAGAAGTCCGTCCGCGACGCGGCCCGCCGGGCCGGCGCGGCCGGTGAGAGCGCGGTCGGCGGCGTCGAGCACCTCCGGGAGGAGGGCGAGCGGCGGACCCGCGTCGGCAAGCGCCTTGCTGCCAAGAGGTCGGCCGCGGCGAGGACCCGCGCAGCCAAGGTGAGCGGGCCGGCGAAGAAGACAGCCTCTGTTGCAAAGAAGGCAGCTTCTGCTGCGAAGCGCCCAGCTGCTGCCGCCAAGAAGGCGAGCACTGGTGTGACGAAGAAGGCCGCGTCGACGACGAAGAAGGCTTCGGCGACGGCCCGCAAGACCGGTGCTGCCGCAAAGAAGTCGACCGCCAGCGCCGCCAAGAAGACGGCGGGCGCGGCGAAGAAGTCCGCGAGCAGCGCCAAGAAGACGGCGGGCGCGGCGAAGAAGCGCAGCGCTTCTTGACAAGGTGACACCGCGACCTAGTCGCGGTGGTGCTGGCACCGTGGTCTCCGACCCGCGAGGATGGCGGCGTGACCGCGGTTCTGCTCGTCCTTCATCCCAAACGCCCTGAGGCGGTCGCGCTCGCCGCGACTGCTCGGGCGTGGTGGGAGGAGCGCGGGCACGAGGTCTTCACATGGGATGACAGCGCCGCAGCTGTCCCGAACGTGGATTTCGCCATCAGCCTCGGTGGCGACGGCACGATGCTCCGCACTGTGCAACTTGGGCTCCCGACCGGAATCCCAGTGCTCGGGGTGAATCTCGGACGGATGGGGTATCTCGCCGAGGTCGAACCGGCGAACCTGGTGCCGTCGCTCGAGCGAATGGTCAGCGGTGACTACTTCGTCGAGGAGCGCATGGTGCTCGAGGTAGACGTCCGGGCAGTCGGCCAGCCTGCGCTCCGCCTGCTCGCGCTCAATGAGGCGATCGTCGAGAAGACCGCGCCCGGGCGTACCATCCGAGTCGCCGTCGCGATCGGGGGACGGCCGTTCCTCACCTACGTGGCGGACGGGCTGCTCGCGTGCACACCGACCGGATCGACGGCTTACAACCTGTCAGCGCGTGGACCGGTGGTCTCACCACTGCTGCGGGCGATCGTTCTCACGCCGGTCGCACCGCATCTCGTCTTCGATCGATCGCTCGTGCTCGAACCCGACGAGGAAGTCGAGATGGCGCTTCTCTCGCCGCATCCGGCCGCCGCCGTCCTCGACGGCTCGCGCGTCGTACCGCTCAACACCGGGGATACGGTCACCTGCCGCGGCGCCACAGAGCGAGCGCGGCTCGTCACCTTCGGAGACGTCGATTTTCACTCCGTCCTCAGGTCCCGCTTCGGCCTGGCGGATCGGTAGGGCGAATTGCTGGTCGAACTTCGGGTCCAGAATCTCGGCGTCATCGACGACCTCGCGCTTCACCTCGGAACCGGAATGACGGCGCTGACCGGAGAGACGGGCGCCGGCAAGACCTTGCTCGTAGAGGCACTCGAGCTCTTGATGGGTGGCCGCGCCGATCCGACGCTCGTGCGGTCGGGGACCGAGGGCGCAATCGTGGAGGGGCGCTTCTCCCTTGACGGCACCGAGGGCGGGCATGGCGCCGACGGCACCGACGCCACGGAGATCGTGTTCGTGCGCGAAATCCCGGCCGACGGCCGATCGCGGGCATATGTCGACGGTCGGATGGCCACGGCGGCGGCACTGGCCGAGTTCGGCACGGGTCTTGTCGATCTCCACGGTCAGCACTCGCACCAGTCCCTTCTCCATCAGAGCGCTCAACGCGCCGCGTTGGATCGCTACGCCGGCGTCACGACCGCCCAGGTCGACGAGGCGCAGGCCGAGGTGCGAGCCCTCGACGAACGGTTGGCCGACCTGGGCGGCGACGAGCGCGCGCTCGCGCGCGAGCTCGATCTCCTCGCCTTTCAACTGGACGAGCTCGACTCCGCCGCGTTGAGCGATCCGGAAGAGGACGCCTCCCTCCAAGCAGAGGAGACGGTGCTTTCGAGCGCGGAAGCCCTCCGTCGCGCGGTCGCGGACGCGCGGGAGCTGCTCGGCCAAGACGACGGCTCCCGCGACCTGCTCGGGCGGGCGTCCGCTGCTCTCGTCCACCACGAGCCCTTGCGCGACCTGGGGGAGCGGCTCGAGACCGTGGCTACCGAGATCGACGATGTCCTCGCAGACTTGCGAGCCCGATCGGAGGGCTTCGAGGACGACCCCGAGAGGCTTGCAGCCGTGCAGGAGCGGCGGAGACTGCTCTCAGAGCTGAGGCGCAAGTATGGCGTGACTCTCGCGGCCGTGATCGAGTTCCGAGACGTCGCGCGCGCCCGCCTCGCCGACCTCGAGGCTGGCGACGCCCGGCGCGCAGAGCTCGCCGAGCAGCGCGATCGCGCACTGGAGGCGCTCCGGGCGGCCGAGCAAGCTCTTGGCGACGCCCGGCGTGCAGCTGCGCCAAAGCTCGGACAAGAGATCGAGACGAGGCTGCGGGTTCTTGCGCTGCCGAGGGCTCGGCTCGAAGTCTCGGTCCCTCGTGATGGCCGCGGCGATGGGGTCGAGTTCCGCTTCGGCGCAAACGCCGGGGAGGCGACGCTCCCGCTCGCGAAGGTCGCTTCGGGGGGCGAGCTCGCTCGTGCGATGCTCGCGACGAGGTTGGTCCTCACCGACGCTCCACCGACCCTTGTCTTCGACGAGGTCGACGCCGGTGTTGGAGGTGAGGCAGCCCTGTTTGTCGGCCGAGCGCTCGCCGAGCTCGGTGAACGGCACCAGGTGCTCGTCGTGACCCACCTCGCACAGGTGGCGGCGTTCGCGACCGAGCAGATCGCCATTGAGAAACGTGAGTCAGCCAACCGCACCGTCACGACCGCTCGCGCCGTCTCGGGTGAGGAAAGGCTGGCCGAGCTGTCAAGAATGTTGTCGGGTCAGCCCGCGAGCCTGACCGCGAGGCGGCACGCGGAGGAACTTCTCCAAGTTGCCGCGGGCAATTCCGTCGGTGCCGCCTCTGCCTCCGGTACTCTTGCCGAGCGGACACCTGGGAGGACAGCGTGAGCAAGTTCGTGTTCGTGACCGGCGGTGTGTCGAGCTCGCTCGGCAAGGGTTTGACTGCCTCATCGCTCGGCCGGCTTCTCAAGTCGCGGGGCCTGCGGGTCACGATGTGCAAGCTCGACCCGTACATCA
>JBKQLZ010000038.1:0-13162 GCA_052146895.1 Acidimicrobiales bacterium
GCCGACCACGTCGCCAACACCCGTTTGACCCTCGCGGCACTTATCGATATCGGCGAGGAAGCCGAGTCCGGCTGAGACAGCTGAAATAGCTGAAATAGCTGTCCCTCGGTGTCAACCTTTTCGCCTCCCGGCGCGTTGATAAGGGTGGAGGTGAGCACAGAGTTGGGCTCATTCTCCGCTGATACCAACCGAGCCGCTCCTTAGCCTTACGGAGGAATGATGATTCGACACATGGGACGCATCGGAGCGGCGGCCGGCATGCTCACCGCCGCCCTCGGCGGCGTTGCCCTCGGCGGCGTTGCCTCGACAGCATCGGCGGGCTCGGTCGCTTGGGCATCCACCATCGGCGGTAACAAGATCCTGCCGCACCAGTGGTTCACCGGCCTCGTTAACGGTAAATTCGACAACGCCATCGTGACGGTGGTGTGCCCGATTGGCGCCACGACAGGACGCGCTCTTCCCGGCCAGACTCTCGAGGTGACAATGCCGGAGGTGATCGCGACGTTCGACGGCAACACTGGTTCGAAGGGGCGCCGGATCGTCTCGCTCGTCGGGCCGTCTGCGAGCACATCCGCCACCATCGTGTTCAAGGAGTACAACAAGACAGTCCCGTTCCCGACGAACATCCCTGTGCCCTGCGGCGGCACCGGGACGATCCTCTTCGTGCCGATCCCCGGGAGCAAGACAGCCTCTCCGGCGACCGTGACGGTGTCCTACGGCAACGTTGCCGCCGGCTGAGGGCTTCGAGGAGCGCTTCGACGAGCTTTTCGCGCTCGCGATCAAGCCTGCATGGAAGCTCCTCGGTGACCGCCAAGAGGCCGAGAACGTCGCGGCCGAAGTGCTTGCCCGGGCACTCGTGCGGTGGGACCGCCTCGCGTCGTCTCCCAAGTTGGCCGGGTGGATCGTCACCGTCTCGACCAATCTGTCGATCGGCCACCTCCGAAAGGCAAGCAGGTGGTCACCGCTGCTGGCGTCGCCGGCTTTCCAGCGATCGCTGCCGCTCGACGAGCGCCTCGATCTCGACGAGGCGCTCAGCGGAATCTCGAAACGGCAGCGTGACGTCGTCGTCATGCACTACTTCCTCGATCTCAGCGAAGCCGAGATCGCGTGCACGATGGGGATCTCCGTGAGCAGCGTCAAGACGCACCTGCATCGCGGCTTGGGCAATCTTCGCGGGTTGCTGATCGACACTCAGGAGGCCCGCGTTGCCGCAGAGTGACCCTCCATTGCGCCCCCGCGACCCGGAGTCGTTCCGCCGGGACGTGCTACGGCGGGCCAACCGGATCCGGCGCCTGCGCAGGCTTCGCTTCACGATCGCGGGCACTGCCCTGGTCGCGGCAATAGTGCTGCTCTCGACGCCACTGTCCCCCATTGACCACCTGCTAAGCACCCACCTGGCATCGTCAGCCGGCTCCGACAGCCACCACACGGGTGGTACCACGACTCTCCCCACCACGCCGCCGCCCACTTCAGGGGTCACGCCGACGACCGAGACGACACCTCCCACCTCTTCGCCCACTCCCCCTACGACCATCCCCAACACCACGCCCACGACCACTCGAGTGACGCCGACGACGGTGGGTCCGAGCAAGGGTCCGGTCGTGACCCCGGCGGCGTGCGGACGGCCTGCTCACGCGGCCGTGGCTCCACCAAGCCCGGCAACGTTGAAGCGTGACCTCGTCGGCACGTGGAGCCAGTGCGCGGGGACTTCCCTCTTCGGCGGCCCGTCGAGCACCGGGGGCGAGGCTGGAATCGAGATCCTCGCGAATGGGCGGTGGACCCGGCTCGCCAAGACGCCGGGCGGCTATTGGACTCCGCTCGTCGGACCGGGAGACTCCGGGACCTGGACTGTGCTGCCGGCTCCGTCGGTCGCCGCAGGCAAAGTATCGGCCATCGTCCGGTTAGTCGCGGTTCCCGTCTCGACGAGCGCGAGCGGTGCCGGCGGGCCGACCAGTGCCGGCAGGCCCACGAGTGCGGCTCCGCACGAGTGGACGGTCCAAGTAACGATCGTCGCCGGGCCTCCCGAGCGAGCGAGATTCGTCGACGGCAAGGTCGTGGCGAACTATCAGCGAGTGATCGCGTCGATAACCACGACGGGTGTGTTGGCAATCAATCCTTAACCTGAAGGAGGCTTAAGATGAACAACGTGAAGCGGGTGCGGAGTCGTCTCTTGACGTACGGGTCAGCAGCCCTTGCCGGGTCGCTCTGTGTGGCCGGCTCTCTGGGGGTGATCGCAGGGGCCGGTGCCAGCACCACGAGCACGGCAACGTCGATCGGCCCGAACCAGGTCTTCGGCGCCCTCGTCAACGGCAAGAAAGGCGTCACCAAGCCGGTCACCATCTGGATGGCTTGCGGAGGGCCGGTCTCGACCACGTCCACCGGTCACCCGGTCGGCGGTCAGACCGTGAGGGTCTTCGAGCCGAAGGGTACGAAGGGACCGCTCGGCAACACCGGCGCCAACGGCGACGAGATCGGCGCATTCTTCGGCGCGCCGCCGCCATCGGCGGCCGTGACTCGAGCTGCAGCAGCTACTGACTCCACCGTGACGACAGGTTCGAGTGGGCCCGTGTGGTTCCAGCACTACGCCACGAGGAAGATCCCCACCTCGGAGATCCTTCCTTGCGGTGGAACTGGCAACGTCATCTTCGTGCCACTGCCCATGAGCCCAGGATCTGAGGTGGATGTCGTTGTGCCTGTCATCTACGTAAGCCTCGGTGTTGGGCCAACGCCAGCGATCGGGGCGCGATGATGGGCAGATGTTCATCCACGAGTGGGACGCGGGGACCGAAGGGGAGTGGCGCGCCTACCTAGACGCGCACGGTTTCGGAGAGCTGATTGCTGCGGGCCACGACCGTGAAGTCGCGGTCGTGGTCCCCACGCAATTCGTCTTCACGGGTGACAGCCTGCTCGTTCACTTCCTCCGCCAGAACCCGATCTGGGCGGCTGTAGCCGAGAACCCGACAGTCCTGCTGAGCGTCGCGGGCGACTGGGCGTTCATCCCCTCGGACTGGAAAGTCGTGGGCGACGAGGACCCGCGCCTCGGCATCCCGACGACGTACTACGCGGCAGTTCAGGTCACCGGCACTGCGCACGCCATCATCGACGCTGAGGGGACGGCCGAGGTTCTCCGAGCTCAGCTTGCCGTGATCCAGCCTGGGGTCGACATCGTCGATCCGTTGGAGCACGGAGCCCGGCTCCGCGCGATCCGGGCAATGAGGATCGAGATCAAGAGCGTGCAAGCAAAGTTCAAGTACGGCGGCAACGTCGATGAGGCACACCGGCTTGCCGTCGCCGAGCATCTTGCGGCACGCTCCGGCCCCGGCGACCAAGCCGCCATCTCGCACTTGATGCGCCGGCTCGGCTGAGCCATAGGTACTCGCCAGACTTTGGAGCCTCTACGATCCGAGCCAAGCACGACGTGGGCGAGGAGCATCTGAAGCAATGAGCGACATCGCCCAGGGTCCCGGTTGGTGGCAAGCGTCCGACGGCAAGTGGTACCCGCCTGACCTGCACCCCGACGCTGCGCGGCCTGCAGGCTGGTGGCTTGCCTCCGACGGCAACTGGTACCCGCCGGAGGCGCACCCCGACGCCCGCCAGAGCTCGGCACCGGCGTCCTCCGCGCCAACGCCGGGCACGGCGCCCGAGGCGAACTTGCCCGCGCCCGAGGACCAGTTCGGTTCGCCGGTCCAGGCGGCCCCCGGATTTGGCGGCGGTGCAGCTCCGGGCTGGCCGCCCATCGCCGAGGACACCTGGCCCGGCGCTGCCTCACCATCCACGGTCTACGGGTCAGTAGCTGCGCCGGGGGCTGGGACCGCTTCCCGTCCGGTCTGGCGACGCCCCCTCGTCCTCATCTCTGTCATCCTTCTCGTCATCGCCGCTGGGATCGCGATCCCGCTCGCCCTTCACAAGTCGAAGACCCCCGGGCTCGCCGCAACGTCGCTCAGCCCTCAGGCGCTCCTGTCGAAGACTCTCGCCGCAGCCGCGGCAGCCTCGTCCGTGCGGATCACGATATCGACGACGGTCAACGGGCAATCGTCCAGCACCGAGACCTTGAACCTGAATCCCAAAGGCAGCATCGCCGCCGTCAACGACGAAGCGGGGTCATTCGGCTTCGGAGCCATCGGCGCGACCAATTACCTCAAGGGTCCCGCTGCCACACTGACCTCGGTCGGTCTGTCCACGCTGCTCGCCAACCGGTACGCCGGCCGGTGGATGTCGGCGCGCAACCTTCCAGGCAGCACCGGACTGACCGCGCAGCTTCTCGACAAGTCAGCCGAACTTGAGATCCTGCAGCTGAACGGCGTCACGAAGATCGCCTCGGAGGTGGGCACGATTGCGCTTCGAGGACAGCTGCGGGCATCGACGCTCATCCCGAGCGAGCTGGCCGGCAGCGTGGCGAGCCTCAAGGTGTCCTCGGGTGCGCCTTACCTACCTGTCGAACTCAGCTACACCTCTCAGGGAGCCACGGTCAACTACGGCTTCAGCGCCTGGGGCCATGTGGCGGCCGCCGCTGCCCCCAAGGGGGCGGTGCCCTTCGAGCCAATCCTCGTCGAGAGTGCTTCGGGACCGACCACCGGGCTCGAGCACGTACTGCAAGAGATATCGATCCGTCAGTCCGACCTTGCTCCCGGCCTCACGCTCGAGCTGATCGGCGACGGTGACCAAGTCGCCGGTCAGGTGACGCTCGATCTCTGCTCTCAGACCTACCAGTCCGAGAGCTACCGGGTCGCCCGCCGGCAACTGGCGGTCGCCCAGAAGAACGGCGCCACGACCGTGATCTCGACAGAGGCGGTCGTCTACACCAACGCTCTGGCAGCTGCGAGCGCGATCAGCGAAGTGGAGGCCGCCGAGGCACATTGCCCTAGCGGGTACGAGGTGCCCGCAGAAGGCCCGCCCGCCATCAGGACCGTGATCGACCCGACACCGGATGCGTCGTGGCCCGCGGTCGCAGGAGTGCAACGATTCGGCGTGTCGGCAACAATCAACCTTCAAACCGGACAGACCGTCCACACCTACGAGATCTTCATCGTGCGGGGGCGGATCCTGCTCGGCATCTATGTCAGCCAGAACAGCCAGATACTCCCGTTCACGATCGGCGGAGCGACATCGATCGAGAGCCTCACCGAGCTGCTCGAACACCGGCTGGCAGCCCTGCCGGCGTCGGCCGCGCAGTAACGGTCAGTCGCCGGCCCAACAGCCGAGAATGACGTCGGCGATCGTGATGGCGACGTCGGCTCTCGACGTGGGTGGCTTACCGAAGTTCGCAGGCAGGCCGACGATGTTCACGTCGAGGATCTTCCAGTCCTTTCGGACGATGACCGAGCCGTTCTTGGTCGAGAACGCCCCTTGGCCAAGATTGCCGAGTGAGCCTGTGAAGCCGAGACTCGATCTCTCAGCATGGAAGTAGGCCAACGTCTGCGACCAGCTCGACAGCTCCTTCACGGACATGGTGAAAGCTCCGCTTCGGTACCGGTAGACACAGGTGTACAGGTGATCGACCCATGTCGGCTTAGACACGGTCGCCCTCTCCCCGAGGGCATCACCGATCTCGGCCTGCGCTTTCCTCGCACAGACCATGGTCGCGATTTCCGACGGGTACTTGCCGGCCGGTTGCGGTGCCTCGGTCGTCGGAGAAGCGGAGCTCGTGCTCGCAGGCGAGGAGGTCGAGCCACTCCCCGCGCCTGCGCTGTTGCCACAGCCGACGAGCAGCATCGCCATCGCTGAAAATGCCAGGACCACGCTGCGGCGCACGGCCGCACCGTAGCGCGGGATGGGGCCGGCGGAGATATCAGCGGCGGTAACCTTGAAGCCGTCGCTCGTCGCCCGGAGGCCGTTCATGTCCAGCTCAATGACCCCTTCGCCCACTGCAGTCGAACTGTTGGTCACTGGCATGCACTGCGGATCGTGCGTCGCGCTCATCGAAGAGACGCTGTCGGAGCACGCCGGGGTCGAGCGCGTCGCGGTCACCCTCGAGCCACCCCGGGCAGAGGTTGTCTTCGATCCGGCCGCCGTCACGCTCGACGAACTGGTCGCAGAAGTGGCGTCGCTCGGCTACACCGCCGCACCGATGGCGGAGAGCAGCTCCGCTCCCTGATGCTCACCGAGCATTCCGGCTCTCTCGCGCCCACCGATGTAACCAAGGCCGCGCCCGGAGGCCTTGATGGTCTGAAGACCACCGAGTTCGCGATCGGAGGGATGCACTGCAACGCGTGCGCCATCCGCGTGGAGAGGGTGCTCGCACGCCGCCCAGGCGTCGCGAGCGCGGCCGTCAACCTCGCCACGACGCGAGCATTCGTCACCTTCGACGCAGCCAAGGTAACCGACGAGGACCTGGAGGAGGCCGTTAGCGGGATCGGCTACTCAGCCGTCGTCGTGGACGCGGACGACGGCGCCGAGAGGGCCGAGCGCTCCGAGCATTGGGCACAGCGAGCAACGTTCTCGTGGGTGCTAGGCCTCGCGGCGTTCGCGGTCGCGATGTTCGGCGCCGAGAGCTCCACAGACGGCTGGCTCGTGCTCATCCTCGCCGTCGCTGTCGAGGTGGTCGGTGGCTGGCCGTTCCTCCGCACGACGGTCAAGCTGCTGCGCCACGGCGCAACGAGCATGGACACGCTGATAGCGGTCGGGACGCTCGCCGCCCTCTCCGTCAGCGCAGTCGAGACGATCGCGCTCCACGGTCTTCACGTCCACCTCGGAGGAGGTGGCGCGTTCGCGGCCAGGCTGCACGGCGTCATGGCGCCGCTCATCATCGCGATCCTTGCCACCGGGCGAGCGGTGGAAGAACGCGCGCGGGGACGTGCCTCGAAGGCGCTCCACTCGTTGCTCGGGCTGCGACCGCCTAGTGCGCGGATAGTCGCTGGGCCGGACGATGACGAGGGCAAGCTCGTAGCGCCCGAGAGCGTTCCTCTCGGTGCGCTCGTCCGGGTGCGGGCGGGCGAGACGGTCCCCCTCGACGGCGTCGTGGCTGCCGGCTGGTCGGCGGTTGACGAGTCGATGCTCACCGGCGAGCCGCTTCCGGTCGACCGCGGGCCGGGCTCGAACGTGACAGGCGGCACGCGCAACGGCTCGAGCGCGCTCGTCGTGAAGGTCACCACCATCGCCTCGGAGTCGGTCCTTGCGAGATTGCAGCGCCTCGTCGACGAGGCGCAGCGCGACAAGCCACCGCTCCAGCGACTGGCAGACCGCGTCAGCTCCGTCTTCGTGCCGGTGATCCTTGCGGGCGCGTTGATCACGTTTCTCGTCTGGTGGCGGGTCGACGGCAACTTCGGCGTAGCCGTGCTGAGCGGCATCGCCGTGCTGCTCGTGGCATGTCCGTGCGCGATGGGCCTTGCCACGCCCGTTGCGATGATGGTCGGGAGCGGTCGGGCATCCGCACTCGGCATCCTGATACGCAGCGGCGACGTCCTCGAGCAGCTGGCCCGGGCGGACGTCGTCGCGTTCGACAAGACGGGCACCCTCACCGAGCGGACAGCGCAGGTTGCCGAGGTGATACCTGCCCCCGGGCTGGCCAAGGCCGACGTGCTCTCGGTTGCGGCTGCAGTTGAACGCGAGAGCGAGCACCCGATCGCGGTGGCTATCCGAGCAGCCAGCTCGGAGATCGCGACCGCGACAGCTTCCGAGGTACGGGAGCTACCAGGCCGGGGCGTGGCGGGAACCGTCGCCGGCGATCAAGTCGAGGTCCTGCGCCGCATCGAGGTCGAGATACCGGCTGCCATGGCCGCCGCAGTCGAGGCGAGCGAGGCGCGAGGCGAGACCGTCGTGGTCGTGACGAGGCGAGGCGATGTCGTCGGCGCTCTCGCGATCAACACTCCGATCCGGCCGGAGGCGACTTCCGCGATCGCGCATCTGAGGGAGATGGGACTGCGCAGCGCCATCATGAGCGGCGACAGCGCTCCCGCCGTCAGGGTGGTCGCCTCCGAGCTCGGCATCGACGACGCGCGGGCCTCCCTCAGCCCCGCCGACAAGCTCGAGGCTCTGCGGTCGCTGCAATCGGGGTCGCAGAGGGTCGTGATGGTCGGTGACGGGACGAACGACGCACCTGCGCTCGCTGCTGCCGACGTCGGCTGCGCTATCGGCAGCGGCACCGAAGCGGCGCTCGCCAACAGCGACGTCGCTCTGCTCGGGGCCGATCTCGAAGGTGTGCCGGCGGCGGTCGGGATCGCGCGGTCGACGCTGGCTGTCATCCACCAGAATTTCGGCTGGGCCATGGGCTACAACATCTCGGCCCTCCCGCTCGCGGCTGCCGGTCTCTTGGACCCTCTGATCGCCGCGATCGCCATGGGCTTGTCGAGCCTCGTCGTCGTCTTGAACAGTCTCCGCCTGACGCGCCTAGGACGCGGCGGTCTCGAGAGCGTCAAGTCGCCGCGGATGGCGAGGGGAGCAAGGAGCTTCGTGCTCTCGGTCCTCGTGCCTGTCGTGCTGTTCGGAGGTGCCACCTTCATCGGTGAGGCCGTGTCCCCCGCACGGGGCCAGTCGCTCCTCCCTGTGCTTCCCGGGATCACGACCGTCAACTTCGCCGGCGGGCGCGACGGCGAGGTGTACCTCTCACCGAGCTCGCCCGGGGTCAACTCGATCCATTTGGTCTTCGAACGCAACGGCTCGTTTGCCGCCACGAGCGACGTGCACGTGACCGCCTCCCTGAACGGCGGTCCAGCCGTGCCGACGATCCAGCACCAGATCAGCGTCGGCCACTACGTCGGCTACGGCCTCAATCTCCGTGCCGGCCGGTGGACGTTCGTGGACACGGCGGTGGTGGCGGGGAAGATGGTGCGTTTCTCCTGGGTGAGGCAGCTCGGCTGAGCGAGCGGAATCAGCGCATCGGGACCAGTAAGTAGCCGATTGCCCTTCAGGCCTGCAGCGCGCCCTGCAGAACAGCCAGGCGCTCGGGAACGAGCGAGTACCACACCCACTTTCCGCGGCGATTGCCTACGACGAGGCCGGCCTCGCCGAGAACCTTGAGGTGGTGACTCACAGTCGGTTGGCTCTTGCCGATGGGGTCGACGAAGTCGCAAACGCAGACCTCGCCGCCATCTGCCGCTGCCAGCAACGAGATGACCCTGAGCCGAGCCGGGTCTGCGAGAGCTGCGAAACCGCGGGCGAGCTCGACCGCGGCCGCTGCGTCGAGGGGCGTCGTGAGCATCGACGGGCAGCAGTCCGGCGCTACGCCGTCCATTGACTCGCGGCACGGATGCTGCTCGACACTTATGCCGAGGGCCGCATAGACGTGCGGTCGGCCGGTTCCGAGCCCGCGGCCGAGCTGAATCCCGCCGTTGTCGCCATCCTTGCCGAGCGCGGCCTAGACCCCCGTGCGGAGCGGCCAAAGCTGCTGACAGACGAGGCGGCGCTCGCGGCGGACGTGGTAGTCACCATGGGCTGTGGCGACGCCTGCCCGGTCTACCCGGGCAAGCGCTATCTCGACTGGCCGCTGGAGCACCCTGCGGGAGAGACGTCGACGCGGTGCGCCCCATCGTCGCCGAGATCGACCGCCGGGTGCGGGCCTTGCTCGACGAGCTCCTCCCGCCCGAGACTGCCTGACTTCCTAGGAGGAAGGGCCCTCCATCGGACGCGTCGCGGCGAGCTGCAGGAGGGCGACGACCTGGTCGTCGGTCGTCTGGGAGAAGTCGAGATACCACTGCCCGACAGCGAGGAAAGGGTCGGGCGATTCGAGCACCACAACGTCGTCGGCCACCCTCGCGAGCTGAGCGCACGTTTCCGGAGGCGCCACCGGAACGGCGATGGCGACACGCGCTGCGCCGAGGATGCGTGCCACCTGGCAAGCGACGAGAGCCGTCGCTCCCGTGGCGACCCCGTCGTCCACGATGACAGCAGTGCGACCGGTTAGAGTCAGCCGCGGCCTGCCGGCTCGATACGTCGCCACCTGTGCCTCGACGTGCGCCCGCTCACGAGCCTCCACGGTGGCGATCATGGCCTCGGAGACTCTCGACGACGAGACGACATCCGGATTGAGGACGCGCACGCCGTCCTCCCCGATCGCCCCCATCGCAAGCTCCGGTTGCCACGGGAGACCGAGCTTGCGAACGACGATCACGTCGAGCGGAGCCGCGATCGCCTTTGCCACTTCAAACGCGACCGGCACGCCACCTCGAGGGAGGCCGAGGACGACCACGTTCTCGGCCTCAAGCTCACTGAGGAGCTTGGCTCCGAGCTGACGACCGGCTTCCACCCGGTCGCGCCACACGGCCGCTCTCCTCAAGCGACGCCGGAGGATTCCGGCACCGCCTCGGTGCGGGACTCGCGCAGCTCGTCCCAGACGGTGAGCTCGAGCGCTCGCTCAGGGGTGATCGTCGTCGAGCGGCTCAAGATCTCAGGTGGCACCACTTGTGGGTCCGGTGTGACGTAGGTCCTGAGGATGTCGTCCATTTGATCGCCGAGCACATGGCTCTCGGGATCGAGACTCACAACGAGCAAGGTGCCCGTCGGCTCGGTGTTGACCCGTATCTGCACGAGATCAGGACGATGGGAGGCGAGGGCGAACTGGACACGGAAGACGTCACCGGTCCACTCCTGGGTGTGGCGCTGGCGGGCCGCCTCGTCCGCGTTCCTTGGGAGGATGTCATCGAAGGCGATGACACTGGAGGTCGCCGAGTATCGCTCCAACCCGATGAAGTCCCGCAGGGCGTACTCGAAGTTGTGCAGTCCGTCGATGTACCCGAAGTCGACCGGCAGTTCACCGAAGGGAGTCGCCTTCTCGCTCGCGAGCTGTGCGAAATAGTCGTCACTCGTCGAACGGATCAGGACCGAGGGCGAGATGAGCTGCTGCGTGACATGAAGCTCAGGGTCGATCCCGATGCTCTGACAACGGCTGACTGCAAGGCTGTACCCCTGTTCGACGCCGATCTCCAGGTAGGTCCGGGGCCGCAGCCGCTCGTGGAACCTCGAAAGAAACTCGAGATAGAACACGACTCAATCCCCCTCCCCACGCGAGTCGTCGCATCGCAGAGCCCTAGAGCGTCTGGCAGTTGTGGCGGTCAAGGTCACCACGGTACTTCGGCAGAGAGGCCTTGCCGAAAGAGCCCGCGGGTGAGGGTGCGCGTGTGATGGCGAACCCTTGACAAGACACCCTTGCGGTGTGAGGCTGGCCCCAAGCGACCCGACGGGTCGGTTGGGGGTAGCGAGGTGGTTCGACCGCAGCGGAGCACTTCGAGGCGTGCTCGGGCGGGCGCGCTGGCTGCAACCGGGTTGATCGCGTCGTCCGCCGCGGCAGGACTTGGAGCGATCGCCACGACACCGGCCGGTGCGGCAGCCGTGACCAAGTTCTACGCGTGCTACTCAGACAGGACGCACGCACTGTCGCAGCTCTCCGGGACAGCGAAGCCGAAGTGCTCGAGCGGCACGACCCTCGTCACGTGGAACAGCACCGGCCCGCAGGGCGCGAGGGGTGCGAAGGGTGCCAAGGGCGCAGTCGGGGCGCAGGGCAGGCAGGGAAGCCAGGGCAGCCCGGGTGCGCAAGGTTCGCAGGGGGGCCAGGGCTCGCAGGGGGGCCAGGGGAGCCAGGGCAGCGCTGGGACCGAGGGTGCTCAAGGTGGCCAAGGGGCTCAAGGCGGGCAGGGAGCACAGGGCTCACTCGGAGCCCAAGGTGTCCAAGGTGTCCAGGGCGGCTTGGGTTCCCAGGGCTCGCAGGGGAGCCTGGGGAGCCAAGGCGCCCAAGGCTCGCAGGGGAATCAGGGAAGCCTGGGGAATCAGGGCGCCCTAGGAGCGGATGGTGCGCAAGGAGCCCAAGGCGTGCTCGGCCCTCAAGGGGTCCAAGGCGCGCAAGGCATTCAGGGACCGCAGGGGGTCATAGGGGCACCAGGCTCCCAGGGAAGCCAGGGCAATCAAGGAGCCCAAGGCGCCCAGGGCCTGGCTCGTCAGGGCCGGGCCTTCGAGTACCAGAATTCCAAAGCGTTCTTGACCACGAGCACGTCCCCGAGCACAGAACAGCTCATTGCGAATGTGACGCAGGGGTCGGCCAGTCAGTGGTACGAGGTCACCGCGACAAACACGTTGCGCACCGGTGCCGAGGTGACCTGCAACTTCTACGGGGATAACTCACGTGAGTTCGGGGGGATCTCGGCCCAGACGAGCGGGACGCCCGAGAAGGACAGAAGCACGACTCTCACCTTCACGACAATCGTCCACCTCGGCCCATTTCCTGGCATCCTCGAGTACTGCCGCACGAGCGGGTCGAGCCTCTACATCCCGAGGACGACCATCGTGGGGATACCGATCACCGGTTTGGAGTACAGCAACCCCCGCACAGAGCGGGCGGGGGTCCAAGACGGCGCGTGGAGCGCCCCTTCGTTGCCCGCACGCCTGCGCAACAGGTTCGTCAAGACCCGTAAGAGCCGATAGCCGGAGATTCAAGATGTCACCACCGCAGCCGAAAGCTTCGAGGCGTGCCCGAGTTGGCGCTCTGGCGGCGACTGGACTGATCGCGTCATCGGTGGCAGCAGGCCTCGGCACATTCCCGCTCACTCCCGCCGGTGCCACCACGGTCTCGAAATTCTACGCCTGCTATTCCGACAAGACGCATGCTTTGTCGCAGCTTTCGGCAAGTGTGGCGCCTAAGTGCCCGTCCGGCTCGGCCGTTGTCTCATGGAACAGCGCCGGTCCCGCCGGCGCAAAAGGCCCGCAGGGTGCCACGGGATCCCAAGGGGCACAGGGTGCGCGAGGCAGCCAAGGTGGCGAGGGAGGGCAAGGAAGCCAAGGCGGATCCGGAGGGCAGGGGGCACAAGGGAGCCCGGGGGGGCAGGGGGGCGAGGGAGCGCAAGGGTCACAGGGCGGCCAAGGCGGCCAGGGCGCTCAAGGCTTCCTTGGCGCCCAGGGCGCTCAAGGTGCGCTAGGAGCCCAAGGCGGGCAGGGATCGCAAGGAGTACAGGGCACTCAAGGCGGTGCGGGCGGCGCGGGCAATAGCGGTGCGCCAGGAAGTCAAGGCGGACAGGGTGCTCAGGGCAGCCAAGGAGCACAAGGCTTACTCGGACCCCAGGGGGTTCAGGGAACACAAGGGTTCCAGGGTGCCCAAGGAACTCAAGGGAGCCAAGGCGCCCTGGGGAGTCAGGGCGGTCAGGGAGCACAAGGCGCACAAGGCGGGGGGGTCACAAGGATCGGACTCGAGTACCAAAATTCGACGCCCTATGTGATGCCGAAGAGCGCTGGCACCGTGATC
>JBKQLZ010000039.1:0-4684 GCA_052146895.1 Acidimicrobiales bacterium
CCCGGTTGCGACGCGATCAGGCAGAGCGCCATCACCTGCGTCGCGCCGTGGGACTTCACGAGTGAGCAGGCCGCGGCGAGCGAGCCGCCGGTGGCCAGCATGGGGTCGCAGACGACGACGCGCCGCCCTGCGAGCTGGCCCGGCAATCGGTTCAGGTACACCTCCGGCTCGAGAGTGACCTCGTTGCGCCGTAGCCCGATGTTGGCGACGTCGGACTTCGGCAGCAAGTCCTGTATCGCCGGGATCATGCCCAGGCCGGCGCGCAGGACCGGCACGAGGAGGACGGTCTCGGTCACCCTCGTTGCCTCGATGCCCTCCGCCAACGGCGTGTCGATGCGTGTGTTGCCGACGGTGAGGCTGCGTAGCGCCTCGTACGCGATCAGCGCCGACATCTCCGACACCGTCTGACGGAACGAGTCGGCTGGTGTGTTGCGGTCACGCAGCCGCCCAAGGCGGTCGGCGACGACAGGGTGGTCGACGAGCAGAACGTTGCTGGAGTTGCCCGTGGCCCCGCTGCCGGTCATCCCTCTGCCGTACCGTCCGCTGCGGCTGCTGCCGTTACGAGGTCGGACAACACCCGGCGCAACTCCAACGTCGTCCGGTCAGCCCGAGTGTGCAGCTCCACCGTCAGGTCGAGCGGCAGTGCGAGCCGGTCGAAGGCCTCCTGGATCCGGATGTCCTCTTCCACGACCCGCACTTCGAAGTCCACAGCCTCCTTCAGCCGGACCCCGTCCCCCTCGAGGTCGTCGCGCCAGATCGTCGAGAAGATCCGGCACCGGTCCTCGGATTCGGGCTGCAAGAAGAAACCGATCGTGTTCGTCCCACCCGCATCGACATAGTCGATCCGGAGCGATAGATGGAACGGCGCCACCAGCGTGTAGGTGAGCCGCCGGGTCTGGAGGAGGGGGCGCAGCCCGCTCGCTACCCCTGGGTCCTCCCGGTTGGCGAAGACGTGCTCGTACCGGGCCGTAAAGGCGAGTTCACCCGGTTCGCGCGACACCTCGAACCGACCGACCTCCCGAGCTTCGCCAGCCCCGAAAGTGGCTGCGTGAACGAAGGGGAAGTGGGCCGTGTCCAAGAAGTTGTCCGCGAGCAGCCCGGCCGACGCCCGGACGGCGAAAACGGGCAGGTCGCCGGCGACGAATGCCGGGTCGGTCGCCTCGGGGATCTCAGGCAGCCGCACGGCAGGAAGGGGATCGCCTGGTCCCAGGGCTACGAACACCATGCCGAGTCGCTCCTCGACCCCGGCGACTGGTGCCAGCCGAGCCCGTGCCGGTACGACCGCGTCGGGCCCGAGCGCAGGTATCTCGTCGCAGCGGCCAGACCCGTCGAAACGCCACCCGTGATACGCGCACCTCAACCCACCACTCTCTGGGCACCCGATCGAGAGTGGGGTGCCACGATGCGGACAGCGGTCCGCGAACACATGCACGATCCCGCCGCCGGCGCCGGTACCGCCCGACCGGAATGCCACGAGCGGCTCACCGAGCAGCATCACGCGCACTGGCTGCTCGCCGACCTCGCTCGACCTCGCGACGGGGTGCCAGCAACTCCGCAGCGATGGATGGGTGTTCGTGAGCAATCTGGGCTCGGTCAAGTCAACCTTCACTCTCGCTCTCGCTGATCCGACCGGCGAGCAATGGGGCTAGCTCCCTCATGTCGGAGATCACGGTAACCCCTGGCAGCGCGAGCCGTTCGAGGGGCACGAGGCCTCCCGCGTAGGCGATCGTGCGCATGCCTGCTGCAAGAGCGGCCTGCACTCCGGCGGGGCTGTCCTCCACGACCGCACAGCGAGAGGGCTCCACTCCGATCCTGGAGGCGGCGTGGAGGAAGAGATCCGGCGCCGGCTTGCCGCGGCTCACCTCGGTCGCCGAGAAGATCCGGCCCTCGAAGCGGTCCCAAAGCCCGGTCAGCCCGAGCGTGAAACGCATCTTCTCCGGTGTGCCGCTCGAAGCCACGCTCGTGCGGATGTCAGCTGACTCGAGATCGTCGAGGGCTGCCACGATCCCGTCGACCGGCTGCAGGTCTCGCTCGAACGCCGCTCGGTACCGCGGCGCCATCTCCTCCAGCCAAGACGGTGGCAAGGTGATCCCGAGATGGTCCTCGATCTTGGCGACGTAGTCGGCGTCGCTGATCCCGAGGAACCGCTCGGCGATCTCTGACGGAGTGATCTCCCAGCCGAGGTCCCCGAGGATCCCGACCTCCACCTCGACCGAGAGGTGCTCGGAGTCCACGAGGACGCCGTCGCAGTCGAAGATGACGAGCTCTGTGGCGCCCAAGCCCGGCTGGCTCAGTCCAACACCCTCACCGACAGGATCGGCGGCAGATGGTTGGCGAACAAGCGCCAGTGCTCGCCACCGTCGGCGGACGCGTAAATCTCGCCGGTGCGGGTCCCGAACGCGAGCGGGAACGGGGCGATACCACCGACGGCGAACGCATCCCTCAGCACGGTCAGATGGGCGTGAGTTTGGGGCAACCCGGTTGCCAGTGGCTCCCACGACTTTCCCGCGTCCGCGGTGCGGTAGATGCGACAGCTGCCCTCGGGTGAGCACCGGTACTGGTCCGATTCGAGAGGGAAGACGAAAGCGGTTCCGGCCTCGTCGGGATGGGCGACGATCGGGAAGCCGAAGTCGGAAGGCACGCCGTCGCTTTCACGCGGTCGGCCGATGTCCTCCCAGTTGTCGCCGGCGTCGGTCGACCTGTAGATACCCCCATGGTTCTGCAGCCACAAGACGTCCGGCCCTTCGGCGTCGATCGCGATCTTGTGCACGCACTGCCCGAACTCGGCGTAGGGCTGAGGGAGGTGGCGGGCGGCGATGCCGACGTTCTTCGCGGCCCAGGTCGCACCGTTGTCGTCCGACCGGTAGACGCCCCCGGTCGAGATGCCGACGATGATCCTGTCCGGCCGCTCAGGGTGGGTGAGGATCGTGTGCAAGCCGAGGCCGCCCCCGCCCGGCTCCCACTGCTCGCGGTGAGGGTGTGACCAGAGCGACTCCACGAGCTCGAAGGTCTCGCCGAGGTCGTTCGACCGGAACAGGGCGGCTGGCTCGACTCCAGCCAGCACGACGGGGCTGTCGGAATCGCTTGTGCGCTTGTCAAGGTGTAACTGCCAGACCTGTGCGACTGACGCCCCGGTGCCCTCGGGGAACGCGATGGGCCTGTCAGTCGGCTCGCTCCAGGTGGCGCCGCTATCGGGGCTGACGCGGATCATCGGGCCGAACGCGGAGTCGACGGTGGCGGCGAGATAGCGCGGTCCAACCTGGAGAAACGCAGGCACGTGCTGACCCTTGAACCACGGCCCGTCAGGTACGCCGTCGCTCACGAGAAAGAGCCCCTTCACGGTGCCCACGGCGAGGGCGAGATGGTCTGTCGCCCTGGCCCGGAAGCCGATGGAGGGGCGAGCGTGTGTCGTCATGGTCCGAGTATGGCTGAACTTCCGGCGGCGTTCACGCCGGAGATTGAGCGCACCTTGCTCGGAAGCTCCCGGCCCACGAGCTCAGCCGTCATCCGGGCGGCGACCAGCAGCGCAGCGAGATCGATCCCGGTTTGCACGCCGAGGCTGTCGAGCCACGCGACAAAGTCCTCAGTCGCGAGGTTGCCCCCTGCTCCGTCGGCGAAAGGCGAGCCTCCGAGCCCGCCTACCGACGTGTCGAACCTGGTCACGCCCAGGCTGAGCGAGGCATATGCGTTTGCGAGAGCCGTGCCGCGGGTCTCGTGGAGGTGCAAGCCGGCCGAGAGGCCGGGAAGCAGACGGGCGAGCTCTTCGAGGACCGCCTCGATGGTCGTCGGCGTCGCCACTCCAGTCGTGTCAGCGAGTGTGACGGCGCTCGCACCGGCCTCCACGGCCCGCCTTGCGAGCGAGGCGACGTCCGTGGCAGGGATGGCGCCCTCGTAGGGGGAGCCGAAGGCACACGAGATGACAGCGTCCACCGGGACGATATGAGCCGTGGCGGCATCTGCGATACGCGCTATCTCCTCGACCGACTCGTCGATGGTCTTGTGGACGTTGCGCTCGTTGTAGACGGCGCTCGCGGCGACGGTGACGGTGATCTCGTCCACTCCACCGGTCTCGAGCGCCGCCTGGGCGCCCCGCAGGTTCGGGACGAGCGCCGTGATGACGGAGTTGCTCGCACGGGGTAGTCGCTCGAGGACCTCTCGAGCACCCGCCATCGCCGGGACCGCCTTCTCCGACACGAAGCTGACGGCTTCGACCTTTGTGCAGCCGGCGGCACGGAGAGCGAGAACGAGCTGCGCCCGTTGCGCGGGGGGGATTGGTCGCTCTCCCTGTAGCCCGTCACGAGGCCCGACCTCGCGGATGCTGACATAACGCGGAAGCGTCGGCAGGGGCACGACCGGCAGGCTACCGGTGTGTCGTTGGCCGAGTACCGAGTCCATGGCTGGGTAGCGTGGCGCTGATGGAGGCCGCTCCCGCTGAGATAGAGCTCTCGGGCATTGTCGTCCGCGGTGACCAGCGGGGCCGCGAGCTCGGCTTCCCGACCGCGAATGTGGAGCTTGATGCATCGAGCGCGGAACTCCCCCCCGACGGGGTCTACGCCGGCTGGCTCGACGCCGAACCGAATGCCGAAGGGAGCTCCGAATCGACCGCTCACCGTCATCTGGCGGCGATCTCGATCGGCAGCCGGCCCACCTACTACGGGCAGCATGGCGTTCGCCTCGTGGAGGC
>JBKQLZ010000040.1:0-4238 GCA_052146895.1 Acidimicrobiales bacterium
GCTGGCAGGCCTGGGCGGAACGGCGGCGAGAGGGGGCCACGGGTCGACACTCTCGGCTTCGTCCGAGAAGGGCGTCCAGGTCTCCTTGCCGCGACTCACGGCGCTCGTTGCGGCCACTGCGCCGATCTCGGGGAAGCTCCCGGCTATGCCGTTTCCCGCCAAGGGCGAGGGAGCGGTCGCCTTTAGCGGCACCGGTGTCGTAGCAGCGAGCCCGAATGAGCGCCCAGTCCCGATCGCGAGCGAGACGAAGATCATGACCGCGTATCTCGTCTTGCAGGCCCACCCGCTCCGGGGCAGCGAGCAAGGGCCGACCCTGACGTTCACGCAGTCCGATCACGACGCGTGGATGACGTACTCCGAGAACGATCTCTCCAACGTGGAGCTCGACAAGGGCGAGGTCCTCACCGAACGGCAGCTTCTCGAGGCTCTCCTCATCCCGTCGGCCGACAACGTGGCCGACATCCTCGCGAGGTGGGTGGGCGGCACCGAGGCTCGTTTCGTCGTAAAGATGAACTCGGCCGCCCTGTTGCTCGGGATGACGAGCACCCACTACGCCGACGCGAGCGGTGTCGACCCGAAGACCGTCTCGACAGCCTCCGACCAGGCGCTGCTCGGCTCGATCATGATGCGCAACCCGGTCTTCCGTTCGATCGTCGCGTTGAACGACGTGCCCTTCCCCGTGGAGGGCGAGATCACGAGCTACAACCCTGTGCTCGGGTACGACGGGATCATCGGGGTGAAGTCGGGTTTCACCCAGGCTGCCGGCGGGTGCCTCGTGGCAGCCGCATGGCGCAAGGTCGGCGACAGGCGAGTCCTCGTCGTGACGTCGGTCACCGGCCAGGTCCTTGGGTTGGGCCAGGCCGGGCAGGCGGACGTGGCTCTCCTTAATGCGGCGACTGCGCACCTGCAGCTCGTCTCCCCCTTCGGGTCGACGGTGAAGGTCGCCTCGGTGTCCATCCCGTGGTCGCACTCGACTGTGGACGCGTCGATAACCGGTCCGGTGCGCGTGGCTGGTTGGGGTGGGTTGAGTTTCTCCAGTGATCTGCTCGGCGCCCCGGTCACGGCGACGAACCTGCACAAGGGTTGGCCCGCCGGCTCGGTGATCGGCGAGTTCTGTGTGAGCTCCCAGTTCGGCCCAGTGGGGGAGTACCCCGTCGTGATCGAACGCGCCGTCGCACCGCCCCCTGCCGGCTCGGTGGTGGTTCGGTCGCCGATGTCGCTCGGGGTCGGGACCTGACCCGGGAACTTGGGCGCGGCCGGGCGCGCGTGCCGGCGTCGTCAGCAAATCTCGGGCCGGGCTACGACGTGCTCGCGGTGGCGATGGCGCTTCACTGCGAGGTCAGCGTCGAGCCGGCGGTTCGCCTCGAGATCTCCGCCACGGGTGAAGGCGCCAAGCTGTCACGTGGTCCCGGGCACCTCGCGGCCGTCGTCGTCCGGCAAGTGCTCGGACACGACGACGTCGCGATCCACGTCCGTTCGGAGGTTCCCGTCTCGCGCGGGCTCGGCTCGTCGGCTGCCCTCGCCTTGGCGGTGGCGGCTGCTGCGGGAGCGCCGAACCCCTTGGCGGTAGCGGCCGGCGTCGATGGGCACGCTGAGAACGCAGCCGCTTCCATGCTGGGCGGACTCGTGGCCGCTGCGATGGTCGGTGGGGCGCCCGTCGCGAGGCGTCTCCCGCTCGACCCCGGGTTGGCGTTCGTGCTGCTCATCCCCGATCGCGAGCTGAAGACCAAGCACGCCCGTTCGGTGCTACCGGCGGAGGTGCCGCTCGGTGACGCCGTCCACAACCTCGGTCGGATGGGGCTCCTCGTCGCCGGGCTGGGCGATCGCTCAGGGCTCGTGCCCGAGGCGGGCGACGACAGGCTTCACCAGGATGCACGATCGTCGTTGTTCCCGGAGGCGCCGGAGTTGCTCGCGCGCCTGCGGGAGGCCGGCGCCGTGGTGGCCACGTGGTCTGGCGCCGGGCCGAGCCTGCTCGGGATCTGCGACGGCGCGGGCGTTGCCGGCGTCGTGAGGGAAGCCGGTGAGCGGGCTCTGGCCGACCTCGGGGTGCCCGGGAGAGCGGTCGTGCTCGAGGCCGATCTCGAGGGGCTCGTCGTGGGAGGCGCCTGACTGCTCTGCCGAGCGACCCGCCGCAGCCGATTGGCTTCCAGCCACCTGAAGGACCTGTCCATTAGGGTGAGTCGGACGAAGGGGGGAGACGAGAGATGCGACTGTTCAGCTTCCATCTGATGCCCTATCCAGGGCTCCCGTCGGATTACGACGGGCCAGCATGGATCACCTGCCCGAACGCGCTGTTCGACCCCGGTCTCGGCACGGAGATCTACAACCGTTACCTCGACGAGCTGATCTACGCCGACGAGCTCGGCTTTGACGGGGTCTGCGTGAACGAGCACCACCAGAACGCCTACGGCATCATGCCGTCGCCCAACCTGATGGCCGCGATCCTCGCCCGGCAGACGAGCAACGTCAGGATCGCGGTCGTCGGAAACGCTCTCCCGCTCTACGACCCGCCGACCCGGGTGGCGGAGGAATTCGCGATGATCGACTGCATCTCGGGCGGTCGGTTGATCGCCGGCATGGTCGTCGGTGGCGGGCCGGAGTACTACTCGTTCGGGATCAACCCGGCGCAGGCGCGCGAGCGTTTCTCCGAGGCTCACGACCTGATCATCAAGGCGTGGACCGAGCCCGGTCCATTCGAGTTCATCGGGAAGCACTACCGGATCCGGTACGTGAACTCCTGGCCGCGTCCGGTCCAGCAGCCGCATCCCGAGGTGTGGATCCCGGGCGCAGGCTCGCTCGAGACGCTCGAGTTCGTCGCGCGTCACCGGTACGCGTACATGGGCATCCCGTACTTCCACATCTCGGTGTTCGAGCGGATGTTCAACCTCATGCGGGAGGCGTGCGTCAAGGAGGGCTACGAGGCCGACCCGCTGCAGCTCGGCTGGCTCGTCCCCATCTTCATCGCCGACACCGACGAGGAGGCTCGCCGTCGTTACGAGTCGCACTTCTGGTACTTCGTGAAACGACTGCTGCCCGGGATCTCGATCTCGCCGCCTGGTTACACATCACTCCGTTCGCTCGAGAGCATGATGAAGGGGATCGGCACGTTCGCCGAGTACCTCGATGACTGGGAGCAAGTCGTGGAGGGCCAGTACGCCATCGTGGGATCGCCCGAGACGGTTCTCGAGCGGCTGAGCGAGAACGTCGAGCGGCTCGGG
The DNA here is from genome assembly GCA_052146895.1 of Acidimicrobiales bacterium. GTDB lineage: Bacteria > Actinomycetota > Acidimicrobiia > Acidimicrobiales > Bog-793 > Palsa-601. The sequence continues at coordinate 3,219 of JBKQLZ010000040.1, forward strand.
GTCGGCAACCTGCTCGGGCTGTTCCAGCTCGGAACGCTTCCGGCAGACGACACTCGCCGCAATCTCGAGCTGTTCGCGACGGAGGTCGCACCGGCGCTGCGGGCGCGCTTTCCCGGCACCGAACGCAGCGTCGTGACCGGGGCCAAGGCGTGAGCACGATCGGATCGTCGACCGAGCTCGTGACCGAGCGATTCCCGACCGCGGTCGGCGAGGTCCAGCTCACCCGTGGCGGAGATTCCTCCAGGATCCCGGTCGTGTACCTGCACTCCTCCGGCGGCGAGACAGGCTCGAACGAAGTGGCCGATTTCCTCGGCCTCCTCGCGGCCGACCACGCGGTCTATGCCCCGATGCTCCCGGGCTTCGCCGGCTCCGAAGGTCTCGACCAGATCGACGACATCGAGGACGCCGTGTACCACACGCTCGACGTCTTCGACCGCTTGGGCCTCGGCGCCAACAACCCGCCGCATGTCTCCGGCATGTCCCTCGGCGGCTGGCTGGCGGCCGAGCTGGCCTGGCGTCACCCCGAGCGGGTCAGGAGCCTCACCCTCATCAACGCCGTCGGCCTCTACGTCCCAGGCGCACCGATGTCGGAGCTGTTCGGCCGCAAGTTCGACGAGCTCGCCGCCGAGGTCTTCGCCGACCAGACGCATCCCGTCGCGGCCGGCATGAACCTTCTCGGGTCGCTCGGGCCGAAGGACATCGCCGCGGTGCCGTTCGACATGGTCCGGCCCTTCTTCGAGTCGATGGCCGCTGCCGCCAAGCTCGGGTGGAACCCTTACTTTCACAACCCGAAGATGCCGCGACGGCTTGGCCGCGTGACGGCTCCGACCCTCGTCATCGTCGGGCGGAAGGACGGGCTGGTGCCGAATGCCGTCGGCGAGGAGTACGCGCGGCTGATCGGCGGCGCCCGCCTCGAATACGTGGACGAGGGCAGCCACATGCTCACGCTCGAGAACCCCGAGGTGGTCACTCGGCTGATGAACGACCACTTCGGTAGCTGAGCGGCGCGGCGCCGCGCGG
>JBKQLZ010000041.1:0-9495 GCA_052146895.1 Acidimicrobiales bacterium
CTTCACCCTCGAGGCGGGCTCTGACATCTGTAACTGGTCAGCCGCGGGGCTCTTCACGATCACGAGCGCCGGCAGCCTCGTAGACAATGGCGGAGCAACCGTGACGAACCCAGCCGTCAACGACGGCACCATCACCGCGGACTCCGGTGAGCTGCAGTTCGGGTCGCTCACCAACGACGGCACGCTCAACCTCGAGGAGTCCGTCGTCACAGCCACGACGTACACCTCGGACTCGAGTTCGGACGTGAAGGCCACCATCGGCGGCACGACGGCAGGCTCCAACCAGGGTGAACTGGAGATCAGTGGCAACGCCACGTTCGCCGGCGATCTCACCGTCGCCAGCGCCCCGAGCTACACACCGTCGGGCACCTACCTCCTCGCGACCTATGGCAGCGAGACCGGGAGCCTCACGTTGGTCGGATCCGGATATTCCGATCTGACCATCAGCGGTGGCGAAGTCACCGTGGACGGCTGAAGCACGGGGCGACGCTGTTAACTCAGTAGCGAGCCCCGAGCGGAGCGTCGAACGGCGCAACGCTCGTGCCCAATGCGTGCGCTCATTGCGCGATCCACGACACCCTGCACGCCGGGCCGACTGGCGCCAGAATAAGCCAATCGGTTCGGACTCAGACTTAGGCGCGCGGATGGAAGGAGCTACCAGCATGAGAGCCAAATCAACGAGGATTCGCTCAGTCGCAGCCCTGGCGGCAGCGGCTCTACTGCTGGCAGCTTGCAGCTCGGGCACGCCATCTGGGAGCGGGCATGGATCGTCGAACGGCCAGTACGGTTCGCTGCCGCCATCCTCCGGGACACCAATCACGGGAGGCACCCTCTCGATTGCCGAGGCACCGCAGGGCGGCCCGACGTACATCTTCCCGATCGTTCCCGCCTCCGATGACTCGGTAGGGACCGTCGACGGTTTCGTGGACTACATGTGGCGGCCGCTCTGGTGGGCACCGCTCGGCGACCAGCCGACAGTCGACTACCCAGACAGCATCTCGCCTGCGCCGCCCAAGTTCAGCGACGACAACAAGGTGGCGACAATCACGCTCCGGAGCGGCTGGAAGTGGTCAGACGGGCAACCGGTGACCTCGACCGATGTCGCATTCTATTGCTATCTGGCCCACGCGGCGGTCTTGCTCAGTCCTGACAACGACGGGTCCTTCACGCCGGGCGAGTTCCCCCAGGACCTGGTGTCGGTGGCGACGCCCAATCCGACCACGGCCGTGATCACTCTCAGCAAGTCGTTCAACCCGAACTTCCAGTTCCTCGACCAGATCGCCGGGATTGCCCCACTCCCCGCGCACGCCTGGTCCAAGACAAGCATCAGCGGCCCGACAGTCAACTTCAGGAAGCTCGCGAACGCCGAGAAGATCTACAAATTCCTCAACGCCGAGGCGGGCAAGCTCTCTACCTACGGCTCCGATCCGCTCTGGCGTGTCGTCGACGGCCCCTACAGGGTAGAGAGCTTCGACCCGTCGACCGATGGCAACGTTCTCGTCGCCAATCCCAACTACAGCGGACCGGTCAAGCCGCGCATCACCACGATCGACGACGTGGCCTTCACCTCCACCGATGCCGAGTTCGATCAGCTGCTGAGCGGGAACCTCGACGTGGGATTCGTGGATTTCAGCGATCTGCCGCAAGTCCCGAAGCTCAAGTCGCTCGGCTACGACATCTGGGGTTACCCCGACTTTGGCAACAGCTTCATCGTCTACAACTTCAAGGACAAGACCGGCGACTTCGACAAAATCATCTCCCAGCTCTATATCCGCCAAGCGCTCGCTCACCTTCAGGATGAGCCGGGCATCATCTCGGCGCGAGGGATGTTCGACGGCGCCGCCGGCGCGGCCTACGGGCCTGTGCCCGCCATCCCGAAGAGCCCGTTCGCTCCGGCCAACGCCCTGACGAACCCATACCCTTACAGCATCTCGGCGGCTTCAGCGTTGCTTAGCTCGCACGGCTGGAAGGTGGTCCGGAACGGGACCACGACTTGCGCGAAGGCGGGCACCGGCGCGAACGAGTGCGGCGCTGGCATACGGGCCGGCACACCGCTCACGTGGAACCTGGTCTACACCACTCAACCGGCCGTGACCGAGGCCCAAGACGAGGCGATCGCCTCGGCCGCCAAGCAGATCGGGATCACCATCAACCTCGAGGGCAAGACGTTCAACTACATCATCTCGAGCCTTTCCGACCCCACAAATCCGGACCAGGACGATCACTGGGCAATGGAGGACTACGGGGGAGACACAAACCTCTTGTACCCGACCCAGGAGGGCGTCTTCAACACGACGGGCTCTTTCAACAGCGGCGATTACTCGAACCCGACCTACGACGGCCTCGTCAACGACTCCGTGCACTCCAACAACCCGAACGCCGTGCTGAACGAGATCAGCTACCTCACCGCGCAGCAGCCGGGATTGTTCCAGCCGAACCCGGACCTGATCACCGCGTTCAAGAGCACCCTGGCCGGCCCAGCGGCGAGCTTCGAGGCCTCGTCGCAATTCCAATACATGCCTGAATACTGGTACTTCATCAAGCGCTAGCCAGCTATCCAACTGGAATCCCGGAGGGACGACGATGACTGGCAAGCGCTCGGCTGACGGAGAGCTGGTCCGGTGACCGCTTACATCGTGCGCAGGCTCCTCACGGCGGTCGTCGTCGTCGTCGGGATCGCTCTGCTCACCTTCGTCATGATCCACGTGGTTGCCCCGTCCCCCGGCAGGGCTGTTCTCGGGGACAAGGCAAGCGCTCTGGCCGTCGCGTACTGGAACAAGACGCACGGGTACGACCGCCCAATCTGGGACCAGTTCGTGACCTACTTGCATCAGCTCGTCCAGGGCAACCTGGGGTACTCCTACAAGCTCAACCAGACGGTGGACTCGCTGATCGGTGAGAACTGGGCGCGCACTGCCTATCTCTGCGGCATAGCGATCTTCCTCGCGGTGGTGCTTGCCATCCCTCTCGGCATTCTCCAGGCAGTCAGGCGGAACACGTTCCTCGACCAGAGCCTCACCGCGGGAGCCTTCACTGCCTACTCGATGCCAGACAACTTCCTCGGGTTGCTGTTGATCGGCGTTCTGGCCCTCCAGCTCCACTGGTTCCCAGCCGAAGCCAGCCAGTCGGAATCGATCTGGCAGAACATTCTCAACATCCGTGCGATGTTCCTCCCGATCGTCACGTTGGCTTCGACCAGCATCGCTGGATACTCCCGGTACATGCGATCGTCAGCGCTCGACGCTCTTGCGCAGGACTACATCCGCCTTGCCCGGGCCAAGGGGCTCTCCGAGCGGCGGGTGCTGAGCCGCCACCTCTTTCGGAACGCCAGCCTCGCCATGGTGACCCTCGTCGGCCTGTCGATACCGGCGTTGATCGGCGGCGACGTCATTGAGGAGTACCTGTTCAATTTTCACGGTCTCGGCCTTCTCTTCGTGAACGAGCTGAACAATGAGGACTTCTCGACTGTGATCGCTCTCGTGCTGATAGGCGGCGTGCTCACCGTCGTCGGGAACCTCATAGCGGATGTGGCGTTGTGCGTCGCTGATCCCCGGATCAGGATCGCCTGAGTCATGACCGCGACTCTCGGTCCCGAGCCGGTCCCGGCTCCAGGTGTTGTGCCGCGGGCGGGCGCCGACATCCCCGAAGGTGGCCAGGTTCACGGTCCGCGGGCAGGATGGCGCCTGGCCTTGCGGTCCTTCATGGAGAACAAGCTCGCCGTCGCCGGGATGGCGATCGTGGTGTTCTTCGTGCTGTTCTGCTACTTAGGCCCGGCGTTCTACCACGGCGACACCACCGTGACGACCTTCAACCAACTCCTCCCGCCCGGTAGGGGGCACCTGCTCGGCACGGATTCGAATGGTCTGGACGAGCTTGGGCTGATCATGGCCGGCGGCCGGTCGTCGATCGAGATCGGCGTGCTCGCCTCGGTCATCGCCACGTTGATCGGGACTCTCGTCGGCGCCGTCGCGGGGCTCGTCGGTGGGCTGCTCGACGCAGTCCTTATGCGGATCGTTGACGTGCTCTTGTCGGTGCCGCTGCTTCTCGTCGTGCTGATCGTCAGCGCCCACTACGGGCCGAGCGTCTTCAAGCTTGCCCTGATCATCGGGATCTTCTCATGGCTCGGCTCGGCGAGGCTCGTGCGCGGCGAAGTGCTGACATTGCGTGAGCGCGACTTCGTGCTGGCCGCGCAGACGATGGGAGCGAGCAGGCGCAGGCTCATCTACAAGCACCTCATTCCGAACTCGCTCAGCGTCGTCATCGTCAATGCCACCTTCCAGGTCGCGGATGCCATCGTGTTGCTCGCCTTCCTCGGGTTTCTTGGCTTTGGTCTCCCGTACCCGTCAGTCGACTGGGGAGACATGCTCTCCGGAGGTCTCACCTATCTGCAGGACGGCTACTGGTGGCTCGTCTACCCGGTCGGAGGGTGCCTCGTGGCCCTCGTGATGGCGTTCAACTTCATCGGCGACGCTTGGCGGGACACCGTCGACGTCCGCCTCCGGAGGCGGTGATCCCTTGCCGGCGCCGGTGCTCGAGGTAGACGACCTCTCGACTCAGATCCAGCTGTCGCGCAGCGTCGTCCATGCGGTCGGCAACGTCAGCTTCAGGATCGAGCCCGGTGAGACGCTAGGTCTTGTCGGCGAATCGGGGTGCGGCAAGTCGATGACTGCCCTCTCGATCATGCGTCTCCTGCCCGGGGGCGGGAACATCGTCGGCGGGTCGATTCGTCTCGACGGGCGCGATCTGGTCGGTCTGACCGAGCCCGAGATGCGTGACGTGCGCGGCAACGAGGTGGCGATGATCTTCCAGGACTCGATGACCTCGCTCAACCCGACGATGACCATCGGAGAGCAGATCGCAGAGCCCGTCCGTCTTCACCGTGCCGCCAGCAAGGCCGCAGCCTTGGACCGGGCGACAGAGGTGCTCGGTCTCGTCGGGTTTCCTCGGCCCCGCGAGCGCCTCGGCGACTACCCGCACCTGCTCTCCGGTGGTCAGCGGCAGCGCGTGATGATCGCAATCGCCCTGTCGTGCGAGCCGAAACTGCTGATCGCAGACGAGCCGACGACGGCACTCGACGTCACGATCCAGGCGCAGATCCTGCGGCTCCTCGATGACCTGAAGGAGCGGCTCGGAATGGCGGTGCTGCTCATCACTCACGACATGGGCGTCGTCGCCGGTCGGGCCGACCGAGTGAACGTGATGTACGCCGGCCGGCTGGTGGAGTCCTCGACGACGGATCATCTGTTCCGCCACATGCACCACCCCTACACGCAGGGCTTGCTCGGTTCGATTCCGTTGCTCACGCAGGACGCCAATGAGCGGCTGTACAGCATCCCGGGCGTACCGGTGGACTTGACCGAGCCGCCAGAAGGGTGCCGTTTCGCTGCGAGGTGCGGGTTCGCCGCGGACGATTGCTGGTCGTATGAGCCGCAACTGGGCGCTGGTGGAGCGACGCACTTGTTTGCGTGCTGGCATCCGGTAGACGGGCCGATCGACCGGCACGGCGCGGGGGCAGCTGTCGAGGAGGCGGACGGCACGACGGGCACGGACAATCGCGCCGCAGATGGCGCCGAACTCGGCGCGGAAGATGGCGGAGCGGCGAGTACCGCTCATGGGTTCGCTGCGGCCGTGCGGCCTACTCCCACGGCTACAGCTGCGTCGGACGGCTCCGATCACCTGCTTGTGCTCGAAGACGTAGTGCTCGAGTACCCGGTGACGGCCGGTGCCGTGCTGCAACGGAGAGTCGGGTCGGTGAAGGCCGTGAGCGGGGTGTCGTTCACAGTCCGGCGTGGCGAGACCTTCGGATTGGTCGGGGAGTCAGGATGTGGCAAGACCACGCTCGGCAAGATCATCGTCGGGCTAGAGCGGCCGCACTCCGGGCGCGCCTTACTGCGGGACACCGACATAGCCCAGCTGCGCGGTGCGCGGCTGCGGCGTTTCCGGCGGGACCTGCAGATGATGTTCCAGGATCCGATCAGTTCTCTCGACCCGCGAATGCGGGTCGGGGCGATCCTTCGCGAGCCCATGTCCACCCAGCGTTCCGCCAGCCGGCGCGCGCAGGACGAGATCGTCGCCGAACTGCTCCAGGAGGTCGGACTGCCCGCCAACTCCGTCGAGCGCTTCCCCCACGAGTTCTCCGGCGGACAGCGCCAGCGGATTGGGCTAGCACGTGCCCTCACGCTCAGCCCTCAGCTGATCGTGGCAGACGAGCCCGTAAGTGCCCTTGACGTCTCGATCCGCTCTCAGGTCCTGAACCTTATGAAACGACTCCAAGAGACTCACGGCCTCACTTACGTCGTCATCTCCCACGATCTGGCTGTCGTGAAGTACCTGGCCAATCGGATCGGCGTGATGTACCTGGGCAAGCTGGTCGAGATCGCCTCCGGCGAGGACATTTATCACCGAGCGGCGCACCATTACACCGCTGGGCTGATCGCAGCCATTCCCGAGCCCGACCCAGCGGTCGAACGCGGCAAGAGTGCCGCGGGCGTGATGGGCGAGCTGCCGAGCGCGGTGACGCCGCCGTCTGGGTGCCGGTTCCGCACCCGCTGCCCAGCCGCGCAGGACATCTGCGCCGAGGTCGAGCCGCCACTGCGCCCCTTCGGACCCGGACACGAGGCAGCTTGCCACTTCCCGCTCCAGGACCCAATCGGCGTTCCGGCGCAACTGGGAGCGCTCCGATGAGACGACGTAACGAGGCGACCACGGCAGCTGAGCAGACTAGGACCGCCACGGGGTGCCTGTCGCTCTGACTCGTCAGTAGCCTGTGCCGCGTGGCGACAGCCGAATGCCCGCCATGCGAGAGTGCTGCTCAGGTCATCTGCGGTAGTTGGCATTGGCTTGATCGGTGAGACGCGTGTCCTACATCGATGATGAGTCCGTAGCCGGCCTGCATGAAGAAGGATGGCGCACGTGCTGATCCGGTTGCTCCGCACTCACCTCCGCCCCTACCGGCGCCTCGTCACGGTCGTCGTCGGGTTGCTCGTAATCCAGACTGTCGGAAACCTCTACCTCCCGAACCTCAACGCCGACATCATCAACAACGGCGTCGTCACAGGGAACCTGCACTACATCGTGACCACCGGTGTGATCATGCTTGCGATCACCCTCGGTCTCGGGGTCGTATCGATCGTCGCAGTTTATTTCGCGTCGCGCACCTCGATGGGTGTCGGCGCGGACATCCGTGAGGCGGTGTTCACGCGCGTGCAGTCGTTCTCGGCGCGCGACATCGACCGCTTCGGGACGCCGTCGTTGATCACGCGGAACACGAACGACATCCAACAGATCCAGCTCTTCTTGCAGATGGCCCTCACGATGATGGTGATCGCGCCGATCATGAGCGTCGGCGGGGTGATCCTGGCGATCAAGGAGGGCGCGGCACTTTCCCCATTGCTCGCCGTCGCGGTGCCGGTGATGGCGGTCTTCATCGGTCTCGTGTTGAAGATGGTCGTGCCGAAGTTCCGTACCATGCAGACCAAGATCGATCGCATCAATTTGGTGCTGCGCGAGCAGATCACCGGTGTGCGGGTGATCCGAGCTTTCGTGCGGGGCAAGCCGGAAGCCGAGCGGTTCGCCGAGGCGAACGCCGATCTCACCGCGACAGCGCTGTCAGTGAACCGGATCTTCGCTCTCATGCTCCCGACGATCATGGTGATCCTCAACCTCTCGAGCGTTGCCGTCTTGTGGTTTGGGGGTCGATTGGTGAGCGAGGGGTCGATGCCGATCGGCAACCTCACCGCATTTCTCACCTACATCTTGCAGATCCTCATGTCCGTGATGATGGCAGTGATGGTGGCGATCCTCATGCCTCGCGCGATGGCGAGCGCTGAGCGGATCGAAGAGGTCCTCGACACCACGCCATCGATCGTCGACCCGCCTAGCTCGATCCGACGGCCAACTTCCATCGGACCGTCCGGCTCTCCGGACCTGGTTCGCTTCGATGGCGTGAGCTTCGGCTACCCGGGAAGCGAACGGCCGGTGCTCACGGAGATCTCTTTTGTCCTCCAGCCCGGCGAGACGAGCGCGATCATCGGCGGGACCGGGAGCGGCAAGACGACGCTCCTCAACTTGATCCCGCGGTTCTTCGACGCGACCGCGGGCTCGGTGCTCGTGAACCGCGTCGACGTCCGCGAGCAAGAGCTCGAACAGCTGTGGAGCGCCCTCGGCCTTGTCCCCCAGGCCGCCTATCTGTTCAGCGGCACCGTCGCGAGCAACCTCCGATTCGGAAACGCCGACGCGACCGACGCCCAGCTCTGGCATGCCCTCGAGGTGGCACAGGCGAGCGATTTCGTGGCGACAATGCCCGGTGGGCTCGAAGCCCCGATCGACCAGGGCGGCACGAACGTCTCGGGAGGCCAACGCCAGCGTCTCTCGATCGCCCGCGCCCTCGTCAAGGCGCCCCCGGTGTACCTCTTCGATGACTGCTTCTCCGCGCTCGATGCCGCAACCGACGCGCGGCTGCGCGCCGCTCTGCGCGAGGAGACGCGCAAGGCCGCGGTGCTGATTGTCGCCCAGCGGGTGAGCACGATCATGCACGCGGACCGGATCATCGTCTTGGACGAAGGTCGGGTTGTGGGGATGGGCACCCATCGTGCCCTCATCGACACCTGCGATCCCTATCGCGAGATCGTCGTCTCCCAGCTCGGCGAGGACGCCGCAGCATGATGGGGCGACCCGGTGGCGGGATGCGCGCCGGCGTGATGGGCGCGGGTGGCGGTGCACCCGTCGAGAAGAGCAAGGACTTCTGGGGGACGCTGCGTCGCCTCCTTCGGCGGCTCGGGCCCGACCAATTCCGGATCCTTGTCGCGCTCGCTTTCGGCGTTGTCTCGGTGGGGTTCACCGTGAGCGGCCCGAGGATCCTCGGCAACGCGACGAACGTGCTCTTCAACGGCGTGATCGGGAAGCTCTTGCATCCGGGGGTCACGAAGAACCAGGCGATCGTGTCGCTTCGCACGCACGGCGAGAGCCAGATCGCCAGGATGATCTCGGCAATGAACCTGACGCCCGGCAAGGGCGTGGACATCGGCGAGCTGGGCAAGGTACTTGGGCTGGCTGCGCTCGTCTACGCCGCGGGTGCTGCGTTCAACTACGGACAGGGCTTCCTCTTGGCAGGTGTCGCGCAGCGGGCGATGTCCGGGCTGCGACGCGACGTCGAAGACAAGCTCACCCGGTTGCCGCTGCGGTACTTCGACAGCCATCCCCACGGCGACATCTTGAGCCGGGTCACAAACGACATCGACAACCTGACGACGACTGTGCAACAGGGCCTCAGCCAGCTGTTGACGTCGATTCTCACGATCTGTGGCGTGCTTGCGATGATGTTCTGGATCTCGCCGATTCTCGCTGCGGTCTCGGCGGTCACGATCCCGCTTGCGATCGTGGTCACCTTCCTGATTGCGAGGCGTTCGCAGCTGCAGTTCGCGCTGCAGTGGGATCAGACCGGCGACCTTAACGGTCTCGTCGAAGAGACCCATACCGGACACTCCCTCGTCCAGG
>JBKQLZ010000042.1:0-14658 GCA_052146895.1 Acidimicrobiales bacterium
CGAGCTCGAAGAGCGGCCCGAGCAGGACGACCCAGCACACGAGGCTTGCCGCGAAAGCGACCCCAGTGCTCGCTCGCCTGATCGAAGCTGTCACGAAGTCGAGACCATACCTCCAAGAGCGTTGTAGTTGGCGAGGACCGGGGCCGGGAGGACGGCCTTGGCGGACGTGAAGCCCGGCGCGAGGCTCAACCGCGGGGCCTCGAGGACGTACCCGACCTTCTTCAGGAGCGCCTGGCCGGTAGACGAGAGCAGAAACGCGAGCCAAGCCTGGTCCCCAGCCGCATCCGAGGCCAACCGGGTCGTGCCGGCGGCGGGGAGGACGTATGTCTCGTTCAGCGTGATGAGGTCACCGGGGAAAGTCGTGTTCTGGAGGAGGTTCAAGCTGACCGTCGAGTAGACCGACAGGTCTGCCGGGTCGGCGAAGTCGAGGCTCGCCGGCAGCTTGATGTAATCGAGCTTGTACTGCATCGCCTCGGTGATGTACTCGCTCCCGGCGTCGACGCTCGCGGTCGCGATGTCCGTCGGCAGGGCGTCCTCGTCGAGGATCTGGCTCGAAGAGCCGACATCGGTGGTGGCGGACGTGCCGGTCGTCCCGAGGATCTTCGCTGCGGTGTCGGCGGGCAGGTGGAGCTGCTTCGTGGCGAGCTGGAACATGAGCTCGAAGTAAGCACCTTGCGGGTCGAGGTTCGGGTCTGTGCGCCCGAGGCGGAATCCCTTCGTCTCCATCAACTTGAATAGGTCCTTGAGGGGCTTCGCACCTGAGCGGATCTGATTCAGCTGGGCTGCGTAAGGGCTCTTCGGGGAGTACGCCACGACGAGCGGGTCCGTTCCGAGCGTGATCAGGAAGTGCGACCGGGATGGCCACAGCAGCTTGATCGCCTTCTTACCGACCGCGACGAAGGCGCCCGGCGAGAGCTCCTTGTCCAAGATCGCCTGCGCGAGGGCGGTCGAGCCTTCGCCCTTGCCGACGAACGCGTCACCGGTCGCGTTCTCGAACGCTGGCTGAAGCGTCGTCTGCACGATGCCCGTGAGCGAGCCGGCGTAGCCGACGTTGGCGGTGTCTTGTGTGAGGAGGCTCGTGCCAGGGGAGGAGGAGCTCGACCCGCACGCGGCGGCGGCGAGAGCCGTCACTACAAGGGCTGCAATGGCAATGGATCGGGGCTTACGCATGACGGCCAGGTTACAGCGATGCAAGGCCTGCTGTCTTATCGCAAGCCAGTCTTGTCAGCGCCGCGATCGCTACGGTTGAAAGGCATGCGGTCGTTGCGACCCGATGTCCCGATCAACCGATGACCCGATGACCCGATGACCCGATCCCTCCCGTCGCTCCGGGTCGAGGGCCGCTACTTCGCCGACGGGTGTACTTCGGTCGCCGGCATGGACGAGGTCGGCCGGGGCGCGTGGGCTGGACCGGTGTCGATCGGGATAGCCGTCGTCACGCCCGGTTGCGGGCGCAAGATCCCAAGAGGTGTGCGGGACTCGAAGCAGCTGACGTGGGCGGAGCGCGAGGCGCTCTACGAGCCGCTTGGGCGCTCGCTCGCATCCTGGGCTGTCGGGCATGCGAGCAACGAAGAGTGCGACGAGCTCGGGATGACCGTGGCGCAGCGACTCGCGGCCAAGCGTGCGCTGGACCAGCTCGGGTGGGCGCCCGATGTGATGTTGCTGGACGGGCGTTTCGACTTTCTGGCCGATCGCGATTCTGGATTGTCCGACTTCCCCCCGGTACGCCTCATCGTGAAGGGCGATGCGTCGGCGAAGTCGATCTCGGCGGCGTCGGTGATGGCGAAGGTCACCCGCGACAGGCTCATGGCGCGCGAGTCTGAGCACTACCCCTGGTACGGGTTCGAGCGGAACCGCGGTTACCCGGCGCCCCTGCACAAGATGGCGCTCGCGACCTGGGGCTGCACGCCGATCCACCGGCGCTCGTGGGCATTCGTGGAGGGGCTCTGGTACCGCCCGCCCGGCTGGGAGCCGCGGGAGGCCTACGAGCGCTCGACCAACGGCGCTGCCGCGTACGAGCTCGGCCCGCTGCCGTAGCCAGAGGCGAGGCAAGTCGTGCCGTTGCACACCACGCCGTTGAACTGGCTCATCGGGTAGATCGGCATGAGCTCGCTCGGGACGAGCGACCAGGAAGAGCCGTTCCAGTGCTCGACGGCCGGGGTCGAGGACAGGGAGGACTGGGAGTCGTAACCAACCGCCGTGCAGTTGTTGGCCGCGGCACAGGTGACCGACAGCAGCGCTGTGAACCTCGAGCCCTTGGCGTTGGCGTCCTTCGCGAGCGTCCACTTGGTGCCGGTCCAGCGCTCGGTCACTCCGGTCTGCTTCAACCCGTCGCTGCCGTACCCGACTGCCATGCAGGCCGTGGCGCTCATGCAGCTGATCCCCTGCAGCGTGAGCCCCGACCCAGTAGCCGTGAAATCCGGTAGGGCGGCATGGGCGGTCCAGGACAACCCGTTGACCGATGAGGCGACGTAGCCAAGCTCGCCCGAGCTCGTGTCGATCCCCGCAGCTTCGCAGAACCCTGTCTTGATGCAGCTGATCGAGGTCAATTCGATCTTGTGGCTCACGTCCGCGACCGCTTCGTAGCCGAAGCTTCCGCCGGAGTAGTGCTCGACGAGGGCCTCGGCCGGCTCAGTGCTCAGGCTGTAGCCGACGGCGTTGCAATCGAGAGGACTGACGCATGACACCGCCTTCAGGAATGAGTAGGACGATCCGCCGACGTTGAACGACGGGACCACAGACCAGTTGACCCCGTTCCAGCGCTCCGCAAGCGTGACCGATGCCGTGGCCTTGGCATTGAAGGCGTAACCGACGGCCATGCAGAACGCCTCGCTCGTGCACGAGATGGAGTAGAGGCGCACGAGCGGGTCCTTGGTGTAGAGCGGGTGGGCGAGCTGCCACCACTGCGTGCCGTCCCAGTGCTCGATCAGCGGCTGCTCGACCGAGCCGCTCGACGACTCGGTGCCGCCGTAGCCCACAGCAAAACACGACTTCGCGCTCGGGCACGAGATCGCGTCCAGCTGGCCGTAGGTGCCGCCGGCGAAGGTCGGGGTCTTCATGATGGTCCAGCGGGCGGCCTTGGCGGCGGCCCTAGGGGCAGCCGAGGCAGTGACCGGCAGCACTCCGAGGACGACGACAAGAGCGGAGGCAATTATTTTGCGTTGCACGAGCCTCACCCCCTGGGGGATCTGCGACGGCGAGCCGGTTCTAGCTCTTCCCCGAAGGCTCCTTCGGGAGGCCGAGGACGCGCTCGGCGAGGATGTTGCGCATGACCTCGTCTGTGCCTCCGGCGACCCTCATGCCCGGGACACCGAGGACGTAGCGGGACCAGCCGTAGGTACCCCACTCGCCGGAGTCGGCAATGATGCGCGGTCCGAGCACGTGGGCGGCGAGCTCAGCGGTGCGCCGCATGTTCTCGGTGAGCGAGAGTTTGCCGATCGAGAGCTCGGGCCCGGGGAGCTGGCCCGCCCTGATCTTCGACATCGCCCTCTCGGAGTTCCAGCGGGCGACCTGCAGGTTGATGTAGAGGTTGGCGTACTCCTGACGGATGAGCGGGTTGCTCGTAGCGCCGAGGTGGCGCATCAAGTCGAGCAGCCGGTTCGTCGCACCGCCGCCGCCGATTCCGCCGCCGCCGCCGATGGCCGCCCGCTCGTTCATGAGCGTGGTGAGCGCCACGGTCCATCCGGAGTTGACGTCGCCGAGGAGGTGGTCGGCCGGGACGCGCACATCGGTGAAGAAGACCTCGTTGAACGAGGCGCCGCCGGTCATCTGGCGAAGCGGCCGCACCTCGACACCGGGCGCCTTCATGTTGACGACGAAAGCCGAGAGGCCTTGGTGCTTGGGGAGGTCGGGGTCCGTCCTGCAGATGATCTCGCCGATGTCGGAGTAGTGCGCACCCGAGGTCCACACCTTCTGGCCGTTGATGATCCACTCGTCACCGTCGAGGACCGCCCGGGTCTGGACGCCGGCGAGGTCGCTCCCGTTGCTCGGCTCCGAGAAGAGCTGACAGGCGATGATGTCGCCCCGCCAGAGCTTCTTCAGATAGGCCTGCTTCACGGGCTCGGTGGCGTGGGCGAGGATCGTCGGGGCGATCATGCCGAGGCCGATCATGCGCGGCGCCTGGCTGGCGGTGTCGAACTTGGCCTCTACGCTCTGGTAGATCCGCTGGTAAGAGGCGGGGAGGCCACGGCCTCCGTACTCGGTCGGGCCCGTGATCCAGCCGAAGCCGGCGTCGAAGACCTGCTGTGCCCAGGCCTTGGCGGCCTTCACGTCTTGCGCGTCCTGTTCGGGAGTGCGCTCGGGAAGGACAGAGACGTCGTCTGAGCCTTCGCCGAAGACGAGCTTCTCTTCGGGTCTCGGCTTCGCGTTCGCCTCGAGGAACGCGAGCGCCTCGGCTCGGAACTCGTCCTCGGTGATTGCCTGAGCGGTGTCGGCCATGGGCCGAATGGTACTCCGGGTAGGTTCAGCCGGCCGCAGTGGACTCGGCCGCCGAGGCCATGAGCTCCCAGAGCGCCTCGACGTCGGACCACTCGGTCGGCTCGGCCCCGATCGAGACCCGCACCATCCACGCGCCGTCGAGAAGCGAGGGCGTGATGTGGGCGCGGCCCGAGGCGTTGACGGCCTCGCACCACCCGAGTGTGTGCCGGTCGAGGGCTTCAGGCGCGAGCCCATCCGGGTCGTGGCGCACGCAGACGGTCTGCAGCCGCACGGGAGTGAGCACGGTCCAGCCCGGTGCTGCCTCCACCAACCCTGCGAGACGCTCGGCGTTCCCCAGATCCCTCCTCAACCGCTCACGGATGGCCTCCTGCCCGTCCAGGCGCAGCTGGAACCAGAGCTTCAGTGCCCGAAAGCGCCGGCCGAGAGGGATCCCCCAGTCGCGGTACTGGACGACGGCGCCATCCACCGCGGAGCGCAGGTAGCTCGGATCTGTCGCCATTACAGAGACGAGCTCGTCCGGCTCCTTCACGTAGAACAGCGAGGTCTCGAGGACCGAGCCCATCCACTTGTGGGGGTTCCAACAGATCGAGTCGGCCTCCTCGACGCCATCGAAGAGCGGCCGCATCTCGGGCAGCAGCATCGCCGCTCCGGCCATCGCAGCGTCAACATGGACGAACGCCCCGTGCTGGTGCGCGATCGCTGCGACTGCGCCAAGATCGTCGAAGGCGGTCGTTCCCGTCGTCCCCGCGGTCGCGACCACCACCGCCGGCCGGGAGCCCGCCGCGAGGTCCGAGGCGATCATCCCTGCGAGCTCGCCCGTGTCCATCTCGCGGCCGGGGGAGCGGACGGGCACGAGACGGAGGTTGTGGGCGCCGTACCCGGCGAGGAGGGCGGCCTTCATCACCGACGAGTGAGCATCGGCCGAGCAATAGACGGTGAGCGGTGCGGCCTCTGCTTGCAGCCCGCCGCGGCGGAGCGAGCCGTCGCTCGCCCGCTCGCGCGCCACGAGCATCGCCACGAGGCAAGCAGACGAGGCGCCGTCGAGGATCGTGCCGTGCCAGTCGTCCGAGAGGCCGGTCAGCTGGCGCATCCAGTCGCAGACGACCTGCTCGAGCTCGGTCAGGGCTGGAGCGGACTGCCAGGTGATCCCGAGCGCGCCGAGGCCTGAGGTCGCGATATCGCCGAGAACAGAGGAGAGCGAAGCGTTCGAGGGGAACCAGGCGAAGTTCGATGGGTGCTGGGCGTGCGTGAGACCGGGCACGATCGTCGAGTCGAGGTCGGCCAAGACAGCCTCGAAGGGCTCGGGCTCGAGAGGCGGGGCGTCGGGGAGTGCGCCCGACACGTCGCCCGGGCCGGCCGACGAGCGGACGGGGAGGTCGGCCACTCGTGCCCGGTAGTCGGCGATCCAGTCGATCAACTCGTGACCGGCGCGGCGGAACTCCTCGGGATCCATCCCGCCATTGTCCGACATAGCGAGGTCGTTCCGCCACGCCCAGGTCGGGTGGGGGTAACTTCTCTTGTAGCCCGAGCCGGAGGTCAATGAAGACATGTCCGCAGTGGACCCTTGGGACTCAGTACTCGAACGGATCGACGACGGTGCAGCCCTGATCGGCCTCGACGCCGACGTCCACCGGATCCTGTCACACCCGACCCGGGTCCTCGAGGTCGCGATACCCGTGAGGATGGACAACGGGAAGGTCGAGGTCTTCACCGGTTGGCGCGTTCACCATGACGTGAGCCGCGGGCCCGGCAAGGGCGGGATCCGTTTCCACCAGAGCGTCAACGCACACGAGGTCATGGCACTCGCGGCGGAGATGACTCTCAAGTGTGCCGTCGTCGACATCCCCTTCGGCGGTGCCAAGGGAGGCGTACGTGTCGACCCGGGCAACCTCTCCGACGGTGAGCTCGAGAGGTTGACGCGTCGCTACACGATCGACATCTCCTCGCTCCTAGGGCCTGACAAGGACGTGCCCGCCCCTGACGTCAACACCGACGCCCGCGTGATGGCGTGGGTGATGGACACGATCTCGATGTTCCGCGGCGAAGCCGTCACCGGAGTCGTGACGGGCAAGCCGCTTGCGATCGGAGGGAGTCGCGGGCACGTGGGGGCGACCAGCCAAGGCGTCCTCATCTGCAGCCGCGCGATCTTCCATGAGCTCGGCATGACGATGGCGGGAGCGCGGGCGATCGTCCAGGGGCACGGCAAGGTGGGTGGGCCTCTCTGCTACCTGCTCTCGTCAGCCGGCATGCGCGTCGTGGCAGTCACGGACGCGTTCGGCGGCGTGTACAACCCTGCCGGGCTCGACACGCTGGCGTTGGCGGATCACGTGGGGAGACGGGGCACGGTCGAGGGTTTCGAGCTGGCTGATCCACTCGACCCGGTCAAGCTCTGGGAGATCGAGTGCGAGCTTGCAGTGCCCGCGGCGCTCGATGGCACGATCACAGCCGCAGTGGCAGAGAAGATGGCCGCAAAGGTGATCGTCGAGGCAGCGAACGGACCCACAGTGCCCGAGGCAGACCCGGTGCTCGAGCGCAGAGGCATCGTGCTCGTCCCTGACATCCTCGCCAACGCCGGGGGAGTGACGGCTTCGTACTTCGAGTGGGCTCAGTCGAGGCAGGGGTTTGCGTGGGAAGAGGGCATCGTCGCTGAGCGATTGCGGCGCATCATGGAGCAGGCCTTCCAGGCGGTCTGGAACCGGTCGAGGGACTTGAAGGTCACGATGCGACGGGGCGCGACCGCCGTGGCACTCGAGCGGCTCGAGGAGGCCATCCTGTTCAGAGGGCTCTTCCCGTAGACAGCAACGAGCCGGGATCGAGCCGAGCCCGCTCGTGGCGGCTCGATCTCTCCCCTCTGCGATCCTCGAGGGACCTGAGGCTGCTGTTCGCCGGAGGGGGGATCTCGTTCGCGGGCAGCATGGTGACCTTTGTCGCCTTGCCATACCAGGCCTACCAGCTCAGCCATTCATCGCTCATCGTCGGTCTGCTGTCGCTCGCGGAGCTGGCGCCGCTGCTCGTGACAGCATTCGTCGGTGGCGCGCTCGCCGACGCGGTGGACCGGCGGGCGCTCATCCGCTGGACCGAGGCGGGGATGTGCGTCGTCTCGGCGCTGTTGTTGTTGAACGCGTTGGGCTCGCACCCTCAGTTGTGGGTGCTGTTCGCGTGCTCGATGCTGTTCGCAGCGCTCGATGGGTTGCAGCGGCCGTCGCTCGACGCGCTCGTGCCCCGGCTCGTGAGCGCCGATCAGATGCCTGCGACGTCGGCGCTGATGGCGCTGCGCTCCGAGATCGGGATGATCGCCGCCCCCGCCCTGACTGGCGTGATCATCGCGGCCGGCGGCCTGGCGGTCACCTACGGGATCGACGTGGCGTCGTTCCTGGTGTCGCTTGTCGCCTTGGCAATGCTCGGGGCGGCGCCGCCCCCGATCGAGGGCAACGAGCTCAGCTTCGGTGCGATCCGCGACGGCATGGCGTACGCGTGGTCGAGGAAGGATCTCCTCGGCACGTACTTCGTCGACATGAACGCCATGTTCTTCGGCATGCCGAATGCTCTGTTCCCGCAGTTCGCAACGCGACTCGGCGGACCGGCCGCACTCGGTGTGCTCTACGCCGCGCCTGCCGTCGGCTCCTTCATCGTGACACTGACGAGCGGCTGGACGACCCGGGTGCGCCGGCACGGGCGGATGATCGCGATAGCGGCGTGCGTGTGGGGGATCGGGATCATTGGCCTCGGGCTTTCGCCGTCGCTATGGCTGGCGGGATTGTCCTTGGTCGTCGCCGGCGGCGGTGACATGGTGAGCGGGCTCGGGCGGACGACCATGTGGAACCAGTCGATCCCTGACTCGCTCCGCGGGCGCCTCGCTGGCATCGAGATGCTGAGCTACGCGTCGGGCCCTACCCTCGGGAACGTCGAGTCGGGGCTGGTGGACGGGCTGCTCGGGTTGCGGGCGACGATCGTGTCGGGCGGGGTGGTGTGCCTCGCCGGCTCCGCCTTGATCTCGGCTCTGTTGCCGGCGTTCTGGCGATACGACTCGCGAACGGGCCGGCTTCGCCGGTCCGGCGAGGACGAGAGTGTGGGCGTGCCGCCAGATCCGGCCGCACACTCGCCATACTTGGGACGTCCCGGGGGCGAGCCCCGGGTTGAGGGCCTGCACGAATCTCGCGGGCCGCTAGATCCCGGAAGGGGACCTTGAAGCGATGTTTTCGAAGCGGGCGGCCGTCCTGGTGCTGAGCGCCCTTGTCGTTGGGGCCTCGTTGGCCGGGTGCTCCAAGGCGAGCTCAGGTCCGACGACTACGAAGCCGAAGGCCACGACGACGTCGAGCCCGACATCGACCACGGCCGCAGCGACCACCACGACTGTGCCGAGCGGGCCGACCACGACGACGCTCGCTCCCCACTACGGCTTGTGCCCACCCGTTGTGCTGACCGTCAAGGTAGACAAGGCCAGCTCAGGCGCTGCCGGGACGGTCGATTACGGGATCGACGTCGCCAACTCCGGACCGGAACCGTGCACGCTCGACGGGTACCCGACGGTCACGCTCGTGCCTGTATCGGGCAAGGTGACGCCTGTCATCTCACATGCCGGACAGGGGTCGGTCTTCTCGCTGCTACCGCAGAATGTGAGCTTGGCGGCGAGCTCGGCGCCCACGGCGGGTTTTGTGCTCCAGTACAACGATGAGCAGTCCGATGGCCAGACCTCGTGCCCGCAGATCAAGCAGATCAGGGTGACCATGCCGGGTCTCGGCGGGACATTCACGGTCAACAAGTCGTTCTACCCCTGTGGCGCCCCGAACATCTCGGTATCTGCCTTTGTGACGGAATCGCAGTACCGGGCGGCGTTCGCCTAGCGGGCCATCGCAGACGGGTCAGCATGCCCTCGGGACATGAACGGCGATGACTGCGGGGCCCGTGGTGGCGTAAACAGTCCCGTTGAGGGCTCCGAACGGAATCCACTCCTTCTGCGTCCCTTCCTCGGCGTTCCCCGGCCAGCGCTCTGAGGCGAGCACCCTGTTGCCCGTGGCTGCGAGGCAGCTGACACCTGCGAGATCGGTCAGGAACAGCACATTGCCGGCGAGCGTCGCCTCTTCGCCCATGCCCACAGCGACGTCCGGAGCCGGAAGGACATTGGTCGCTCGCTTCGCCGGGATCTCGTAGCGCAGCGAGGGCTCGGCAAGCTTGATCGACGTGCCAAGCATTCCGGTTCGGTACGAGGCCCACACCCCGCCTGGCACCTCGGTCAGCTCCGGACCGGACACGGCGGACATACGGGAGCGCGTTGCGATGAGCGCGCCGTTGCTCGCTTCGAACTCCAGCACCTCGGGCTGGAGCGACTCGGTGCTCGGGTTGATCGAGACGTCGACGTAACTGCCGTCCGGCTCCGTCGCGACCTGGTAGTCGCCCTCAGGCAGCGACGCCGTGAGCACGGCCACTCCGGTGGTGGGTGAGATGAGCTTCAGCTCTTGCTCGGTTGCGACCCAGAGCTCGCCCATGTGGGATCCGCTCGTTTGCGCGCAGATCGCGCGACTGCCTTCGAAACCCAACGAATCACCTAGCGAGACCGCTGGACCAAGAGCCATCGACGCGAGCGCGACAGAGCGCAGCAGGAACGGCCCCACGGTGGCGCCCATATTGCTCAGGGCCGTCGGGCTGACTACATAGAGGGCACGCCCGTCCGGCACGAGGCCGGAGTCCGCCACCAAGTCGGGGCCCTTGGTGACCGCGCCGGTATTGAGATTCACGGATCCGAGCTCCCATGGCGAGCCGGAGGTGTTCGTAGCGTTGGTGAGGCCGAACGCTAGAGTCGAGCCGAGGGGGATGACGGGTCCCGAGGCGGAGCCGAAGGACGTGTGCGCGACGACGCGGGTTGACCACGCTGTCGCGTGCGTGGTCGGCGCAGTCGTGGTGGAACTCGCCGACGAGGTCGTGCTCGTGGGAGCAGTCGAGGGTGTCGTGGTGGAGGAGCTGGTTGATGCCGGCGAGGTCGGCTTGCTCGTCGTCCTTGTGGCCGAGCAGCTGGTCAGCGCAAGCGCTAGGGCGACCGATCCGGCGATTGCAACCGCCAACCGTCGGATTCGAGCACGTCCCACAATCAGTAGGACGCCTGGGTGGTCACTCCGCTTGCAGGCTGCTGGCCTCGCTTGGTGACACCCTGTGCGCCGTAGGCTTCGGAGATGCGCAGGATCCCGAGGCTCGCCATGGTTGTTGCGATGGCGATGGCAGCCGGAGCGGCCGGTGCTATCGGCACCGGCGTGGCCTCGGCCACGAGCGCACCAGAGGACGCGTGGTCGTACCCGGTCCAGGTGACGAACCCCGGCGGCGTCTTCGTCTCCGTCGCCTGCCCGACCACGACGTTCTGCGTCGCTCTCGGCTCGAAGGGCTGGACCTACACGTGGAACGGAACGAGCTGGACCTCGGCCGGTTGGAGTCACGCTGGCACTGGCAGCGACTCGATCTCTTGTCCGACGGTCTCGTTCTGTGCGGCGATGGCATGGGATGGCAAGGTCGCTACGTGGAACGGGCACGTCTGGTCGCCGGCGACAGTCGTGCGGCCAAAGGCGAGATCCTTCTCCTCGATCTCGTGCACGTCTGCGAGATTCTGCGTGGCAGTCGGTGGCGGAGACTTCGTCATGTGGAACGGTCGCCACTGGTACTCGCCGAAGCACGTGCTCGACGTGAACGAGGTCTCTTGTCACTCGAAGTCCTTCTGCGTCGCCGTCGGCTCGGGGCGCTACCGCTATTACTCGGCCGTGTACAACGGCACGGACTGGGTCGCGGTCGCGGGTCCGGAAGCGAACGTGTACGACGTGTCTTGTCCTACTCAGTCGGCGTGCATGGCGGCCGGACTGCACGGTCTCTACGAGTACGAAGACGGGACCTGGACGACAGTGGAGCATTGGTTCGTTGGCGACGTCACCGGGCTCGTGTGTCCAACTCTGACGACCTGCATGGCCGTCGATCGCTCTGGTGAATACGTCACGCCAGGCGGCCCTCTTCTGGAGATCGACCCCAACGCGGATCTAAACGCACTCTCGTGCGCGACGCCGAGCTCTTGCGTGGCCGTCGACGGCTCCGGCCGGATCCTCGAATACGGACCTAGCTCGTGGACGCCGATAGGTACACCTCCTCTCGGCAACGGTCTCACAGCGAGCACGCTGTCTTGTGCCACCCAGACCTTCTGCGCAGACATCAGTGGCGACTCCGCCACCCTCTACTCGTCGGGATCCTGGGGCGCGCCTCAGGTGATCGACCCGAGCGACTCGTTGACCTCCGTCTCGTGCACCTCCGGTCCGTTCTGCGTCGCTGTCGACTCGTCCGGCAACGCTGTGACGTACGACGACGGAGCGTGGGGCACACCTGATCCCATCGACGCCGCCACCGGAGGTCTGGTGTCTGTGTCTTGCACGAGCAGTGATCGCTGCGTGGCTGTGGCAGCCGACAACTCGACCGAATGGAACGGCTTGACGTGGAGCACGCCCGAGAGCGGCCCTGTCACGTTCACGGGCCTTTCATGCTCGGGACCGACCTTCTGCGAGGCGATCGGCTCGAGCGGGTGGGCGTCGACCTTGGACGGCTCGACATGGTCGAGCGCTGTGTTCGCGGGCGGTTGGAACGTGGACCAGCCAGCACAGATCTCGTGTCCTTCAACTACTTCTTGCACGGTTGCGAGCCAAGGCGGCGACGTGATCGCCGATAGCCACGGCACCTGGTCCAAGCCGAGTTACGTGTCGCCTTGGATCGTGGGCGTGTCGTGTGAATCGAACGGCAACTGCATTGCCATCGGTCACGCGGGGGAAGCCGCTGTCGAGTCCAACGGGACCTGGTCCGAGATCACTGTCTTCGCGCCTAACTACCAAGGCGAATCGGTCTCCTGTCCCACGACGACGGCCTGCGTCGCGGTCGTCTCGGCTGAGTACCAGGCGGCTGAGGCGTTCGAGTTCTCTTAGATATAGGACGGGAGGAACGGGACATGGACTACGTGAAGCTGGGCTCGACGGGGGTCGACGTGTCGAAGATCTGCCTCGGATGCATGAGCTTCGGTGTGCCGTCCCGAGGGGGCCACCCATGGAGCCTCGACGAGGACGCTGCCCGGCCGATCATCCGCCAGGCACTCGAGAATGGCGTCAACTTCCTCGACACGGCGAACGTGTACTCCGACGGGACGAGCGAGGAGATCGTAGGGAGGGCGCTCGCCGACTACGGCCATCGCGACGAGATCGTGCTCGCGACGAAGGTGCACGGCCGGATGCACGCCGGCGCGAACGGCGCTGGGCTGTCTAGGAAAGCGATCCTCTCCGAGATCGACAACAGCCTGCGCCGCCTCGGTACTGACTATGTCGATCTGTACCAGATCCACCGTTTCGATCCGAGGACGCCTGTGGAGGAGACTCTCGAGGCACTCCACGACGTCGTGAGGTCGGGCAAGGCGCGCTACATCGGCGCGTCGTCTATGTACGCGTGGCAGTTCTCGAAAATGTTGTACGTGGCAAAGCAAGAGGGCTGGACTCGCTTTGTCACCATGCAGGACCATTACAACCTTCTCTACCGGGAGGAGGAGCGCGAGATGCTGCCTCTCTGCGCGGACTGGGGCGTTGGCGCGATCCCGTGGAGCCCTCTTGCCCGGGGACGGCTCACACGCGACTGGGACGACGCGACCGCAAGGAGCGAGACCGACGAGTTCGGAAAGCTCCTCTACCGCGAGCAGGACAAGACGATCGTGGGGCGCGTCGCTTCGATAGCGGAGGCACGCGGTGTGACACGTGCACAGGTCGCCCTCGCGTGGCTCTTGAGCAAGCCGGTCGTGAGCGCTCCGATCATTGGGGTCACCAAGCCGAGTCAGCTCGAGGAAGCGCTCGGTGCGCTGTCGATCGAGCTCAGCTTCGAGGAGACCTGGAGCCTCGAGGAGCTGTACGAGCCGCACCGGATCGCCGGGCATATCTGATCGCGAGAGCGAGCAGATAGGTTCTCCTGCCATGTCGACCGTCACCGTCGTTACCGGCGCCAACTCGGGTATCGGCCGAGCTGTCACAGTTCATCTCGCCCAGCAGGGTCACGACGTCTACGGGACGGTTCGCGACCTCGCGAGAGCCGGCAAGTTACGGGCGATGGCAGATGCCGCGGGCGTCGAGGTGCACCTCGTGTCCCTTGATATCGCCGACGACGACTCCGTGACCCGAGGGCTGCAGGAAGTCCTCGACGAGGCAGGTCGGGTCGACGTCTTGGTCAACAACGCAGGCGTGGGCGCGAACGCGACGGTGGAGGACAGCTCTCCGGCGTACCTACTCGAGGTAATGAACATCAACCTGTGCGGCGCAGTCCGCTGCATCCGGCATCTCGCCCCTCAGATGAGAGAGCGCGGGGCGGGGACGATCGTGAACATCACATCGGTCACCGGCAGGTTCGCCACGCTCGCCCAGGCGCCGTACGTCGCCTCGAAGTGGGCCTTCGAGGGCGTGAGCGAGGAGCTGGCCGTCGAGCTCGCGCCCTTCGGGATCCGCGTCGTCATCATCGAGCCTGGCGTGACAAAGTCGGCGATCTTCGCGAAGAACATCGACGTGCCGGAGGGCTCTGGTGCGTACGAGACTCATTACCGCCGGATGCTCGAGTTCTACGCGGCAGGCATTCCGGTGGCAACGGATCCCTTCGAAGTAGCCGAGTTGATCCATCATGCGATCACGACTGACTCCCCACAGCTTCGTTACGCGTGCTCCTGGGGCGGCCAAGAATTGATCGAGGGGCGCGGGAAGCTTTCCGACGAGGACTTCGTAGCGCTTGGGCGGGGGATGGGTGATGGGGAGTACTGGCCACGTTTCTCCGAGGCGATGGGATTCGAGATCGCGTCGCCCGAGGGCTGACGGTCGCCACAGGCGCGGACGGTTCGGCTCTGTTGTACGGTCGCTGTGAACCCCGGTTCACATTTCACGCTGCCGTCCAGCTGTAGGAGGCAAGATGGCCGATGTAGTCGTCGAAGGAGACGAGCTGGTGGTGCGCCTGAGGCCGGTCGAGAAGGTCGAAGCCGTGCATGGCGAGGTCAGGGTGCCCGTCAGGTCCGTCCGGTCGGTCGACGTGCTCGATGACGCCGAAGCGGCGGTCCACGGGTTCCGGGTCGGTACGGGCATTCCCGGATCGGTGGCCATCGGCACGTTCACCTCCCGCCAGGCGAAGATCTTCGCCGTGGTGCACCACGACACCCCCCGGGGCGTGCGGGTCGGTCTCGACGGCGCGGCG
>JBKQLZ010000043.1:0-38770 GCA_052146895.1 Acidimicrobiales bacterium
GTTCGGTGCGGCGGACGGCGACCTGAACGGCGTTGCGGCCGCAAAGCGTGGTCGTGTGCGAACCCAGGCCGCCGTCCAGCCATTCAAATTGCCGGCGGACGCAGCAAGGCAGTGGCTCGATGCCTACGTAGCCGCCGGCGAGGAAGAGACCCGCGACATCGAACGGGTCCGCTCGCTCTGTGAGTCCACAGCCGATCCTTACGATCGAAGTCTCCCGCTCCACGTGACCGGCTCAGCGGTAGTGCTCCACCTGGCGACGCTCGAAGTGCTCCTTCGCTGGCACGACCGCCAGCAGGCGTGGCTGCAGGTCGGTGGTCACGGTGACGCCGGCGAGCATGACCCCCTTCAGGTCGCGCTGCGCGAGGCGAGGGAGGAGACCGGCCTCGACGACCTCGGCCCTTGGCCGGGCACAGCTGTGCCCGAGCTGGTGCACGTGGTCGTCGTCCCGGTTGCACCGCGCAGCGACGAGCCGAGTCACGAGCATGGCGACGTGCGCTATGCCGTCACGACAAGCACGCCGCAGCTGGCACAGGCCGAGACCGCCGGCGCGCCGCTTCGCTGGCTTCCGCTCGCCGAAGCGGTCGCCACCACCGAGCCGAATCTTGCCGAGACTCTGCGGAGAATCTGGGCTCGCCTAGGCCTGCCCGATGGCCGCTCAGGCTGGCAGCGAATGAAATAGGTGGCGCGCTGCATTTCGATCTGGTAACAAACTGTCGTCACTGGTGTGACGCTCCGCTTCAACGGCGAGACGGGGTGGCGACACCGAACTGAGGGGGAGCTAGACGACGGTGGGATCGGAAGCATCGTGACGGCCATGACCGCTGACGGCCAACCGGCTGTAGAGGCCGCCACAGCGCCCGGAGCTCCCGCAGCCGCCGCCGGGCTCGTCGTCGAAGACGTCACGGTCGCATTCGGTGGGTTGAGCGTGCTCGAGAGCGTCTCCCTCACATCATCGAGCGGCGAGATCCTCGGCGTCATCGGCCCGAACGGCGCCGGCAAGACCACGTTGTTCAACGTGATCTGCGGCTTCGTGCGCCCACAAGCCGGTCGGGTGGTCTGGCGAGGCAAAGAGCTACGGCATCACCACCCTTACGATCTCGCATCGCTCGGCATCGAGCGGACGCTCCAGGGGGTCGGGCTTTTCCAAGGCCTCAACGTCCTCGACAACGTGCTCGTGGGAGCGACGCCCGCGACTCGCTCGGGCCTGTTCTCGGCGTTGTTCGGTCTCTGGCCCTCGAGTCGCGAGGAGCGTCGTCTGCGCGACCAGGCGATGGAGGCGCTCGACCGAATGGGCGTGGCTGATTACGCCACCAGGATGCCGTCCACGCTGCCCTATCCCGTTCAGAAACGCATCGCTCTCGCCCGAGCCCTCGTCTCACGACCGGCTCTCGTGATGATGGACGAGCCTGCGAGCGGGCTTTCCGCGTCCGACATCTCCGAGCTCGCTGAGCTTCTGGGCGCTCTGCGCAGCGAGATGGGCGTCCTCATCGTCGAGCACAACATGGACCTCGTCATGGCGACGTGCGATCGGATCGTCGTGCTCGATTTCGGCAAGGTCATAGCGACCGGTCTCCCCGACGAGATCCGGGTGAACCCCGTCGTGACAACCGCGTATCTGGGCGAAGCGGTGGAGAGTGAGCCGGCTGATGCTCGAGATTGACCACCTCTCCGTCGCCTACGGGCCCGTCCGCGCGCTGACCGACGTCTCCTTCGAGGCGCGTGAGGGTTCCATCACTGCGGTACTCGGCGCCAACGGCGCCGGCAAGACCACCCTCCTGCGCACGATCAGCGGCCTCGTGCCTGTGAAGGAGGGCAACATCCGCTATGCCGGCAACGAGATCGGCGGGCTCGCCCCCGAAGAAGTCGTGCGCCTAGGGATCTCGCACGTGCCCGAGGGCCGCGGGGTCATCACCGAGCTCACAGTCGAGGAGAACATCCGACTCGGAGCGCTCTGGCGGAGGCGAGCCCCGGACTACCAGGAGGGTATCGATCGCGCGTTCGCGCTGTTCCCCCCGCTCGAGAGTCGCAGGAGCCGGTCTGCCGCGACGCTCTCGGGTGGAGAGCGCCAGATGCTCGCAATCGGCCGGGCGCTTGCGGCCAAACCCGCCCTCCTCTTGTTGGACGAGCCATCACTCGGCTTGGCTCCACTCGTCACAGCCGAGTTGATGCGAGTCATTCGCGAACTGGCGAGGACTGACGGCCTGACGGTTGTTCTAGTGGAGCAGAACGCCCGCAGCGCACTGTCGATAGCCGACGTCGCCATCGTTCTCAACCTCGGTCGGGTGGTCGCCTCGGACGACGCGGCGACGCTTGCCTCCGCGGACGAGCTTCGTCACAGGTACTTGGGATTCTGACGTGCAGCGTTTCGTGGACCTCACGTTGAACGGGTTCACTTTCGGCGTCATCTACGCTGCGGTCGCGCTCGGGCTCGTCCTGATCTGGCGGGCAACTCGGGTCGTGAATTTCGCTCAAGGCGCCCTCGCGATGTTCACGACCTACATCGCCGTGACGCTGCTCGACCGGTCGGTCAACTACTGGTTGGCCTTTGTGGGAGCGCTCGTCGCCGGTCTGTTGCTCGGAGCGGCCACCGAGCGGGTCTTCATCCGGCCGCTTTACGGCAAGCCGCCGCTGAACCCCGTCGTTGTCTCCATCGGTCTGCTGATCCTCGTCGAATCGATTGCCGGCGCGATATGGGGCTCCGGGGATCGCGGTTTTCAACCGGCGTTCTCGCAGCTCGGGATCAAGGTGGGACGGACATACCTGGCGTTCTCTCACTTCGACCTGTTCATCCTCGCGGCCGTGCTCACTCTCATGATCGGCATGCTTGTGCTCTTCCGCTGGACGAGCCTCGGTCTTCGGATGCGGGCTTCGGCGTTCGCACCTGAGGTGGCCCGCCTTCTCGGCGTCCGGGTCGGCCGGATCCTCACCGCCGGCTGGGCCTTCGCCACATTCGCAGGAGCGCTCGCAGGGCTGTTGGTGGCTCCGAAGGTGCTCCTCTCACCGAACATGATGGATCCGATCCTTGTGTATGGCTTCGCGGGCGCAGTCCTCGGAGGCCTGGACAGCCCACTCGGCGCACTCGTGGGTGGGGTAGCGACCGGTCTCGGCATCTCCTACGTCGGCGGCTACATGGGCTCCAGCATGGAGACGGTCGGTGCGGCGGTACTGCTGATCGTCGTCTTGTCCATCCGTCCGGAGGGCATCTTCTCCCGCCCGAAGACGAGGCAGGTATGAAGGCCCAGCGCTGGCTACGCCTGCCGACTCAGCCGCTCCTGCGCCACCTGCTGCTCGCCCTCGTGGGAGGCGCGGTCCTCTTTGCGATCACGACGTCGATCAGCAACTACGACAACCTCGAGCTCGCCGAGATCGGTTGGTACGCGATCGCCATCGCCGGCCTCTCTGTGCTGACGGGCGTCAGCGGCCAGATCTCGCTCGGGCATGGGGCCTTCATGGCGGTGGGCGCTTATTCAGCCGGCTTGATGATGGAGCACTACGACTTACCGTTGATCGTCCCGATCCTCGTCGCGATCGCGGCAGCGGCAGTCGTGGGCGCGCTGGTAGGGCTCCCAGCGACGCGGCTGTGGGGCCCATATCTGGCAGGAGTCACGCTCGCTCTCGCGCTCGCAGTGCAAGACCTGCCGAACAAGTTCTCGAGCTTGTTCAATGGAGACCAGGGAATAATCGTCAATCCGCCGACTCCGGCGGGCACCGTGCCGGCCGAGCGCTGGTTGGCATGGATCTCGCTGTTCGGTGCGGTCATCGGCATGGTCTTCCTGGCCAACTTCTTGCGCAGTCGCTTCGGCCGCTCGCTTCGTGCCGTGCGTGATGACGAGATCGCGGCGATGGCGTCTGGGCTGAAGCCCGCTCGCCTGAGGGTGCTCGCCTTCGCAGTGAGCGCGGCGGCCGCAGGGTTGGCCGGTGGGCTGTTCGCACTCTGGAGCGGCATCGTGAGCCCAGACAGCTTCAGCCTGTTCCTCTCGATCCAGCTTCTCGCTGGCATGGTCATCGGGGGCAGCGGCACACTTCTTGGCGCCTGGTGGGGGGCACTCGCGCTCGTTTACATCCCACAGTGGACCCAGAGCATGTCGGGTGACTTCAAATTCCCCGCCGCTGTGAGCGCCAACCTGGAGAACGCCGTTTTTGGGCTGCTCATCATCGTGGTCATGATGTTGGCACCCTCCGGGATCCAGGGCTTCATCAACTCCTCGTGGTCGTACCTCACTCGGCAGCTCCGTCGCTCCATCGAGCCGGGCGTAGCGGCCGAACACCCTCTCACCCCTACACCCTCACCTGAAAGGACCAATCCATGAGATGCACCACACGAATGCGCAGTCGCGCTCTTCTGATCGGATCGGTGCTCGGGGCGATGGCGCTCGTCGCTGCCGCCTGTGGGAGCTCCACACCGAGTACCTCGAAGACCACGACTGCGCCGCCGGTCTCGACACCCGGCGTCACGGCCAACCAGATCGTCCTCGGGACCACAACGCCTTTGACGGGTCCCGCGGCGCCTGGGTACAGCCTGATCGCGCCGGCAGCGAACGCCATCTTCCAATACGTCAACGCACACGGCGGTATCTACGGTCGCAAGATCAAGTTCGACATCCTCAACGACCAGTACGACCCGACGCTCACCGTGTCGATGACGAGACAGCTCGTGCAGGCAGACAACATCTTCGCCACGGTCGGCGGGCTCGGCACGCCGACGCAACTCGCGGTGCAGAGTTACCTCAACTCACAGAAGATCCCGCAGCTCTTCATCGCCTCGGGCTGTGCTTGCTGGAGCAACCCGACCACGTACCCGGAGAGCTTCGGGTTCCAGCCGAACTACATCGTCGAAGGCAAGATCCTCGGGCAGTACGTGACGAAGCACTTCGCCGGTGAGAAGGTTGGATACCTCTACCAGGACGACGAGTTCGGGATGGACGGGGTAAAGGGCCTCGACCAGTACATCCCGAAGGGCTCGATCTCAGGCGAGCAGAACTACCAGGGGACCGCTGCTGGCCTCGCGGCTGGGCTGGGGGCGCAGATCGATGCGCTGAAGGCATCTGGTGCGAAGGTAGTGGTGCTGTACACCATCCCCGCAGCGACGGCGCTCGCCCTTCTCGCGGCTGCCGAGGTGCACTACACACCGCAGTGGGTTGTCTCGAGCGTCGGCGCGGACCCGCCAACCCTCACGGGCCTGCTCTCGTCCTTCTCCAAGGGCGCCGCCGGCGGCGTGCTGCTGAACGGCCTGATCACGAACGCCTACCTGCCGCCTGAGACGGAGGCCTCGAACGCGTGGGTGAAGCTCTCGCAGTCGATCCTCACGACGTACGACCCGGGGTACACGACGGCCAAGGATTGGAACGGCAACACCGAGTATGGGGCGGCTCTCGGGTACGCAACCGTCGAGCTCCTCGAGGCTGCCGGGAAGAACCTCACCCGAGCGGGTGTCATTGCAGCGCTCGAGTCGAAGGGAGCCACGTTTGCGACCTCCGGCCTCGTGCCATTCTCGTACTCCTCGATGGATCACTACGGTTTCTCCGGGTCAGAGATCGTGCAAGAGGAAGACAACGGGCTCAAGGTGAGCAAGCTCAGCCCGGTGTACGTCTCGACCAACACGGGCCCGATCACGGTCTACAAGGGCATGCCTGCGCCGATCCCATCGCTGTTCGCCGGGGGATGAACAGCTAGGAAGCAGTAGCAACGCGCTGAGCTCCCCGGCAGCGGGCACATTGCCCGCTGCCGGGGTTGCGCGTTCGAGCCGGTACGCTGGTGAAACCCTATGCCGCCCTCCTAACGGGACGGGCAAGAGCAGACAACGGACTCACTTTCTCTCATGAATTCGCGCACCGACATCCGGAACCTCGCAATCGTGGCCCACGTCGACCACGGCAAGACCACGCTCGTCGACGGCATGCTCTGGCAGTCCGGCGTGTTCCGGGACAACCAAGACCCCGGCGAGCGCATCATGGACTCGACGGACCTGGAGCGCGAGAAGGGCATCACGATCCTCGCGAAGAACACAGCGGTGCGGCACGGCGGGATCAAGCTGAACATCGTCGACACGCCCGGCCACGCCGACTTCGGTGGGGAGGTGGAGCGGGCGCTCACGATGGTCGACGGCGTGCTGCTCCTCGTCGACGCGAGCGAAGGCCCGCTTCCCCAGACCCGTTTCGTGCTTCGCAAGGCGCTCGAGAAGCGCCTACCGGTCGTCCTCGTGGTGAACAAGATCGACCGCCCCGATGCGCGAGCGAAGGAGGTCGTGGACGAGGTCTACGAGCTGTTCTTGGACCTCGACGCCGACGAGCACCAGATCGAGTTCCCGATCGTCTACGCGAACGCCAAGGCGGCGCGCGCCTCGCTCAACCCGGCGGACGACGGTGAGAATCTCGAGCCACTCTTCACGGCCATCGCAGAGCACATCCCGCCGCCCTCGTACGAGGAGGGCCACCCACTGCAGGCACTCGTCACCAACCTCGACGCCTCGCCGTACGTGGGGAGACTCGCGATCTGCCGCGTGCTCAACGGCACGATCAAGAAGGGCGAGCAGGTGGCGTGGTGCCGCTCCGACGGCACGATCGAGACGGCAAAGGTGGCCGAGCTCTACGTGACAGAAGGCCTCGATCGCATCGACGCGGCGGAAGCCGGGCCGGGTGAGATCATCGGCGTCGCCGGCATCGGCGAGGTGACTATCGGCGAGACCTTGGCGGACCGGGACGACCCGCGCCCGCTTCCCGTGCTGAGCGTGGACGAGCCGAGCCTCTCGATGACGATCGGCATCAACACCGCGCCGCTCGCGGGGCGAGACGGCACGAAACTCACCGCACGCCTCCTCAAGAACCGCCTCGACGCCGAGCTCGTCGGCAACGTCTCACTGCGCGTCTACCCGACCGAGCGCCCCGAGATCTGGGAGGTGCAAGGGCGGGGAGAGCTCCAGCTGGCAGTCCTCGTCGAGACGTTCCGGCGAGAGGGCTTCGAGCTCACCGTCGGCAAGCCACAGGTCGTGACACGCGTCATCGACGGCAAGGTGCACGAGCCGGTCGAGCACGTCTCGATCGACGTGCCGGAGGACTTCATGGGCGTGGTCACCCAGCTCGTCGCGCTCCGCAAGGGGCGGATGCAGCAGATGGTCAACCACGGCACAGGCTGGGTCCGCCTCGACTACTCCGTCCCGAGCAGGGGATTGATCGGGTTCCGGACTGAGTTCCTGACCGAGACGCGGGGTACCGGCGTCCTGCACCACGTCTTCGAGAGCTTCGAGCCGTGGTTCGGCGAGCTCCGCACGCGCCCCTCGGGCTCCCTCGTAGCCGACCGCACCGGGTTCACCACGACCTACACACTTCTCAACCTGCAGGAGCGCGGAATGCTCTTCGTCGGCGACGGCGTCGAGGTCTACGAGGGGATGATCGTCGGCGAGAACGCCCGCTCAGAGGACATGGACGTCAACCCGACGAAGGAGAAGAAGGTCACGAACGTTCGCTCCTCCACCGCCGAGGTGCTCGTCCGGTTGATCCCACCGCGGCAGATGTCGCTCGAGCAGGCGCTCGAGTTCATACGGGACGACGAGTGCGTCGAGGTCACGCCGGCCTCGGTTCGCATGCGCAAGGTCATTCTCGACCAGACCCTGCGGGGTCGCCGCACCGCCCAGGCGAAACGCGACCGCCTCCAAAACA
This sequence comes from Acidimicrobiales bacterium, assembly GCA_052146895.1. Lineage (GTDB taxonomy): Bacteria > Actinomycetota > Acidimicrobiia > Acidimicrobiales > Bog-793 > Palsa-601. Next base: position 7,656 of record JBKQLZ010000043.1, read on the forward strand.
GCTAGCCGCCCGCTCTCGCCGCGGCCGCCGCCATACGGGCCTCGGCGGTGCGGTCGGCGATCGCCTCCAGTGTCTCCCCGGTCCGGGCTGCCTCGTCGAAGAGGTTCGTGACCTCGTCGAATATGCGGCCGACATGCTCTCGGGCGGCGACGGGGTCATAACCGCCTTTCTCGTAAGCGATGTTGATGATGCCGCCGGCATTGGCGACGTAGTCGGGTACGTAGGCGATGTTGCGATTGCGCAGGACAGTTGCGAGCTCGCGCCTCGAGAGCTGATTGTTGGCCGCACCCACCACCGCCTGGCATCCGAGCTCGAGCACTGTCTTGTCGTTGATCGCGCCACCGAGAGCACAAGGTGCGTAGAGATCGCACGGGGTCCGGTGGATCGTTTCGATGCTCGCCGCGGTCGCGCCGAGCTCGGCGACACAGCGCGTCACCGCCGCCTCCTCCACGTCGGCTACGACGAGAGTCGCGCCGTCGGCCGCCGCGAGATCTGCGAGCGTGCCGCCCACCTTGCCGACGCCGCTGATGGCGATCGTGCGGCCGGCAAGTGAATCGGTTCCCCAAAGAACGCTCGACGTCGCTTGGATGGCGCGGTAGACGCCGTATGCAGTGACAGGGCTCGGGTCGCCTGACCCACCCGCATCGACCGACCGTCCGGCAACGTGACTTGTGTGCCTGCCGAGCTCGTCCATGTCGGCCTGGGTCGTGCCGACGTCCTCTGCCGTGATGTACCGGCCACCGAAGGAGTCGAGGAAGGCGGCGTAGTCCTCCAGCAGCGCCGGCGACCGCAGCGCCGCTGGATCACCGATGATGACGGCCTTGCCGCCGCCTTGGTTCAGGCCCGCCATTGCGGCCTTGTAGCTCATCGCCTTCGAGAGCGCCAGCACGTCAGCGAGCGCTTCCGCGACGGTCGGGTAGGGCCGGAACCGTGTGCCCCCTAGCGACGGCCCGAGCGCCGTCGAGTGGATGGCGACGATCGCCCGGAGGCCGGAGCGCTTGCGCCAGATCCCGCCCACCTCTTCGTGCTCGCCCCCGAGATCGGGGGCGTCGAGTGGGATTGTGTCGGTCCCGGTCACGGCGCTACGGGGTCCATTACAGACGCGGGGTCGTCCCCGAGCAGGTAGCGAGGCCCCTCGCCCAGGGCGGCCGCCCGGTCGTCCGGGTTGTAGAGAGCGCACCGCCGGAGCGAGAGGCAACCGCATCCGATGCAGGAGTCGAGCTGATCCCGCAGGCGTTCGAGGACGGCGATCTGTTCGTCCAACATCGGGCGCCAGGCGCGCGAGAGGCGGGCCCAGTCGTTCTTGTTCGGTGTGCGGCTCTTCGGAAGCATGGCTAACGCCGATCGTATGTCCTCCAGGCTGAGGCCCACCCGCTGGGCCACCCGGATGAACGCGATGCGCCGCAACATGTCGCGCGCGAACCTGCGTTGGCCGCCCTCGGAGCGCTCCGAGAAGATGAGGCCCTCGGCCTCGTAGTAGCGCAGGGCGGACGCCGCGACACCCGTGCGGTGGGCCGTCTCACCGATCGAGAGTGAAGGTGCTTCCGACATGTCGTGAGTCTCCCACCGGGGAAGCTTGACTTCAAGTTAACTTTAAGTCGTATGGTCATCTCCATGCTGACAGAGATACCGCCGACGAGCGCGGGCTACGGCGACATCCCGCGCCTGTTGTCCCTCATGACGGGCGACGAGAAGCACAACCTCTCCGCCTATTCCACCCTTGACGTGCTCTGGGTCCTCTACGACCGGGTGATGCGTCGTTCCGGGAGCGATCCGGACCGGTTCCTTCTCTCGAAGGGACACGGGCCGCAGGCCTACTTCGCGGTGCTCGCTGCGAAGGGCTACTTCCCCGAGTCCATGCTGGCGTCCTTCGGCGAGTTCGACTCACCCTTCGGGCACCACCCTGATCACCTCCTCGTCCCGGGTGTCGAGATCTCGAGCGGCTCGCTCGGGCACGGCTTGGCGATCGCATGTGGCCTCGCAATCGGGTTGCGGGTGCGGCAGAGCAGCGCCCGGGTCTTCTGCCTCGTCGGGGACGCCGAGATGGACGAGGGGTCGAATCACGAGGCGATCGCCGTCGCCGACCGCCTTGGTCTGGCGAACCTGACAGCGATCGTCATCGACAACGACTCCGCCACTCACGGCTGGCCTGGCGGTATCGAGCGCCGTTTCGAGGTCGAGGGGTGGGCCACGACGCGTGTGAACGGGCGGGACCACGCAAGCATCGAAGCAGCATTGCGGCACGAGGTCGCCGGCCGGCCCGGAGTCGTCGTGGCCGAGACGGAGGCGAAGTGATGTCCGCACGGGGTCAGTTCGTCTCCACCATGACCGCCCTGCTCGACGAGGACCCCCAGTGTGCCCTCGTTCTGGCTGACATCGGGCTCGACCGGTTCGCACCGGCGGCAGCCGCGCACCCTGACAGAGTCGTAAACGTCGGGATCCGGGAGCAGGCGATGATCGGGGTCGCGGCGGGCCTCTCGCTCTCGGGCATGAGGGCCGTGGCCCACAGCTACGCGACATTCCTCGTGGAGAGACCGTTCGAGCAGATCAAGCTCGATCTTTCCCACCAGGAGTTCGAGGCAGTTCTGGTGTCGATCGCCGGCTCGTACGACGCGTCCTCGGAGGGGCGCACCCATCAATCTCCCGGCGACGTAGCGCTCCTCGACACGCTGCCGGCCTGGACCGTCCATGTCCCGGGTCACCCCGACGAGGTGGACGGGCTCCTACGCAAGGCAGTCGCCTCGAGCGGCAACATCTACATCCGCCTGTCGGAGGGATCCAACCGCGAGCCGGCTCGATCAGGAGCCACGATCGTGCGCCACGGCGGGGAGGGTGCGCCGCTCGTGATCGCTGTCGGGCCACTCCTCGACGCTGTGATCGTGGCGACCGCGGATCTTGACGTGACCGTCTGCCACATCACGACCATCCGGCCGTTCCCCGACGAGCTCGTGGCTTCGGTTGCGGCGACCGACGTCGTCCTCGTCGAGCCCTACCTCACCGGCACCTCGACCGCGCAAGTGGCTCGCGCTCTAGTCGATCACCCGCACCGCCTGTTGAGTCTCGGCGTCTCGAATCCGGAGCTCCACCGGTTCGGCTCGCCCGAGGATCACGCCCGCGCCCACGGTCTCGATGCAGCCGGGATCCGGCGTCGCCTGGCAAGTTACTTATAACTACCTGGGAATTCGCCAAATCCGGGCCTCCGAGGTGATCGGGCCTGCCAGGGCCAAGTAGCCTTCCGGCCGTACGCTCGCAATCGAGGTGCGGCCGCGCGGCGGCCCCCGACTACGACAGCCCACAGGGAGCTCAACGAGATGGCAAGCAGCGGGAGCGGTAACCGTTCAGGCAGCGGTAACCGTTCGGGAAGCGGAAATCGCTCCGGTAGCGGGAACCGCAAGCAGAGCGCCGCGCAGGGTTCGAGCAGTGGCTCCGGCGGCGGCGGCCGCTCGGCGGCGGCGGAGCGCGCCCGCGACCGGGTGCAGCAACAGCAGGACAGCGGCGGCGCTCGCGCCGCCCGCGCGGGAAGCAGGAGCGGTGGGGGAGGCAAAGGTCGTCCCCAGGGCAACCGCTCCGGTAGCCGTCGCCCGCCACGGCGGCGCCAGGGTCTCTCGACGGCAGCGAAAGCAGGTGCCTTCGGTGGCACGTTCGTCGTGCTCGCCGTGGTCGTCATCATCCTGATCTCGATGGGCGGTGGTGGCGCCGTGTCGGGGCACGACAAGTACATCCCTGCGGCACCGGCGCCGGCGAACATCGTCAGCGCTGTCTCGCACGTGCCGGTGAGCGAGCTCGATGCAGCAGGGAACGGGCCGACGACCGGTGCGAACGCGATCTCGCCTGTCGGCAAACCGGGCTCAGGCTCGGCGCTCATCTCCCTCAGCGGCAAGCCACTGACGAGTGGCGGAAAGCCGCTCCTCAACTACCTCGGCTCTGAGTTCTGCCCCTACTGCGCGGCCACGAGGTGGGCGCTCACGATCGCGCTCAGCCGCTTCGGGACGTTCAAGGACCTGTGGACCGTGGCTTCGACGCCGCTCGACATCTACGGGGACACGAACACTTTGAGCTATTCCCATGCGACCTACTCCAGCCCTTATCTCGCCTTCCACTCGACGGAGCAGCTCACCAACATCTGCCCACCCGGCGATGTGATCAAGAACACGTCGCAGGGCGGCAACCCGATATACGAGAGCCCGCTCTACGAGTGCAACGGGAACTACGAACCGCTGCAGACGACGCCGACATGGGTAGCCAAGCTGGCGAGCCAGGTCGACACGACGGCAAACTTCGGGTCGGCCGGCGCCAACGGCATTCCCTTCATCGACTTCGGTGGCAAGTACGCCGAGTCCGGCGCTATCTACAGCCCGCTCGCTCTGTACGGGGCGACGTGGGACCAGATCGTCGCAGCCTTCAGCGACCCGCATGCCGGCATCGGCCAAGCCGTTCTGACGGCGGCCAACCGTTACACGGCGCTGATCTGCAAGATGACGAACAACAATCCCGGCTCGGTCTGTAACACTTCACTCATGAAGTCAGCGGAGAAGGCGCTCGCCTCATGACGCGCTGGCGGCCGATCGCCACGACCGTTGTATGCGTCGTCGGCCTGGCGCTTGCCGGCTATCTCACCTGGGGGCACTACTTCGACCAGGCGAGCATCTCGAACTCGTGCCCGCTCGCGGGCACCGGGTCGCTCATCGACTGTGGCGCGGTCACTACAAGCGCGCAGTCGATGATCTTGGGGCTTCCGGTCGCCCTTTACGGGCTCGTCTACTTCGTCGTGATGACAGCGATGTGCCTGCCGGTCGCGTGGCGATCACCGTCGATGTGGCTCGCGCGGGCGCGAGTCGCGATGAACGTCGCCGGCATGGGCTTCGTCATCTATCTCGTCAGCGTCGAGTTCCTCGTCGTCCATCACATCTGCATCTACTGCACGGGCGTCCACATCATGCAGTTCGCGCTTTTCCTGCTCGTCGTCACAGGCTGGTACGACACCGGCTACGCCCAACTCGGGTATGAGAACGAAGAGCCCGAGAGTGCCCCGGGGCGATCCTCAAGCAGGCTCGTCGACGCCTGAGCCGGCCTAGGAGCGCCACTGTTCGGCCGTGAGGCGGTACATGACGTGCGGCCGGAGCAGGTGCCCTTCGGCGACACGGGGATGGTCGAAGTCGTCAACCGGATCCCGGTACATGCCGATCTTCTGCATCACGCGCTGTGACCGCTCGTTGACGACCGACGTGAACGAGACGATCTCGCCTAGGCCGCACTCGTCAAAACCGAACCCGAGCGCGGCGCGGGCGCCCTCTGGCGCAAAGCCCCGGCCCCAAGCGGAAGCCGCCAGGCGCCAGCCAACCTCTGCCTCGGCGACGAACGGGAACTCCTCGGCCGCGAGTGAGTGGATCCCCACGAAGCCGATGAACGGCTCGCCGCCCTTCACCTCGACCGCCCAGAGGCCGTAGCCGTCGGCGTCGAACGCCGAGTCGGCTCGCGCGGCGAAGGCGTCCGACCGGTCAGGGTCGAGCATCGCCGGGAAGAACTCCATCACGACAGGATCGGAGTTCATCGCCGCAAACGGTGCGCGATCCGCTTGCCTCCACCTTCTCAGAAGCAGGCGCTCGGTCTCGAGTGTCGGTCCGGTGCTCATGGCTCGAGCGGGCAACGTACCATCGACGGAGATGATCGGTGCCCTCGAGATCGAGCTCCACTTCCCGGCCGTGCGCTCACTGAAGGAGAAGCGCTCGCTCCTCCGCCCCATCATCGACGCCTCGCGGTCGCGTTACCGCGTCGCCATCGCCGAGGTCGGACACCAGGACCTGCACCAACGGGCGCTCATCGAAGTCGCGGCCGTCGCCTCGGCAGCACACGTCGTCACCGAGGAGCTCGACGCCGTCGAACGCCTCGTCTGGTCTTCACCTGGACTCGAGGTCGTGGCCGCGCGCCGGTGGTGGTCGGACTCAGACTGAGCCGACTCAGGCCGAGCTCGTGGTCAGTCGATCCAGACCGTCTTCGTGACGGCGAACTCCCGAATGCCGGGAGCAGCGAGCTCCCGCCCGTAGCCAGATCGCTTCTCACCTCCGAAGGGGAGGTCGTAGTACGAGGTGGTCATCCAGTTCACGAAGACCATGCCGGCCTCGATACCTTCGATGAAGCGCTTCTGCTCTCCCTCGTCCTCTGTCCAGGCGTTGGACCCGAGGGCGAAGTCCGAGTCGTTGGCGAGCGCGATGGCCTGGTCGACATCGCTCACCCGGTACATCGACGCGACGGGCCCGAAGATCTCCTCGCGGTAGATGCGCATCTCCTTGGTGATCTCGGTGACGACCGTCGGCGGGTAGTACCAGCCCGGCCTGTCGTCACGCTCGCCACCGCACAAGACCTTGGCGCCTTTCGAGACCGCGTCCGCCACTTGATCGGTGACCTCGTCACGCCCGGCCGGCGTCGCGAGCGGGCCGACGTCGGTGCCGGGGTCGAGCGGGTCGCCCACGACGAGCTTTGTCATGGCGTCGGTGTACCGCTCGATGTACTCGTCGGCGATCTGCTCGTGCAGGATGAAGCGCTTGGCGGCGATGCAGGACTGCCCGTTGTTCTGCACGCGGGCTCGGACGCCGACCTCCACAGCCCGCGCAAGGTCGGCCGAGGGCATGACAATGAACGGGTCGGAACCACCGAGCTCGAGGACGGTCTTCTTGATCTCGTGGCCAGCCACGGACGCAACTGCCTTGCCGGCGCCTTCGCTGCCAGTGAGCGTCGCGGCCTTCACCCTCGGGTCGCGAAGTATCCCTTCCACCTCGCCGGCTCCGATAAGGAGCGTTTGGAAGGCGCCGTCAGGAAGGCCGGCACGACGGCAGACATCCTCCAGGTAAAGAGCCGTCTGAGGAACGTTGGATGCGTGCTTCAGCAGACCGACGTTGCCGAGCATGAGCGCAGGAGCGGCAAAACGCACCACCTGCCAGAGCGGGAAGTTCCATGGCATCACTGCGAGGATCGTCCCGAGCGGCTGGTACGTCACGAACGCACGCTTCTTCGCGCCGGCGCCGGGGAACTCCTCGTCGGCGAGGAAGGCCTCCGCGTGCTCGGCGAAGTACCGGAAACCCCCGGCGCACTTTCGCACCTCGCCCTTCGACTGCTCGAGCGGCTTTCCCATCTCGATCGTCATCGTGCGACCGAGCTCCTCGATGTCAGCTTCCAGGAGGTCGGCGATCGCGTTTACGAACCTCGCGCGCTCGGCGAACGAGGTCTTGCGGTACTGCTCGAACGTCGCAGCCGCAAGGGCGATGCGACGCTCGATCTCGGCGGCGTCGTAGGCCTCGAAGGTCTTGAGCGTCTCGCCGGTGGCGGGGTTTATCGTGGCAATTGGCACGGCAACGTTCTATCGCCAGTTCGGGTGGTTTGCTCACCGGTACGATCCGAGCGTGACTGAGAGCGACCTTCAAGCAGCCGAGCAGCGCCTGGACGAGATCGAAGCGGCGCTCGAGCGCCTGGAACAGGGCTCTTATGGGCGGTGCGCCTCCTGCGGGTCGGCGATCGGCAACCTCGTCCTCGACGCCGATCCCCTGGTCACGACATGTGAGGGCTGCCGCAGCGCACTGCGAGCAGCAGCCGGGAGCACGCCGGTGAGCGAGCCGCCATCAGCCGCTGGTCCTGAGACGGGGGAGTGAGTTGGCCACTGTTCGTTTCTTCGCGCAGGCGAAGGACGCGGCCGGGTGCCGCACGGCGACGTTCGACGGGGAGACCGTGGCCGACGTGCTGCAGGCCGCGAGCGAGCGATTCGGCTCCCGTCTCGCGCAGGTCATCGAGATCAGCGCGATCTGGTGCAATGGAGAGTTCGCCGAGCCGGGTCAGCGAGTCGGCGACACCGACGAGGTGGCAGTCCTCCCGCCGGTCTCGGGAGGTTGACGGCGCGTCGCGCCGGCGTCGTTGCGACTCAGGCCTTCTTCGTCTCCCAGAAGATCCGGTCGATCTCGCCGATGTCGGCCAGCAGGCCGTCCGCAACCGCGACGTCGTTCGTCTTCTTCGCTGCACCGGCAGCCTTGGTGGCCTTCCAGAAGATGTCGTGAAGCTCAGGGTGCTTCTCGAGGTGCTCGGGCTTGAAGTAGTCGGTCCACAGGACCCAGAGGTGGTGCTTCACGAGGTCAGCACGCTCTTCTTTGATGAACGTGGCCCGCTCCTTGAACACCGGGTCCTCCGAGCCGTTGAACTTCTCGATGCACGCCTTGACGGACTCTGCTTCGATGCGAGCTTGTGCCGGGTCGTAGACGCCGCAGGGAAGGTCACAGTGCGCGTGAGCGACGCGAGGCTCGCTCAACCGGTCGAGGCTCGATAGCAGTCGGGAGGTGAACGACATTGAGCTGTCTCCTTCGTCGGAAAAGTAGTTCGAGGGTGGTGCCGTCACCCTATCCCTGGGCTGGTCGCGGCCGTTCGGCGGGCCGAGCATTGGCCGCGCTCGCGGTTGGGTTCGCGGCGCTGAGTTGGGCACGCCGGGTACGGCCGGTCTTCCGTGTGTCGGTGGAAGGGACCTCGATGATCCCCGAGCTCGCACCTGGCGACCGACTCCTCGCCGTGAAGCTGCCCGTGTTGGAAGCTGGGGACATCGTTGCCTTGACCGACCCAGCCGAGCCCAGCCGGATCCTGGTCAAGCGTGTCACGCGCCTTCACGCCGTGACAGTGGAAGTAGAGGGGGACAACGGAGCGGTCAGCCGGGATTCCCGCGTCTTCGGCGCAGTCTCCCGGCGTCAGGTGCTCGGACGCGTCGTCTATCGCTACCACCCGCGCGAGGCGGCCGGGCGGCTTGGGCGGCGCTGATGCGGGCGGCGGGACATCCCGGGCTGATTTTCGTTCGCGAGCAGGTACGATGTGAGAACTAGCTGGTAGGAGAGATGACAGCGACAGCGGGCGGATGAGGTGACATGAGCCTGACAGGACAAGACTTGAACGAGCTGTGCTCGCCGAACTATCTGGATGGACTTGCGAGCGCATCCATGACCGAGTTACGGCGGCTGCGCGATGCGTGCCAGCGGGCCGAGGCGGTGTTGTCCTATCTCCGGCGGGTAATCCAGGGGAACATCGATCTCGTGTTGGCCGAGACGACGGTCCGAGCCGACGGCGGCCATAGCGACCTCGGCCGGCTCGTCGACGACTTGCCTCACATCCTCGCCCCGTCGGGCCAGTCGACTCCGTCGGCCTCGACAGGAGAACCGGCTCACGTGCCTCTGCAGAGCATGTCGTCGATCTCGGAGGTGATTGCGTTCCAACAGGACCTCGATCTCGAGGATCTGCTCGGCCACCTCCTGGCCGAAGCGCAGACCGACGCGGCCTTACCGGGCGGCCTGCTGCCGGGCGCGAATCTCTGCACTTTCGCCGACGAGGACCTGCGGGCGAGCCTCGGGCACCTGCGTGACGAAGAGGCCGCGCTCTCGAAGAAGCGCCGGATCCTCCACGGTCACATCGACGCGATCCAGGCCTCGATCGTCGAGCGCTACAAGTCCGGCGCCGCCGATCCCGACGCTTTGCTGAGCTGACAGCGTCCGAGACAGGACACGAGACACGATGGCGAAGGAGATCCCCGACCGCTGGGCAGACCTCGGCGAGTTCATCCGCCAGCAGAGGGAGACAGCGCGGCTGTCGCTCCGCCGGCTGTCGATCCTGACCGGCATCTCGAATCCCTATCTCTCACAGATCGAGCGTGGGCTGCGCAAGCCGTCCGCCGAGGTCCTGCAGCAGATCGCAAAAGGGCTGCACCTCTCAGCCGAGACGCTCTACGTTCACGCGGGGATACTCGACGCGAACTCCGACGAGGGCGACCTCGCGCGCCGAATACGGACGGATCCCCACCTCGATCCCTACCAGCGGGAAGCGCTCGTGCGGATCTACCTGTCGTTCCGCCACGAGAACGGTTACGTGGAGCCTGACGAGAGCGAGGATCACGACCCTCCCGCCGATGAGGCACAGGACGGCACTGCGAGCGGACCCGGAAGAGCTCGGTAGTCTCCCGAGCATGCGCAGGCTCGCTGTTCTCTCCCTGCACACGTCCCCACTCGCCCAGCCAGGCACGGGAGACGGTGGCGGAATGAACGTCTACGTCCGCGAGCTGTCATCAGCGCTTGCTCGTCACGGCGTGTTCTGCGACGTGTACACGAGGCGCGACTCAGTGGTGCTGCAGGACACGGTCTTTGTCGAGCCTGGCTTCGAGGTCCACCACATTGCGGCGGGACCCCCGGGACCGTTGCCGAAGGAGCACCTCTTCGACCATGTCGAGGAGTTCACCGAGGGCGTGATCGATCACCTGACCGGCGTGGCGCCCCGCCCGACCTCGCCGGGGCTTTCTCACTTCGGTGATCTCGAGGACGCTCCCGGAGCAATCCACGCCAACTACTGGCTCTCGGGAGTCGCCGGACACGAGATCAAGCACCGGCTCGGCCTTCCCCTCGTGTCGACGTTTCACACCCTCGACCGGGTGAAGGCAGAAGCGAGCCCCGAGGAGGCCGAAGAGGCAGCCACGGGGAGGCGGGCCCGTATCGAGGCCGGCATCATCGGATGCTCCGATGCGCTCTGTGCGTCGTGCAGCGTAGAGCTCGCCCCGCTGGTCGAGCTCTACGGGGCGAACCCTGGCCTCATCGAGATCGTGCCTCCTGGAGTCGACCACGCGTTCTTCTCGCCGGGGGACCGGACTTACGCGCGCAGGTCGCTCGGCCTCGACAGCGCTGGGCCTCTCCTCTTGTACGTCGGCCGCATCCAACCGCTGAAAGGCGCCGACGTCGCCGTTGGGGCGCTCGCCGAGCTCCATCGAGCCGGCCGCAAGGATGCCCGCCTCGTGATCGTCGGCGGCCCGAGCGGGCCTCAAGGCGAGGCGCAAGTCGCGGCGCTCCACCGGCAGGTGCGCGAGGAGGGGTTGTAGGACAGGGTGAGCTTCTGGCCGCCTCAACGCCACGAGCTGCTCTCGACCTTCTACCGCGCGGCGGACTGCTGCATCGTGCCGTCCCGGTCGGAGTCCTTCGGCCTCGTGGCGCTGGAAGCCGCCGCGTGCGGCATCCCCGTGGTGGCGGCCGCCGTCGGCGGCCTCACGACCCTCGTGGAAGACGGTGAGACTGGCTACCTTGTCGAGCCGGGCGACGCGGCGGGCTTCGCGGCGCATGTCGAAGAGATAGTGGCCGATCGCCAGTTGCGCGAGCGCCTCGGCAAGGGCGCAGCCGAGATGGCCGCGGCCTACACCTGGGCGACCGCCGCGCAAAGGTTGTCGAAGCTGTACAGAGAGCTCACGACGAGGGCCCTCGTCGAGTGCTGAGGCCCTGGCGAGCGCCGTCGTGCCTCGTCGCCAGATCGGAGGACCAGCACAGATGACTCGCTTGTGCATCGTCGGTGGTGGCCGGATGGGCCAGGCGCTCACGGGAGGGTTGCTCCGCTCCGGCTGGATCGAGCCGGGCGAGCTCGCCGTGGCCGAGAAGCACGCCGGGACCAGATCCGAGCTCGAGCACCGCTTCCCTGGCATCGAGGTCACTGAGCAGCCGGTCCCGGCCGTCTCGGCGGTCCTCGCCGTCAAGCCGGCTGATGCGGCTGCCGCCTCGGCCGCGATTGCCGCTCAGGGCAGTGCCCGCGTCGTCTCAATCGTTGCAGGCCTCAGGATCTCCGAGCTCGAGTCGTGGTTCGGCGGGTCGACGGCGGTGTTCCGTGCCATGCCGAACATGGCGGCCGTGGTCGGCGCGGCGGCGTCGGCCCTCGCAGGCGGGGCCAATGCCAGTGAGGACGACTACGCCTGGGCCGAGGCTGTGCTCTCGTCGATCGGTGTCGTCGCACGGGTGCCCGAGCGCCTGCTCGACGCGGTCACGGGACTGTCGGGTTCCGGGCCGGCCTATGTGTTCGTGCTGGCAGAGGCGTTGATCGAGGCCGGCGTGGGCCAGGGACTCGACCGCGAGGTGAGCCGTCTCCTCACGAACCAGACGCTTCTCGGCGCCGCCCTCCTCCTGACCGAGATCGGAGAACCTGCAGAGGAGCTGCGAGCCAAAGTGACCTCACCTGGCGGGACCACTGCCGCCGGGATCCGCCAGCTCGAGAAGCTCGGTTTTCGCTCTGCGGTGATCGAGGCGGTGGCTGCGGCGACAGATCGTGCCCGTGAGCTGGGGGAACAGCCAAGCTGAGCGTCGTCCCGCCTCCGCCGGGACCTCTCTTGCTCAGGCAGACGTGTCGACTTTTACATGTGTCACGCAAGAACCACTTTTCACTTCAGCAACATTGGCGTACAGTCTCCCCTCGGCGGAGAGGGGTGATAGATCTGACGACCGTCGATTATGCCAAGGCGAAGTTCTACACAGTCGCGGAAGTGGCCCAGGCACTGAGGGTCTCCAACATGACCGTATATCGCCTGGTCAACTCAGGGCAGTTACCTGCCGTCCGAGTCGGGAAGTCCTATCGCTTGCGCGAAGAGGACGTCAACCGTTACTTGTCCGAACGGTTCACCGAAGCAGGATGACAAGGACCGGCTCGGCTTCGGCCGGCCGGCCCCTACAGGTGCCAGCATCTCTGTGTAGGGTTGCGGCCCGGCGCGACCAGAGCGCGCCCGTCTAAAGACGAATGCGCGCCTCGGAGGGATGTTCGCGAAGTGAATCTCGCTCAGATAATCGAGCCCCATCCTGCCGACTCGGTGGCGTTCAGCTTCCGTGGCGACGAGGTCACCTACGGCGAGCTGCGCCGTCGCTGCGCGCGCGTACGTCGCTCGCTCGCGGATCGAGGAATCTCGCAGGGAGAACGTGTCGCGCTCGTCTTTGGCGCGACGCCCGAGTTCGCGGTTGCCTATTTCGGCGTGCTCGGCGCAGGCGCCGTCACGGTCCCTCTCAATCCGAACAGCCCGGTCGCCGAGATCGACGGCGAGCTCCGAGCCGTCCGGACTGCGCTCGTGCTCGTCCCGTCCGGCGGCTCGGATTCAGCAGGCGCTCTCTGGGAGCAGCTGCGAGGCCTCGGCCACGATGTTGCGGAGCTCTCGTCGCTCGACGGCTCCGGTGATCCGGATGCCTCGCACGGCGATGTGAGCGCCGACGCACTCGCCGGCATCGTCGACCTGGAGCCCGACGATCAAGCTGCTCTGCTGTTCACCTCGGGCACGGCTGGCTCACCCAAGGCGGCCGTCCTGACCCACGGAAGCCTGCTGGCGAACATCGAGCAGGTGGAGCTTCGTGTCGGCTTGGCCGCATCCGCCAACGACGTCGGCATCCTCGCCGTGCCCCCCTTCCACATCCTCGGCCTCAACGCCGTGTTGGGTGTCCAGGTTTACGTCGGCGGCCGGCTCGTGCTCCTCGAGCGCTTCGACCCCGCGATGATGCTCGAAGCGATCGCCTCCGAGGGCGTGACAGTCCTCGCGGGCGTGCCCCAGATGTTCGCGGCGCTGGCCGACTTCGAAGGGGCGACCGGAAGCGAGCTCGCGAGCGTGCGGCTCGCATGCTCCGGGGCGGCGCCCCTGGCTGAGGCGACCGCCGAGCGTTTCGAGCAGAAGTTCGGCGTGCCCGTCTGGCAGGGTTACGGATTGACTGAGGCGTCGCCGACCGTGACGTTCCCGGACTTGTCCGGGCGCCGGCAGGTCAGCTCGGTCGGGATCCCGCTGCCTGGTGTCGAGGTGCGTGTGGTGGACCCGGACGGCCACGACGTCGAGACGGGCGACCCTGGCGAGATCCTGGTCAGGGGGCCGAACGTCTTCGCCGGCTACTTCGAGGACGCCCTCGCGACAAGTGTGGCGCTCGACCGGAAGGGATGGCTGCACACAGGAGACATCGCCGTGATGTCCGACGACTGCTCCCTCACGATCGTCGACCGCCAGAAGGACCTCATCATCGTGTCCGGCTTCAACGTCTTCCCCGCCGAGGTCGAGCATGTGCTGGAGGAGCATCCCCTCGTCGAGGAGGCAGCGGTAGTGGGTGTACCCGACGACACTTTCGGCGAGACCGTCCGTGCCTTCGTCGTCCCGGTTGCCTCGACCTGGCCGGAGGACGCCGCGACTCCCGAGGGCCTTACGACCGAGGATCTCGCAACGCACTGCATGCGCCAACTAGCTCGCTACAAGTGCCCGCACTCGGTCGTTTTCGTACGGGAGCTCCCTCGGGGCATCCAGGGCAAGGTGCTCCGGCGCGCCGTCAGCTGACCCGTCAGTTGCCGTGAGAGTGGGCTCAGTCCGGCCAGTGGTCTGGGCAGCGCCCTTGCTCTCGTTTTGTGACTGAATGCACGAGGTAGTTACCATCGTCGCCTATGCCAGAGCGTTTCGGTCGCCGCATCCCGGAGCCGACTGTCGTCCGCCTACCCGTGTACCAACGGGTCCTGCTGGCATTGTCCGCGGACGGCGTCGCGACGGTCTCGTCTGCCGAGCTGGCGGAGGCGGCCGGGGTCAATGCAGCCAAGGTGCGCAAGGACCTGTCCCACTTCGGCACTTACGGGACCCCGGGCACCGGATACGACGTCGACTACCTGCTCGGCCAGATCCAGAGGGAGCTCGGCACCGACCAGGAACGCCCGGTCGTCATCGTCGGCCTGGGCCATCTCGGTCACGCCCTTGCACGATCACAGGGGTTCGCCGGCGGCGGATTCCGGCTCGTCGGGCTGTTCGACAACGACGACTCGACGGTCGGCGAAGAGGTTGCAGGGCAACTCGTCCGCCACATCTGCGACCTCGACGCGGTCTGCCGCCAGGAAGGCGTCGCGGTCGGCATCATCACCACGCCCGCCGGTGCCGCGCAGGACGTCGCGGATCGCCTCGCTGCAGGCGGTGTCAATGCGATCTTGAACTTCGCCCCGGCTGTGATCTCCGTGCCGCCTCGGGTGCAGGTGCGTCACGTGGACTTCTCCGCAGAGCTGCAGGTGCTCGCGTTTTACCAGGATCACCCGGAGGCCGTGGCGACGCGGAACTCTGCTGCAGCATGGCGCGGCTCTCACGCACGGCGGGCCCACGACGTCCACCAGGGATCGGTCGTGTTCGACGCGACCGTCGGTGCCGACTCGAACGGCGGCGCGAGCCATCCCCTCGCACCGTGACGAGCAGGTACGCCAGCCCGATCGGTACGCTCGTGCCGCGCCTGCCGCAGGCGTCACAGCAGGAGAGGTAACCGGTCAGTGGCAGTTGTCGTAGTCGGCATCCATGAGCGCAATGCGCCCCTCGAGGTCTTCGAGAAGCTCGCGGTCGCGGACCGCGACCTGCCGAAGGTCCTGAGTCAGCTGACCGACAGCCCCAACCTGAGTGAAGCCGTCGTGCTCTCGACCTGCATGAGGACCGAGATCTACGCAGTCGTCGAGCGGTTCCACGACGGCTTGTCGGACATAGAGACCTGGCTGCGCAGCCGCATCGGGGATGTGTTGTTCGGACCGCATGCCCTCGTGACGGGAGAACACTCTCCTGCCGCCGGAGGCGGCGTCGTCGATCTCGGGGGCAAGTTCGTCTGCTGGTACGACGACGCTGCGGTCGCCCACTTGTTCGAGGTGGCCGCCGGCATCGACTCGCCGGTGCTCGGCGAAGGCGAGATACTCCGCCAGGTCCGCGACGCGGCACAGAACGCGCAGACCGAGCACGCGGCAGGCCCTGTGCTTGCCCCGCTCTTCCGGCACGCCGTCGAGGCCGGCAAGCGGGCCAGGAGCGACACGGCGATCCAGCGCGGCACGACGTCCCTCGCGCACGCTGTGGTGGAGCTCGCCTGCGACCACGCCCTCGGGTTCGGCGGCCGGCGCGTGCTCGTCGTCGGGGCGGGGGAGATGGGAAGCGGGATCGTGAAGGCGCTCGCTGGCCGAAGCGATCTGACGGGTGAAGTCGTCGTCGCCAACAGGGACGCGGACAAGGGCCGGACGGTCGCCGACCTTGTGGCAGGCCGGGCCGTCTCCTTCGACGGCCTTGCGGACGAGATCGAGCAAGCGGACATCGTCCTCACCTCGACAGCTGCCGGCGAAGTGATCCTTTCGCGGGACCGTCTCGAGCCAATTCTCAACCGGCGCTCCGCTAGCGGCGAGGGGCGGCGTCCGCTCGTCGTCGTCGACGCGGCCGTGCCGCGGGACGTCGATCCCGCAGTCGCCGGGCTCGATGGCGTCGAGCTCCTCGATATGGAAGATGTGAGGCGGTACGCCGAAGAGCAGATGGCCAGCCGCCAAGCGGAGGTGCCCGCGGTGCGCACGGTGCTGGCGGAGGAGCTCGAGCGCTACCGCACGACTTCGGCTGGCCGCCTCGCTGCTCCCGTCGTCTCGGCGCTCCGGGACCGTGCGGACGAGCTGCGCCTTGCAGAGCTCGAGCGCTACGCGAGCCGCCTTGCGGCACTCGACCCAGCAGACCGGGACCTAGTCGAGACCATCACCCGGCGCGTCGTTGCGAAGCTGCTCCACCAACCGACCGTCCGGGTGAAGGACGCCGCAGGCTCACCTCGCGGCGAACGCTTGGCTGAGGCGCTCCGAACGCTGTTCGACCTCTGAGGACAAGCAGTGAGGCGCTGGCTCCCATGAGTGGTGAGTCGACCGTGATCCGTCTTGCGACTCGAGGCTCGCCGCTCGCGCTCGCGCAGGCGAGGATCGTGGGCGACCTCCTCTCGGCGGCATGGGGAGACCGGATCACGACTGAGCTCGTCGTCGTCGACACCGCCGGAGACCGGAGCCAGCACGTGCCCATCCACGCGATCGGTGGGCAGGGCGTGTTCGTGAAGGAAGTCGACGCGGCCGTCATGGCCGGCCGGGCGGAGGTCGCGATCCACTCGGCGAAGGACCTCCCTTCGTCGGCGGACGGCGAGACATCAGGCACCGGGGCAAGTGCGGCCGGTGAGGACGCGACTGCGACTCGGATCGTGGCGGTGCCCAAGCGGGCCGATCCCCGCGACGCTTTGGTCGGGATGGCTCTGGCCGACCTGCGACCCGGGGCACGTGTCGCGACGGGGTCGGTTCGCCGGCGTGCCCAGCTTGCCTGGCTCCGGCCGGACCTCATGTTTACCGAGCTGCGGGGGAACGTGGCGACTCGCCTCGCCAAAGTGCCCGAAGGGGGAGCGGTCGTCGTAGCCATGGCAGCCCTCGTGCGGCTCGGATGGGAAGACAGGGCATCAGAGACTCTGTCGGTCACTTCGATGCTTCCCCAGGTCGGCCAAGGCGCCATCGCAGTTTGCGCCCGACCGGACGACGATGGCACCGCGACGTGGCTCGCTGCCATCGAGGACCCCCTGTCCCGGATCGCCCTCGAGGCAGAGCGGGCGTACTTGCGCGGCGTCGGCGGCGGTTGCGACCTTCCTGTCGGGGCCTATGCCGTCGTCGGAGAAGACGGCTCAATCGAGCTCGAGGCGATCATCGCCAGCCTGGACGGGCACACGCTCGTGCGCGAGAAGGCGACTGGCACGGTCCCGGAGGCCGTAGGTACCGAGCTTGCCCGCCGGATCCTCGACGGCGCCGGAGGGCGGTCGTTGCTCGAGCACTCGGATGCCGGCGCTCCGCCGACGGGAGGCGCCGCGACGGGAGGCACGAGCTCGTGACTGTCTACCTCGTGGGCGCCGGGCCGGGTGACCCGGGTCTTCTGACCTTGCGGGCGGCAGAGCTTCTCGCCCGTGCGGACGTCCTCGTCCACGATCGCCTCGTGGACGAGCGGGTTCTCGCGCTGGCACCGTCGAACGCTCGGCGCCACGACGTCGGCAAGCGGCCGGGCGGCGCCATCCGCCAGGACGAGATCAACGAGCTCTTGGTGTCGCTCGCCGGGCAGCACTCGTGTGTCGTCAGGCTGAAGGGCGGTGATCCCTACGTCTTCGGCCGGGGTGGGGAGGAAGCGCTCGCGCTCCAGGCCGCCGGCGTCGATTTCGAGGTCGTGCCCGGCGTGTCGTCGGTCAACGGAGTCCTCGCTTACGCCGGCATCCCAGTGACGCACAGGGGACTGGCGACGAGCTACTGCGTCGTGACAGGTCACGGAGCGGACGGGTCGGCCTCCGGTGGGCCGGTCCCCGTCGACTGGGAAGCGCTCGCCCGGGTCGGCGGCACGATCGTGGTCCTGATGGGGGTGGCTCACCGGGAGGAGATCTCGAAGCGCCTCATCGACGCCGGGCGAGATTCGAAGACTCCCGTTGCCATCGTCGAGCACGGCACGCTCGGGGGACAGCGAACCCTCCGGACAACGCTCGGCGCTCTCGCAGCGACTGATCCGGGCACGCCGGCCATCATCGTGATCGGTGCTGTGGCCTCGCTCGACCTCGCATGGTTCGAGCGAAAGCCGCTTCTCGGGTGGCGTGTCATCGTCACGAGGAGCCGGGACCAAGCCTCCGTGCTGGCCCGCTGCTTGGCTGAGGAAGGCGCACTGCCGATCGAGGTCCCGACGATCGAGATCGCCGAAGCGGCCGACGGAGGTGCGGCGCTCCGAGCCTCGCTCGACCACCTCGGCAGCTTCGACTGGGTGGCGTTCAGCTCTGCGAACGCCGTGCGGCGTGTCTTCGGCGAGCTTCGCGATGCCCGCGCCCTCGGTGGCGTGAGGGTCGCCGCGGTCGGCGCAGCGACGGCGGCGGCGCTCCGCGAGCACGGGATCGTCACCGATCTCGTAGCCGAGGTGGCTGTCGCCGAGGGGCTCGCTCGCGCGTTCGATCCGGCACCGCCGGGGGGAGCCTCGGTATTGCTGCCGCAGGCTGCGGGCGCGCGAGACGTGCTCGCCGCCGGGTTGACGGCGCTCGGCTACCGGGTGGAGACCGTGGAGGCCTACCGCACGATTCACCCAGCCCTTGACGAGCTCACGGCCGGGCTCGTTGACGGGGCAGACGCCATCACCTTCTCGTCCTCGTCGACTGTCGAGGGCTACCTTGCCGCGTTCGGCCTGGGTGCGGTCCCTCCCGTCGTCGCCTCGATCGGACCGGTCACGACCGAGACTGCGAAGGCCCACGGCATCGGCGTGGCGGTGCAGGCGAGGGCAGCCTCGGTCGAGGGGCTCGTCGAGGCCCTGGTCGAATTCGCGGCGTCGCACCCTCTGGCGAGGTAGAGCGTCGCGGCTGGCCGGTACGCTTCGCGCATGTCATTCCCGGCTCGCCGGATGCGCCGTCTCAGGAGCACCGACGCGATACGTCGCCTCGTAGCGGAGGTGCAGATCTCACCGGACGATTTCGTGGCGCCTGTCTTCGTGCGCGAAGGCATCACAGAGCCCAACCCGATCAGTTCCCTACCCGGCGTCGTGCAGCACACCATCGACTCGCTCACCGTCGAGGCCAAGAGGCTCGTCTCGCTCGGGGTGCCGGCGCTCATCTGCTTCGGGGTGCCCGCGGCGAAGGACGCCCGTGGTAGCGGCGCGTCTGACGCTGGCGGGGTCGCGCAGCAGGCCATGAGGGCGGTCCGCGACGCCGTCGGTGACCAACTCGTCGTCATGGCGGACCTTTGCCTCGACGAGTACACAGATCACGGGCACTGCGGGATCGTCCGGCCGGACGGGACAGTCGACAACGACGCGACTCTCGAGCGCTACGCGGAGATAGCGGTCGTACAGGCCGATGCCGGCGCGTCAGTCATCGCCCCGAGCGGGATGATGGACGGTCAGGTCGCTGCCATCCGCAGAGCCCTCGACGAGACCGGTCACGAGGAGACGGCGATCCTCGCCTACTCCGCCAAGTACGCCTCTGCTCTCTACGGGCCTTTCCGCGAGGCGGTCGACGTCACGATCGCCGGCGGTGGCGACCGGCGTGCCTACCAACAGGACTGGCACAATGCCAACGAAGCCCTCGCCGAGGCACGCCTCGACATCGAAGAGGGCGCCGACATGGTCATGGTGAAACCCGCCATCACCTACCTCGACGTGCTGAGCGCGGTGCGCGCGGCAGTCGACGTGCCGGTTGCCGCCTACCAGGTGAGCGGTGAGTACTCGATGATCCGCGCTGCGGCCGAGCGAGGTTGGCTGGACGGGCAGTCCGTCATGCTGGAGCAGCTGACGGCAATCAAGCGAGCCGGTGCGTCGTTCGTCCTGACCTACTTCGCCGCCGAGGCGGCGGAGCTCCTCGGTGGCTGACGCCGGCCACTCCGCTAGCAACGAGCTGTTCGAGCGGGCACTGAGGGTTACGCCGGGGGGCGTTAACTCGCCAGTGCGCGCTTTCGGCTCCGTCGGGGGATCGCCCTACTTCGTTGCTTCGGCCAGAGGGGCCTTCGTGACCGACGCGGACGGCAACGAATACCTCGACTACGTGCAGAGCTGGGGCGCGTCGATACTCGGGCACGCCAACGCGGCGGTTATCGAGGCGGTGAAGCGGGCCGCCGACAGAGGCACGACCTACGGAGCTCCCACGGAAGGCGAGGTGCTGCTCGCCGAGACTCTTGTCGAGGCGGTGCCGGGATGTGAGCAGGTGCGCCTCGTCTCGTCGGGCACCGAGGCGACGATGACAGCGGTCCGTCTCGCGCGGGGCGCCACAGGACGATCCCGTGTCGTGAAATTTGCCGGCTGCTACCACGGCCACAGCGACGGGTTGCTTGCAGCCGGTGGGAGCGGTGTCGCCACGCTCGGTCTCGCCGGGTCCGAAGGAGTGCCCGCAGGAGCGGTCGCCGACACGATCGTCGCGCCCTATGGCGTCGTGCCAGAGCTCGGCGACGACGTCGCCTGCGTCATCGTCGAACCGGTGGCGGCGAACATGGGCCTCGTGGTGCCCGCACCGGAGTTCCTCGCTCGGCTCCGATCCGCTTGTGACGCGGCCGGGGCGCTGCTCATCTTCGACGAGGTGATCACGGGATTCCGGGTTGCCCGCTCCGGCGCGGCACCAATTCTCGGCGTCCGACCGGATCTCTTCACGTTCGGCAAGGTGATCGGAGGCGGGCTGCCGCTCGCCGCCCTCGGCGCCAGCGTCGAACTGATGGAGCACCTTGCGCCGGTCGGGAGTGTGTACCAGGCCGGGACCTTGTCGGGTAACCCGCTCGCCACGGCAGCCGGACTGGCGGTGCTCGCACAGCTCGACGAGGGCGCCTACGAGTCGCTCGCGGCTCGGGTCGCCCGACTGGCCGAAGGGCTGCGTGGGGCGATCTCCTCTGCGGGCCTTGAAGTGCAGGTGCCGGTCTTCAGGACGCTTCTCGGCATCTACTTCAGCGACAGCCCGGTCGAGAACTACGACGACGCCGTCCGGGCTGCATCGAACGGCCTCTACGCGCCTTTTTTTCAGGCGATGCTTCGCAGGGGTGTCGCACTTGCACCGAGTGCGTACGAGGTCGGCTTCTGCTCGCTCGCGCACACTGACAGCGACATCGACCGCACGATTGAGGCCGCAGCCGCGGCAGCCGGCGAGGTAGCGGCCGCCAGGTGACCGAGAGTCAGCCGGCGGTTCGGAGCCGTCGCCGCTCGACCAGCTTCGAGAGCGCCTCGGCCGACCGGTAGATCGCCTCAGGAGGACCGGCGAGGTCAGGCCGCGTGAGGTTCGCCATGATGCGGAGCATCCACTCCATCACGGGTGTCGCGTACATCCCCGCGCCGACACAAGCCCGCATGATCGTCGGGTTGCCGATCACCTTCACGAACGCCCGGGCCACGGCGTAGTACCGGCCGTACTCGGCTTGTAGGCGTTCCTCGTATCCGGCGAGTCTGCTCATCTCGCCTGTGCCAACTGCAGCCGCAACGATCTCGGAGGCAATCCGAGCTGTCTCGTAGCCGTAGGCGATCCCCTCTCCGTTGAAGGGGTTGATCGAACCAGCCGCGTCCCCGACCACAACCCAGTCAGGCCCGACGCGGGGCCCGACGGCAAATCCCATGGGCAGCCGGCCACCGGTGGGCTCGGACAGGGCGGTGTCGGGAGAGATGCACCACGACTTCGGCGCGAAGTCGACGAACTGCTCCATCAGCTTGGTCGTGTTGAGACCCTTCCACCGTTCGGACGTCGACAGGAGGCCGATCCCGACGTTCACGCGCCCGTCGCCGAGCGGGAAGATCCAGCCGTAGCCGGGTACGACGTCGCCACCGCGGTCGCGGATGTCGAGATGCGACTCGATGTACTTGTCGTCGTGGCGAGGCGAGGCGAAATAACCGCGGATCGCCAAGCCCTGCGGCCACTCCTTCACACGGGCCGTCCCGAGCTCCCTTCCGAAACGGGTGAGGGATCCATCCGCTATCACGACGCACCGTGCACGCACCTCCGAGGTCGTACCGCGATCCCGATCGAGCACTCTCGCTCCGCCGGCCCGGCGCAACCCCGAAGCGTCCGTGTCGCCACTTCCGGCGAGCGGCGCGACCGCTTCTGCTCCTTGCCATAGCTCGGCGCCCGCCTTTTCGGCATTGGCGGCCACGAGTCCATCGAGGTCGAAACGCGTGATGGTGTACGCGTACGGCGGGAACTCGGGATGGTCGGGCCAGGTCATCTCGAGGGTGCGCCCGAAGGCCATCGACCGGAGCCCCTCGTAGCGGTGATGGTTGGCGGACAGATCCGGTTCGAGGCCCATGTCCGCGAGCTGCCGCACCGACCGGGGCGTGAGGCCGTCGCCGCAGGTCTTCACGCGAGGAAAGTGCTTCTTTTCGACGACGACGACATCGAGACCTCTGCTCGCGAGCCAGTAGGCCGCCGCGCTCCCCGACGGCCCGGCCCCGATGACGAGGACGTCGCACGAGCGTTCGGCAGGGCGGGGCGGCTGGACGTCGGCTTCGGCGGCCGAGGGGCTCACGGTCTCGGTGCTCACGGGCACGAGTGTACGAGGGACGACGACCGCACTCAGTCAGCCGCGCCTGCCCGCTCCGCTGCGGCGAAGATACGGGCCCGGGTTACGAAGCCGCCAGACGAGCAGCCGACCCGACACCTTCACCTCCTCGTAGCCGAGGGCGGAGGCGTCGTGCTCGAATGCTCGGACGCTCGTGGCGAGGCTGAAGGCAGCGAGGTCGGAAGCCGGGTCGACGACCACGTAGACGGGGAGCCGCACGCCTGCGGTATGGCCAGGCATCGGCACGAGGATCTTGTGCGACTTGTTCGAGAGCAGGTCGCGTCTCGGCACGTCCTCCACCTGCCAGTCATCTCGTGGCGAGAGGTAGTTGGAGAACGTGAGGCCGTTGGCCACATAGAGCACCGAGCAGTCCGGCGTGCAAGTGATCGCGCGAGCGGCCCGCTGGTAGGGCCCGATCGTGACCGTGGCAACAGCGCCCACCGTCGTGACCGCTCCGACCGAGAGGACGGCGGCGGCAGCGACGCCAGTGGCGCGCCACGCCCAGCGCCGCGACCAGAGCGCCCGCAGGCCGAGCGCAGCGACGACGGTTACGCCGGGCTCCCAGTCGATCCAATAGAACGGCAGGGACAGGTGCGTCCCGAAGGCGAGAAACGCCCAGACACACACGCTTGCACCCGCCGCATAAGCAGCGGCGCCGCTGCGGCTCGCAAGACCAGCGACGCAGCAAAAGGCGAGCGCAATGGCGACCGGCCAGCTCCACCCTTCCACGGCGTAGGCGAGACCGGACCACCAGGGCTCATGGGGGTAGTAGTGGTGGCCGACGACTGCGGCTGTTCCCGCGGCGGAGTGCCTCGACTGGAACCTGATCATGTCCCGGATCTGCGTGACGGCGAGGTGTGCGCCGAACGGGGCGTAGACGAGGACGAGCATCACCACGCAGGCGGCGGCCGCGACACCGGCCTCAGCGAGTACACGGCGGCCCTGACCCCTCACCCGGACGGCGATCGGCGCACCGAGGACTACCGGCGCGATGAACAACCCAGGCACCTTGGAGCAGGCGGCGGCGACGCAAGCAGCACCCGTCAGAGCCGGCCACAGCAACCCTCCCCGAGTCAGCCAACGCCAGCCGAAGAAGAGCGCTGCAGCGAAGAAGCAGGCCTCGAATGGATCGACCAGGGCGAAACGATCGATCCGTATCGCCTCGAGACTCACCCCGTTGTCGATCCCTGCCTGCGGGAGAAGGCCCCACATCGCGGCCGCCACGAGTCCCCAGATCCATCCGGCGACATCCCGAAGGAACAGGTAGAGGAAGAGCGCTGTCACGGTGGCCGCCACGGCAACGACGAGGCGAGCGTTGGTGATCGTGTCGCCGAACAGCGTGACCCCGACGCCGAGCAACTCCTTCGCGAGCGGTGGATGGGACGGATTGCAGAGACGTCCATGCCGGATGTAGACGCCGCCGCAGATGCGGTACGTGATCTCGTCAGTCGGGGCATCGGGCACGCCGATCCGCCAGACGGCGACGAAGATCACAGTGACAGCGACGAGGAGGTGGGCGACGAGCTTTGTCGCGGGGGAGTCCCCCAGCGTGGAAGAGTCCCCCGTGCGTGAAGTCATGCCAGCCCGAAGAAGTGTACGCGCCGCAGCTGACCTGCCCAGGCTCGGCTGACGTACAGTCCTCGCTCGTGGGGACGACGGGCACACGCCGGAGAGCTGGACGCGTCGCATTTGCCGCGGCGCTGGCGATCACGGTGGCAGCTGCCGGGTGCAGTAGCGCGAGCAAAGGCGGACACGCGACGACCACGATCACGCGCCCTCACCCCATGGGCGCCATCGCACCCTTGGCCGGGTTCCTACATGTCGCCCACCCGGCCGGCGCGACGGCCTATCTCGCAGACAGCGCGGGGCGCGAGGTGGAGCTCCGCGGTGTCGCCCTCGTCGGCATGGAGGACATCGCCTACAACGCGAGCGGCGACGGGCCACCTCTCTATCCGATCAACCCGGCGGACTACGAGGGCAAGTGCCCGGCCACGTCCCCGCTCGGCTCGCAGGGCCCTGTGTGCGAGGTCGAAGCGTCAAAGCCGGCGGCCGAACAGTCGACCGCTTCGGGGAGCGGCGACGACTTCGCCGAGATCCGCGGCCTCGGGATGAACGTCGTGCGTCTCGTCCTCGACTGGAGCGAGCTCGAGCCGACACCCGGGCATTACTCGGCGGAGTACCTCGACCGCGTGGCGCAAGTGGTCGGATGGGCACACCAGCAGGGGATCTCGGTCATTCTCGACATGCACGAGGACCAGTACTCCCGCTACATCCTCCCCGGCTCGAAGGGCCTGCCCAGCGGCTGCACCCCATCGGGCGGCTACGACGGCGCTCCGGAGTGGGCGGTCTTCACCGACGGCGAGCCCTCGTGCGCGCAGTACGGCCAGTCGGACCTGAATCCAGCGGTAGCCGCTGCCTTCGACAACTTCTGGCACAACCGGCGGGTAGCGGGGCCGCAAGGAGAATCGCCCGGACCCGGGCTACAGGACCATTACGTCGGGGCGTTAGCGGCGCTGGCGCGGCGTTTCTCGACCGATCCTGCTGTCATCGGGTACGAGATCATGAACGAGCCGCTGCCGGGTGCTCATTCGACGCTTCCCCTCACCAATGTCGTGCAGTTCTCCGACACCGAGCTCTATTCCTTCTACAGGCGCGCCATCGAAGCGATCACGGGAGTCCGCGACGGTCTCAAGACGTGCTCGGAGAACGACCCGAGCGGGTTCGTCTCGAACGGGCCGCCGCCCTATCCGGCGACCGGCGCCCCGTGTGCCTATCCCGACCTCGGTGTTCACACGCACCAGCTCATCTTCTTCGAGCCCTGCGCCTACCGGAACCTGCTCGACTTCTCCCCGCAGCACATTGGGCGATTCAGCTCCTACGCCAACCTCGTCTTCGCGCCGCACGTGTACACCCATGCCTTCACGCTCGACTCGTTCGTCGGTCTCCCACTCGCCGAGACGACGTATCCCCCCTCCTACACATTCGGGTACCAGACTGCGATCGGAGATGCGCGGGCCATGAACGCCGCAATTCTCACGACCGAGTTCGGCGACAACTCCGGCAGTGACGGCCAGGTCGTGTCGGGCGAGATCGCTGCCCAGGACAGGACCGGGATCGGAGGGACTCTTTGGGCCTGGGACGGCCTCTCGAGCTCCGAGCCGGACTGCTGGTGTGTGAAGTACCAGCACAGCACGTATCAGACGAGCCAGAACGGCCTACCGGGCAAGGGGGACGCCAACGCGCGCGTCGGACCGAGTCAGTTCATCCCCAGCAGGGTGGCGCTGCTCGCCCAGCCCCTGCCGCTCGCGGTCGACGGCCACTTGCAGGCGTGGGTGTCTTCCACGGCCACGCAGTCCTTCGCGATCGAGGCCGACACGGGCTCTGGCTCTGCGAGCGCCCCGACGCTCGTCGAGATCCCGAGCCAGTGGCCGGAGGCGGAGGTCTCGGCAACAGGTGCCTCTGTGAGGCTCGAGGCCCTCGCGGGCGGCGCCCGCCTCGCCATCGTGACTCCGGACGTGCGGGGACGCTACGGCGTCGTCGTCTCGAAGGAGAGCTCTTACGGCGAGACCGCGGCTTCGACGGCGCTAGCAGACGCCGCGAATCCGCTCGCTCCGATCTCGTATTCGACGGCTCTGTCAGAGCTTCAGGCTTTCATCACAGCGTCCGAGCACTCCTCCGACAAGAAGGTCGCGAGCAACGCGGCGCTCGTCGCGGCGCTCGCCGAGAGCGTCCTCGGCGTGAGCGGTTGAGGACCTCGCTCCGATGGATGTGACCGCGTGCACAAGCGCGTGGTAGAACCCCTTTCGGACCCATGGGAAGCCTCGATAGTTACCTCCCGATCTTCCTGATGATCGTGCTCGGCATCGTGTTTGCCGCGCTGTCGTTCGTCGCATCCAAGCTGCTCGCGCCATATCGCCCGACCGCGGCCAAAGAAGCGCCTTACGAGTGCGGCATCGTCCCGACCCACGAGCCGACCTACCGGTTCCCGGTTCGCTTCTACCTCGTCGCCATGATCTTCATCATCTTCGACATCGAGATCATCTTCCTCTTCCCCTGGGCCGTGGTCTTCGGCCAACTCCGCACGTTCGGGCTCGTCGAGATCCTCGTGTTCGCCGCGGCCGTCTTCGTCTCGTTCGTCTACCTGATATCGAACGGCGCCCTCGACTGGGGCCCGATGAAACGCGTGCAGCCGCTCGCCACCGAAGAGGCGCGCACGACGAGCACGACTGTCCGAAGAGTCGGTCCATCGAGCGGCGAAGCCGCCTGACGCGCGAGGAGACAAGCGATGGGGCTTGAAGACCTCAGCCACAACTTCCTGACGGGCCAGCTCGAGGAGCTGGTCAAGTGGGCGCGTCGCTCCAGCGTCTGGCCGGCGACATTCGGCCTAGCTTGCTGTGCCATTGAGATGATGGCCGCCGGCGCGGCGGACTACGACCTCTCGCGCTTCGGGATGGAGGTCTTCCGCGCCTCCCCCCGCCAAGCCGACCTCATGGTCGTAGCGGGCCGCGTCTCGCAGAAGATGGCCCCGGTCCTCAGGCAGGTCTACGACCAGATGATGGAGCCGAAGTGGGTCATCTCGATGGGCGTGTGCGCCTCGAGCGGCGGGATGTTCAACAACTACGCCATCGTGCAGGGCGTCGACCAGATCGTCCCCGTCGACGTGTACGCGCCCGGTTGCCCCCCCGGCCCCCAGACGCTCATCCATGCCATCTTGACGCTGCACGAGAAGATCCGCACCGGCGAGATCACCCGCCGTAAGGCGGACGGCACCGGTGCCGCCATAAAGGTCTCCGAGCCCGTGCCGGGCTGGGTGCAGCCGCAGGCGAACCCTGTCCACGTGGCGACGCCGCGGTGACCGACGTCACCTCGATCGAGACCCTCCCCGAGCTCGCGGAGGTGCCGTCCGCGCTGGTGCGCGGCAATCTCGTGTTGCACCCGAGCCGTCAGCAGTACGTCGCCGCCTGCCAAGCACTGAAGGAGCACTCCTTCGTGATGTGCGCCTCACTGTGTGGGGTCGACTATCTGGGCCATCCGGGTCGGGAGCTGCCCGACAGCGTCGAGCCGCAGCGGTTCGAGGTCGTGGTGAGCCTGCTGTGCATGGAGCCGCCGCTCCGTGTCGGGGTTCGCATCCAGGTGCCCGAGAGCGACCCGAGCGTTCCGACCCTCGTTGCCCTCTACCCCGGTACCGAGGCGATGGAGCGCGAGGTGTTCGACATGTTCGGGCTGAGTTTCGAAGGGCACCCGGACCTCACGCGCATCCTCATGCCGGAGGACTGGGAGGGGCACCCCCTCCGCAAGGATTACTCGGCAGGCCGTGTGCCGGTGCAGTTCAAGGAAGCGCCGGGGCCGCGATGAGCGACGACACACCTGACGTGGCCGACACGACTGCGACGACCGACGACGAGCTCGAGATCCCCGGCGTGACGGGCGAGAGCAAGGCCGCATCAGCCCCGGTCGTGTTCGACGAATTCGAGGAAGCCCTCGCCGCAGAGACCTCCGAGGGCCCACAGGAGATGCTCGACCGCAATCTCACGAACACCGAGGAGCTCGCCATCGAGGAGGGCGCGATCCTGCGCCTGCCCGAGGGCTTAGTCCTCGACCCCGGCGACGTCGACGTCGAGTTCGGCGAAGACGAGACGATGATCATCAACATGGGACCTCAGCACCCCTCCACCCACGGAGTGCTGAGGATCATGATGGAGCTCGAGGGCGAGACCGTCCTCCGCTCGAAGCCGGTCATCGGCTACCTCCACACCGGCATGGAGAAGACCGGCGAGGAGCTCACTTACGTCCAGGGCGCCACGAACGTGACGCGGATGGACTACCTCTCGCCTCTCCACAACGAGCTCGTCTACTCGTTGGCCGTGGAAGAGCTCCTCGGTGTCGAGGTACCGCCGCGGGCGACCTGGATCCGAATGCTCATGTGCGAGCTCAACCGAATGTCATCTCACATCATGTGGACTGCCACCAACGGCATGGACCTCGCATCGACTTCGATGATGATCTACGGCTTCCGCGAACGGGAGATGATCCTCGCCTTCTTCGAGAAGGTGACCGGCCTGCGCATGAACCACAACTACATCCGGCCCGGCGGGGTCGCAGCCGATCTGCCCGACGGGTGGGAGGACGACGTCCAGGCGCTCCTCGACACGATCCCGGCCCGTATCGACGAGTACGACGAGCTGCTGACCGGACAGCCGATCTTCCGCGAGCGGACCGAAGGTGTCGGCATCATCTCCTCCGAGCTGGCCCTCGCGATGTCGGCGACGGGACCCATCCTGCGCGCATCCGGGGTGCCGTGGGACCTTCGTCGGTCGATGCCGTACATGTACTACGACGAGCTCGAGTTCGACGTGATCGTCGGGACCGTCGGGGACACCTTCGACCGGTACGCCGTCCGCCTGAACGAGATCCGCGAGTCCTGCAAGCTCGTCGCCCAGATCCTCGAGCGCCTGCCGAAGGGCGACTACAGGACCCAGGACAAGAAGGTGACTCCGCCACCGCGCGCCCGCATCGACGAGTCGATGGAGGCGCTCATCCACCACTTCAAGATCTTCACGCGTGGCTTCGAAGTGCCGGCCGGCGAGGTGTACACCGCGGTCGAGTCCCCCCGCGGAGAGCTCGGGTGCTACCTCGTGTCGGACGGGACGAACAAGCCGCACCGCTTGCACGTTCGGGGACCGAGCTTCGTCAACCTGCAGTCACTGCCCGCCATGCTGCGCGGCGGTCTGATCGCTGATGCCATCGCCATCATCTCGTCGGTCGACCCGGTCATGGGGGAGGTTGACCGCTGATGGCGCACCTCAGCCCGGACAACCTCCACAAGGCGGAGGCGGTCGTCGCCCTATACCCCGAGCGCCGCTCGGCCCTCGTCCCCATCTGCCACCTCGCGCAGTCGCAGGACGGCTATCTCACCGAGGAGGCGATGGAGGACATCGCCAAGATCTGTGGAGTCTCGCCGGCCGAAGTCCGGGGAACGGCCTCCTTCTACGACATGCTCCATCTCGAGCCGGTCGGCAAGTACGTCTTCGCCGTCTGCACGAACATCGCCTGCATGCTGGCGGGCGCGTACGAGGTTCTCGAGCACGCTACCGATCGGCTGGGGATCCACCCGGGTCAGACGACGCCGGATGGCATGTTCACCATCGAGGAGGCCGAGTGCCTCGGCGGGTGTGATCAGGCGGTGTGCGTTCAGGTGAACCATCGTTTCTTCGGGCCGATCGACACGGGTGGGTTCGATCAGTTGGCAGATGATCTTGCCAACGGCCGCCTCGACGGGACGGTCCCCCCTCACGGGGTGCTCAGCCGCGTCGAGCGAGCCGTGCACCTGCCGGCTGCCGAGGCCGCCGAGGCCGCCGAGGCCGCCGAGGCCGGACAAGCGGCACAGGCGGCCACAAGCGGGGGGCACGCCTCATGATCACGAACGCTTCCCCTATCGTCACCGCCCGTCTCGTGCACGAGGACTCCCACACGCTCGAGCGCTTCCTCGCCACCGGCGGGTACGACGGCTTGCGCAAGGCGCTCTCTATGACACCCGACGCCGTCCACGACGAGGTGAACGCTGCGAACCTCCTCGGGCGCGGTGGAGCAGGTTTCCCGGCGGGGCGGAAGTGGTCGATGTTGCGCAGCGCGCCGACGACCTACCTCGTCGTCAACGGCGACGAGTCCGAGCCGGCGACGTTCAAGGACCACCTCCTCATGGAGCGCGATCCTCACCAGATCATCGAGGGGTCGATCATCGCCGCCTATGCCATCGGCGCCGCGCAGGCGTTCCTCTTCTGCCGGGGCGAGTTCGCCCTCGGCTATGAGCGCCTGCTCCAGGCCGTGAACGACGCCTACGCCCAAGGGGCGCTCGGGCATGACATCTTCGGGTCGGGTTTCTCCCTCGATCTCGTCGTGCATCCCGGCGCCGGCGCGTACATCTGCGGCGACGAGACTGGCCTGCTCGAGTCGCTCGAGGGAAAGCGAGGGTTCCCTCGCATCAAGCCGCCGTACTTCCCTGCCGTCATGGGCCTGTACGGCGAGCCGACGGTGGTGAACAACGTCGAGACGATGTCCAACCTGCCGTGGATCGTGACCAACGGCGGGGCGGCCTTCGCCGCCCTGGGCGGCGGTCGCTCGGCCGGCACGCGGCTCTTCGCCCTCTCGGGCCACGTGCGTAACCCGGGCACCTACGAGGTGGAGATGGTGAAGACCACCTTCCGGGACCTCGTCTACGCCCCGGTGCTGGGCGGCGGCGTCCCCGGCGACCGCGAGGTCAAGGCGCTCATCCCCGGGGGTGTCTCGGCCCCGTGGTTCGGCCCCGACAAGCTCGACCTCCCCCTCGGACAGGATGAGGTGGCCGAGGCCGGCTCGATGCTGGGCTCGGGGGCCATCACGGTCATGGACTCGTCGACCTGCATGGTCCGGGCGGCCTGGCGGATCACCATGTTCTTCTCGAGGGAGTCGTGCGGCCAGTGCACCCCCTGCCGGGAGGGGTCCGGCTGGCTGGAGCGGGTGCTGTACCGCATCGAGCACGGCGGCGG
>JBKQLZ010000044.1:0-9605 GCA_052146895.1 Acidimicrobiales bacterium
GCAGCTTCTCGAGCGCCTGGCTGAGGGTCATCGCGGCGGTGACCTCGTCCTCGAGACCGACTGCCCCGAGGTGGTCCATCCGCCCTCCCGCGCGAGCACCTCCGCCGGCCGACCGGTCACCGACCTCGGGCGGTTCGCTCTCGAACAAGCCCACGACTGGCCGCCGCCGTCGCCGCCGGATCTCGTCGAGCGCCGAGTTGGCGGCGATCCGGTAGGACCATGTCGAGTAGCGACTCCGGCCGTCGAAGTCCTTGATGTGACTGGCGACCGAGATGACTGTCTCTTGTGTTGCGTCGAGTGCCGACTCGTCGTCGCGAAGGACACGCCAGCACACTGCGTGGAGCCGGTCGTAGTCGAGCTCTAGCAGGCGTTCCAGCGCTGCCCGGTCTCCGCCGCGCGCGGCAGCGGCGAGCTTCTCGAGCTCGGGTCCCGGCTCGCCTTTCTCGGTGGGCGTTGCGCGATGAGCGATTCAACAGCGTACGGGGCAGTCGATGGAACTCTCAGGCCGGGTGCGACGTCGAAGGTATGAAGGCTCGCAAGCGGCGGGCCCCGGATGAGAGGGGGATCGATGCAACGTCGCCATGTGAGGCTCGGGATCGGGCTCGCCATCGGAGCTGCACTAGTCCTGGGAGGTTGTTCAGGTTCCAGCTCGAGCCCTCCTACGACCACACCGGGGGCCTTACAGGCGCTCGCACCATCGGCCGCGGCGCCCTCCCGCGCGGGCCTGAGCGCGCCGACGAAGGTAGGAGGTGGAGGGCAATCGGCCACGATCGGCGAGACGGCTGTGACGATCGCCCCTCTCATCGTCCGCTCCGGGAGCGTGACGCTCGGCGTGCCGAAGGACGATGTCGTCTCGTCGTTCAACAAGGTCTCCTCGATTGCTCTCACGCTCGGGGGATTCGTCTCTTCGTCGGCAACCGGCGTTGGCTCGAGCGGCGCGTCGCTCGTCGTCCGGGTCCCGACAGAGGAATTCGCGTCGCTCACCAAGCAGGTGAGCTCAATCGGTCACGTGCGAAGCGAGACGGTCACCGGCCACGACGTCACCGGCGAGAGCATCAACCTCGAGGCACGCATCACCAATCTCGACAGCGAGCAGAACGCGTTGCGGGCCCTGATGGCAAGGACCGGGAGCATCCCGAACATCCTCGAGGTCCAGAACGAGCTCTTCAGCGTCGAGAGTGAGATCGAGCAACTGACCGCCGACGAGAGCTCCCTCCTCAACAAAGCCACGTACGCCACCTTGTCGGTCAGCATCCAGCCCTTCAGCTCCCACGCCAAGCCCGTCGTGAAGCCGCGCACCGACGCGGTCAAGCGCGCTTTCAATCTCGCCGGTCACAACACGGTCGTGGGGCTTCGAGACATCGCTCTTGCCGTTGGCTGGACCTTCCCCCTACTCGTCCTGGCGAGCATCGCTGGAGCGCTCCTGTGGGTGAGGCGGCGGCTCGTCCGGCGCCGCACCCCGGCGGCTAGCCCTAATCCGGCAGGCTGACCCGAAGCCGCAGTGGGCTCAGCGCTTGGGTAGGCGGCGGATCTCCTTCGAGAAACGTCGCCATTCCGCAGCCTTCGCCGCTCGTAGCCGAGGATCTTCCCGAGCCTCGAGCCGCTCCTGCTCACGCTGGAGCCGCCGGTAACTTGCGAGCCGGTCGGCGTCGAGGTGACCCGCCGTTATCGCTCCCTGCACGGCGCAACCGGGTTCGCTCTCGTGGGCGCAGTCGCCGAAGCGACAGCTCGGAGCGAGCGACTCGACGTCGCTGAAAGCGTCGCCAATCGCCTCGGTCGAGTCGACCAGACCGATCGCTCTCAGGCCCGGCGTGTCGATGAGCAACGCCCCGTTCGCGAGGATGACGAGCTCGCGGGTCACCGTCGTGTGGCGGCCCTTGTTGTCGTCGCGGACCGAACCGGTGTCGAGGTGGGCGTTGCCGCCCGAGAGCACGTTGGTGAGCGTCGACTTGCCCGCGCCCGATCGACCGATGATGACAGACGTAGTACCGGGGGCAAGCTCTCTTGCGAGCTCGTCGGTGCCGTCACCGTAGAGGGGGCTAACGGCGTAGACCGAGGCTCCCGGGGCGACAGCCATTGCGGCGCTCAACGCTGCCTCGACGTCGTCACAGCGATCAGCCTTCGTGAGCACGACGATCGGGATGGCTCCCGACTGCCACGCGACGACCAGGAGCCGCTCCAGTCGACGAGGTCGCCAGCGCTCACCGAGCGGTTCTGCCACGAGGACGAACTCGACGTTCGCTGCAAGTACCTGGGCGCCCTTTCCGGGGTCGGCGGAGGCACGCACAACTGCGGTGCGGCGATCGAGCACACCGGTGATCTCGCCGTCACGAACGATGACCCAGTCGCCAGTCGTCGGTTGGGACGAACCGGAGCTCAGCAGGTGCCTGCCCACCGGTACATGGACCTCGCCGCGCTGGAGAGCGACCGCACACGCACGCAGGTCTGCTCGCACAATGCGCCCGGGCGCGTCGCCGGGCAGGGCCTTGTCTTCAAATAGCTGCCTAAACGAGTCGTCCCAGCCCCAAAGGCTCAAGGGACGACTAGAGGGGTCGATCGGACCGACCATTGCTGTCAATGCGGGTTCTCCTCATCTAGGGAGCGCCCGGCGGGCTTGGTGCCGCCGACTTCAACGAGTCGGCTCAGGCAACCGGCAGGTGACCACCGAGCGCAGGGTCGTGACGGGTCGAGAGTTCGTGGTTCACATTCATCCCGTATCGACCTCCTTTCGCTCGGCACCCGGATCCGCGACCCAGGTCTCGTAACTCCAAGCATACGCCCAAGGCTCTCGGTCTGGTAGGGCCCTGCCGGTCGCGTACCGTAACGCCGTGCGGGCAGTTCGACCTCTTGCACCACGTGGTCAGCGGGTATCGACCACCTGGAACGACTCCGCCAGCCGATCTGCGCCGAGCCCGAAACGTTGCGCCGTCGCCGATGTCCACCCGCGCACGAACGTCGCGACGCCCACCGGATCGCTCAACTGACTCACGTGGCACCGCAGAGCAGCAATCTTGCGATCGAAGACATCCGTGATGTCGACGACCCGGTCGGCATGCGGCGCCGTCATCAACCACACCTCCGGCACTTCGAAGGGCTCGTAACCGACTTCAAGGAGCTCAGGGTGGGCGAAAGGGTTGCGAGCATCAGGATAGACCGCCCGGAGCGTCGCCTCGCCGGCCGCCAGGTGATCCGGGTGACTCGCACGGATGCGCTCGAAGTTGCGCTCAGGTGACTGGGTGATGACACGGTCCGGCCGCACCCTGCGGATGACGCGGCTGATGTCGCGCCGGACCTCCAGCGTCGGCTCGAGCTGACCGTCCGGATACCCGAGGTACTCGACGTCGTCGACCCCGACGACCCTCCCCGCCTCTCGTTGCTCGCGCTGCCTGGTCGACACCAGCGTCGAGAGATCGACCTTCGGATCGGCCGAGCCGGCCGCGCCATCGGTGACGATGCAATAGGTGACGCGACACCCGAGAGCGGTCCAGGTTGCGACCGTACCGGCCGCGCCGAAGTCCACGTCGTCGGGGTGTGCGACCACCACGAGAGCGCTCGTCGGCACCGTCTCGGGCGTCGCCTCCTCGTCACCTGCCAACGGATCGAGCGCCACGACCACTCCGCCAGTGTCCTCGAAAGCCCCCAGCTCTTCGACTACGGTCGCCTCAGTCATCAGGGGCACGGTACCGGTATCGCCCCATGTGCCCGGCGCTCAGCCGGCAGCCCGGTCCATCTCGTCACGGTAGCTCCAGCCAACGGTGAAGCTACTCGCCGGTAACTCATGAATGGCAACCGGGTGCCACACGGCGGGTCATACTCAACAACCATGCCGGAGCTAACCGCCGTCCGCGTCAACACGAGGATCCCGGCCGCGGTGCCGGTCGTCTTCTCGCTCGTGTCGGAGGCGGAGCACGCCGTAGCGGTCATAGATGGCCTCGAGCAGCTCTCGCCCATAGGTCGGCAGGACGCCGGCGTCGGAGCGAGGTTCGACGCGGTTCTCCGGCTCGGCCGGCAGACCGTGAGCGCCCAGATCGAGATAGCCGAGCTAGTCGAGAACCGTCGTATCACCTGGTCCTCAACCGGCGGAGACAACCGCTCGATCACGTTCGAGCTGCGCGAGGTCGAGCAGAGCACCGCAGTGCGCCTGACCGTCGTCTACGAACGGCCGGAGGGGCTGAGCGCCATCTTGCTCGCGCCGGTCGTCGAAGAGACGGTTCGTTCGAAGGCGCACCACACTCTCTCTCGGCTGCGAGAGCTGAGCCTCACCTGAGCTCGCGGCAGGCTCAGGCCGCCTGCTCCTCGGGCGCAGGCTCGACTGTCGCCTCTTCCTCACCTGTTGGGTAGAAGTACTGGTACACGAGTGCGGAGGCCGCACCACCGACGAGCGGGGCGACTATGAACAGCCACAGCTGCCTGAGGGCGGTGCCGCCGACGAACAGTGCAGGGCCGAGGCTTCGCGCCGGGTTGACCGAAGTCCCGTCGATCGGGATCCCGACGAGGTGAACGAGAGTCAGCGCCAGCCCGATGACGAGCCCGGCGACGAGGGCATTGCTCGAGCGCCGCGTCACCGCCAATATCACGAACACGAACAAGAAGGTCAAGACGACCTCAGCGATGAACGCGCCGGTGGCGTTCACCCCGATCATCGACGAGTTGCCCCACCCGTCGGTTCCGAGGCCGACACCCGAGGTGTAGGTCGAGGTGAGATGGAACATGCCGTACAAACCGGCCGCTCCGACGACCCCGCCGATCACCTGGGCGATCCAGTACCCGATGGCATCGTTGAGCGAGATGCGCCGAGCCACCAAGAAGCCAATGGTGACGGCCGGATTCACATGGCACCCCGAGATCGGCCCGATGGCGTAGACAAGCACGAGCAGGACCAGCCCGAAGGCAAGCGCTGTCGCCACCACGCCGGCGGACTGGCTCTCCCCGGCGATGCGATAGCCGAATGACAAGGTCGCCACGCCGACTGCGAAGAAGACGAGCAGGGCAGTGCCGAGAGCTTCCGCTACGAGTGGGCGAGCTTTCACGTGAACGCTCCTTTGCGCGAGGTGTTTGCGTGGTGCTGCCAGTGTCGCAGAAGGTGCTCGCCGCGAGAGCGATACCGATCAGATCACGGTGCCCGGAGAACCGTCCCTTGTCACGAGCGGACGATCGCCTGCCGACCAGGCCGAGATACCGCCGGCGAGGTTCACCGCGTCGATCCCGGCGCCAGCAAGCGCCTCGGTCACGATGACAGAGCGATGACCGGCGCGGCACATCACGACGATGCGCCGGTCACTCGGTAGCTCGGCGACTCGGGCTTGCACCTCGCCCATCGGGATGAACCTCGCGCCGGCGACGTGGCCGGCCTCCCACTCCTCTGGCTCGCGCACGTCGAGGAGCAACGCTCCGGCCTTGAGGAGCTCGGCAGCCTCGTCAGGACTCACTTCGACCATGCGCGCACCCTACTTGCCACGAGATGTCAAGATGATCTGATGGCACGGCAAACGGCACCAGTCACTGATTGGACGCGGGACTTCGAGCTCCTCGATGCGGGATACATAGAGGACCCGTTCACGGTCTGGGACGAGCTCCGCCAGAGCTGCCCGATCGCCCACAGCGACCGGAGGGGCTCTAATTGGCTGCCGGTCCGCTACGACGACGTGACGGCGATGGCACACGACATCCGGCACTTCAGCTCGGTCGAGGTCGGGGTCATCGGCGGAGAAGAGGTGGAGGAAGAGGAGCGGATCCTCCCTTACGGCTTGCCCCCCATCTCGGTCGACCCTCCAATCCACACTTGGACCCGTCGCCTCCTGCTCCCCTGGTTCTCCCACAAGCGCGTGGCCGGCTACGAGGCCATGACAAGGGAGATCTGCACCCACCTGCTCGATTCGTTCGCCGCCTCCGGTCGGGCGGACGCCGCCGAGAACTACGCCCGCCAGATCCCGGTGCGCGTCGTCGCACACATCCTCGGAGTGTCGGCCGATCTCTCCGACACCTTTACGGAGTGGGTACGCGGCGTCCTCGAATTCGTCGACGACACCGAGCGCAACCAGAGCGCCGTCGAGGGCCTCTACAACTACTTCGTGGCAGAGATCGCCAAACGCCGCGAGAACCCCGGCACCGATCTGCTGAGCGAGCTGCTTCACACCGAGGTCGACGGCGCGCCGATCGACGAGAGCGTCGTTCTCGGAATGGCTGCCCTCGTTCTCATCGCCGGCGTGGACACGACTTGGAGCGCCATCGGCTCGTCGCTCTGGCACCTTGCCGGCCACGAGGACGACCGCAAGCGCCTCGCGACCGAGCCGGGTCTCATGCCACTCGCCATCGAGGAGTTCTTGCGGGCATATTCGCCTGTGACGATGGCCCGTCTCGTCACCTCCGACGTCGAGTTCAAAGGCTGCCCGATGAAGTCCGGCGACAAGCTGCTGATGAACTTCCCTGCGGCAAATCGCGATCCCGAGGAGTTCGAAGATGCAGACAAAGTCATCCTCGACCGCAAGCGCAATCGGCACGTCGCTTTCGGGTCGGGCATCCACCGCTGCGCCGGCTCGAACCTCGCGCGCATGGAGCTGACCGTCGCGTTGCAAGAGTGGCTGAAGCGGATCCCGGAGTTCCGCCTTGCAGACGGCGGCGAAGTGACGTGGGCCGGCGGTCAGGTGCGTGGCCCGCGGAGCATCCCTGTCGTTTTCCCGTAGCAGCCTTGCCATTCCGCATCTAGGGTCCGGCCATGGACACAGAGTCGACTCGCAGCCCCTTCTACGAGGTAGCAGCCGCGGCCGGTGCCAGCTTCATGGAAGAGGCGGGCTGGTTCTGGACCGAGGGTTTCGGCGATCCCGACGGTGAGTACCGGGGTGTGCGTGACGATCTCGGAGTCTGGGACGTCTCACCCCTCAACAAATGGGAATTCCGCGGTCCCGACGCGCTCGCGGCGGCACAGCGCGTTCACAGCAACAACATCCTGGGGCTCAGCGTAGGGCAGGTCCGGTACGGGGCTCTCTGCGACGCCGCGGGGCTGATGCTTGACGACGGCACCGTTTACAGGCTTGACGACCGCGTCTGGCTCATGACCAACGGATCGGAGCGCGCCGAGCACTTTGCCGAGGCGACCGACGGCCTCGACGTCGAGATCGAAGCCGTCACGCGGGCGATGCCCCATCTCGGGCTACAGGGGCCACGATCTCGAGAGGCGCTCGGGCCGCTCTGCGAGGCGGACATCTCCGGGCTGGGCTACTTCCGCTTCCTCCCCGAGCCGACGAAGGTGGGGGGTGTGCCGTGCGTGGTGTCGCGCACGGGTTTCGGAGGGGAGCTCGGCTACGAGCTCTTCTGTCGCCCCGAAGATGCCACCGATCTTTGGGAGGTCGTGGTGACAGAGATGGACGCGAGGCCGTTCGGGGTTGGCGTGCTCGAGAGCCTGCGCGTCGAGGCTGGGCTGATTGTTCTCGACTACGACTACTCCGCCGGCGAGCGCACTCCTTACGATCTGTCGCTCGACCGGATGGTAGCGCTGGGCACCGTCGACTTCCTCGGTAGCGACGCACTCAAGGCCGTTGCTGAAAGTCCTCCCCGGCGCCTCAAGACACTCCGGCTAGAC
The DNA here is from genome assembly GCA_052146895.1 of Acidimicrobiales bacterium. Lineage (GTDB taxonomy): Bacteria > Actinomycetota > Acidimicrobiia > Acidimicrobiales > Bog-793 > Palsa-601. The sequence goes on from JBKQLZ010000044.1 coordinate 7,580, forward strand.
AGCGACGAGCTCCCCAAGTACGGCGCCGAGGTGACGCGGGACGGTGAACCCGTGGGAACGTTGACGAGCCCGGCGATCAGTCCTCGTTATGGTCCGATTGCGCTCGCGATTCTCGAGGTGGAAGTCGCCCGCAGCGGCGAGCGCGTAGAAGTCGGTCTCGAGTCAGGGGCGATGGGTGCGACAGTGGCTGAGCTCGCCATCTACGACCCGGAAAAGCGACGGCCACGGGCATAGGAGGCCCTTGTGGGGCGCCACGACGAAGAGTCTGAGGCCGGGGGCGGCCACCGGCACGATCACGATCCGGAAGGTGAGACCCCGGCTGCGCGCCCCTTCAGCGAGGCGTTCTGGGACGAGCGGTACCGGTCTCGGACGGCTGTGTGGAGCGGCAATGCGAACCCGCAGTTGATAGCCGAGGCTGCCGACCTGCCGCCTGGAGAAGCGCTTGACGCGGGCTGTGGGGAGGGCGCTGACGCGATCTGGTTGGCGACGCGAGGGTGGCGCGTGACCGCCGTCGACATCTCCACCGTCGCTCTCGAGCGCGGCGCTGCTCACGCGCGGCGGGTCAGCACCGAGGTCGCCGGGCTGATCACGTGGCAGCAGGTGGACCTTCTCAAGTGGGCGCCCTCGCCGCAGACCTACGACCTCGTCTCGGCGCAGTTCATGCAACTGCCTCCTGAGTTGAGAGCTGGGCTTTTCGAGCGGCTGGCATCCGGCGTCGCAGCTGGCGGCACGCTGTTGATCGTCGGTCACGGCCCCACCGACCTGCACACGACTGCGGCTCGGCCGCCGCTGCCCGAGCGATTCTTCACCGCCGAGGAGATCGCGGCTGCCCTCGACCCTTCGCTTTGGACGGTCATCGCCAGCGAGTCCCGCCCCCGTGAAGGCAGAGACCCCGATGGGCACCCCGTCAACGTGCACGACGAGGTGCTCAGCGCGAGGCGCAACTGACCTACCGGGGCGGGCAGACCCATGCCTGGCGCCGCCGCTCTGCGACGCATCGTCGGAAGGTTCGCCGTGTGCCTCGGAGGCGGGGTGTCGCCTGGCTGGCGTCGGCGCTCGCCTCTTGGACAGAGCCCGCCGAGGGCTCGGACTTTCGTCCAACGCCCCGCGCGTCAGCTCCGCTGTTGGTACGTTCGCTGACGATGAAAGGAGGCGATGACCATGGCAACGGTACGAGAGGGCAATAACGCAGTGCTCCTGGTCGTGGACGTGCAGGTCGGCGTGATGGGTGGGGCGTGGGATTCAGAGCGGATCATCAAGAACGTGGCTCGCGTCGTCGAGCGGGCCCGTGTCGATGGCGTGCCCGTCGTGTGGGTACAGCACTCCGACGATGAGCTGATTTTCGGGAGCCCGGAGTGGCAGTGGGTGCCGGAATTGGTACCGGCTGCGGGCGAGCCTCTGATCCACAAGAAGTTCAACTCGGCGTTCGAGCAGACCGATCTCGAGGAGGTGCTCGCCAAGCTGGACGCCACCCACGTTGCGCTTGCCGGTGCCTCAACCAACTGGTGCATCCGCGCCACGGCGTATGGCGCCCTGCACTCGGGCTACGACCTGACCCTGATTGAGGACGCCCATACGACGGAGACAATGGAACTCAGCAACGGGACGAAGATCGAAGCCTCGAACGTCGTCGACGAGCTGAACATCTGCATGACCTGGGTCAGCTACCCGGACCGAGCGAACGGCACCGCCACGGCCGACCAGGTCGACTTCGCCACCCCCGGCGGCGGCGCCCAGCAGGACGAAGGCTGAGACAAATGAAAACCCGGCGGTCGATTTCGGCGTCCATTACCCATTGCGAGCGGTCACGAGCCAGTAGGCACCTTCCAGCACGACGCCCTCGGGGGTGGCAAACGGTCGCAACGCCTTGACGGCGGCCTCGGTACCGGCGTTCACGGCCTCAGGGTCCTTGCCCTCCACGAGCCGACGCCCCATCTCATCGGAGAGCATGAAGGCGACGACGTCCTCGGGGTCGCGTCCCATAGGCATCGGGTCGCTGAACTGCTCGACGGTGACCTCCGACCAC
>JBKQLZ010000045.1:0-6266 GCA_052146895.1 Acidimicrobiales bacterium
TGCTCGACATGAGCACGGAGTGGAAGGACTCCGTCTCGTCTGAGAACGTGTTCGAGGGTCACGATCGCAAGACGGGCGAGCTCAAGTGGACCGGCACCGCCGTCGACCTCGTTTTCGGTTCGAACTCCCAGCTGCGAGCCATCTCGGAGGTCTACGGATGCGACGACTCGAAGGAGAAGTTCGTGCGTGACTTCGTGGCTGCGTGGCACAAGGTCATGAACCTCGATCGCTTCGACCTCGCCTGACCGACGTCAGCTACATACCAGGCGCCTCCAGGGCGTCCAGGTCTCGCTCGGCGTAAATCCGGTGTTCCCACTCTTCGTTGAGGATGCAGAGCAGGCACTCCCGCACGGGGTAGCTGCGGGGCTCCGGCCAGCCTGGCCCCTCGACCGGTTCGGTGTGTCCGTCAAGCGATGCGTCGGTCAGGCTCTCGATGACCTGGCGCACGGTGGACATCCGGCCGTGGCGCAGCTCGAGCACCGCGTCGAGCGAGGGTCGTGCGGCGCGGTCGCGGGGCACCCCGGACGTGTCGGGCATCTCGTCCCACGGCAGGTCCAGGGGGTCCCAAGGCGACGGATCGCCGAGGATCGCCCGTCTGATCCATGAGTCGGTGGCGAACACGAGGTGGCGCAGGGTCTCGATGAACGACCACTCGCCGTCGACCGACTCCTGCAGCAGCTCAGGTTGCAGTCGGCGAGCTCGTTCGACGGTCTCGACCCAGAGCCGCTCGAGGATGTCCCAGGCCTCGCGGAAGCCTGCTGGGTCTGTCGGGCGCATCTTCGACCGATGGCTATACCGCCTGTCGAGCTCCGCGTTGACCAGGGGCCCGATGTCGACGCCATTGATCGTCAGATGCTCGATCTCGCCGTTGATGTCGGCGTCGTGCAGCTCGACGCCCCGCATCACGACCCCGCTCAGGTCGACACCGCGGAACTGGGCGTCGGTCAGGTCGACGGCGCGGAACTCCGCGCCTTTGAGGTCCACCTGCTCGAACCGGGAGCCATGGAGATCGGTGCGAATGAATTCAGCCATGCGCCGACCCTACTTTCACCTTCTGACGCTGAGATTCACTTCTGCACCGGCTCCAGCGCGAGGACTTTGAGCGTCTCGGGGTCCGCGAGCAGCTCGATGCCGACCACCCGGCCACCGCGCACGGTGAAGCCGAACACCACCATCGGGCGGCCGCCGACCGACACCACCGCTCCGGCGACGCCGTCGACCAGCGTGAGCCTGGCGGCTCGGGCACCGCCGGCGAAGACGCGGGTGACGGCGTCGACACCGCGCATCTCCCGGCTCAGTGCCGGCGCCCCTGCGCTGGCTCTGCTGGTGGCCATTTCGACGGCCACGGCGTCGGCACGCAGCACCACGTGCGGGTCCAGGAGCTGCAACAGCCCAGCGAAGTCGCCATCGCGCGAGGCGGCGAGGAACGCCGCGACCACGTCGCGTTGCGTCGCGGCGGACGCGTCGGGGACTGCAGGGTCCGACTGCACCCGCCGCCTGGCCCGGCTGGCCAGCTGCCGGGCGGCGGCTGGCGTCCGCCCCATGATCGGGGCGATCTCCTCGAAGGGGACCGCGAACATGTCGTGCAGCACGAACGCCAGCCGCTCGGCCGGCGCCAGGGTCTCCAGCACCACGAGAAGCGCCAGGCCGACCGAGTCGGCGAGCAGCGCCTCGTCCTCGGGGAAGGTCACGGCCACCGGGTCGGGGGCCGCGTCCTGCGGCACCTCTCGTCTCCTTGCCCGGGCGCGCAGCGTGTCGAGGCAGACCCGGGCCACCACGGTAGTCAGCCAGCCGCCGAGGTTGTCCACGGCGCCGGCGCCGGCGCGGCTGAGCCGAAGCCACGCCTCCTGGACGGCGTCGTCGGCCTCGTGGCTCGACCCCAGCATCCGGAGCGCGACGGCCCGGAGGTGTTCCCGGTGAGTCTCGAAGCGTTGGGCGAGCAGGTCACGGTCGCTCACGGTCACATCCTCTGGTTCGCTGTCGTCATACCCTTGACGACACACACCGGGTCGATGTGACCCACGACTCTAGGAGTGACGATGACCGGCTCTTCCACTCAGGGGATCAAGACCGTGCTGCATCCCGTGTCCGACCTGGCCAGGGCCAAGGCGGTATACGCCGCTCTCCTTGGCGTACCGCCGCAGGCCGACGAGTCCTACTACGTCGGCTTCGAGGCAGCGGGCCAGCACATCGGGTTGGTACCGGGCGGTGGATCGCAGGGCATGACCTCACCGGTGGCCTACTGGCACGTACCGGACATCGAGGCGAAGCTGGCCGAGGTGACCGCCGCTGGGGCCACCGTGAAGGAGCCCGCGCACAACGTCGGTGGCGGCCGCCTGGTGGCCACCGTCACCGACCCCGACGGCAATGTCCTTGGGCTGCTTCAGGACCCATGAGTACTTGTCGGTGATCGAGGGCACGCATTGGGCGAGCTGTCGGCCGGTGAGGCTCAGCCGCCGCCGGCCATAGCGCGTAGCCCGGCCATGGACTCCCGCATGACGTCGGCGAGGGCCCGGTCGTCGCGCCCGCTCGACCACCGTTCCATGGCGACGCGGAATACCGTCATTCCTGCCTCGGCCGCCAGGCTGGCTTGGGGCTCGCCCACGCCTCTCTCGTGCAGGGCGATTGCAACTGCCGCGGCATAGTCGGCCAGCTTCGCCAACTCCCGCTCCCGCAGTTCGGGGTTGGTGGCGATTACGGCTTGTCGCTCGCGGGACAGGTCCCGGCGGAAGTCGCCGAGCATGGTGGTGGCGGCGGCGAGTCCACAGGCCACCGCGTCGAGAGGCCCGTCTTCCGGGGGAGCGCCGGCCACGCCGGCCACGATCCGCTCTTGAAGGAGGGCAGATCCACCGAAGAGCACTTCTCGCTTGTCGGCAAAGTGCCGGAAGAAGGTGCGCTCGGTCAGCCCCGCTCGAGCGGCGATCTGCGCGGCTGTGGTCTGGTCGAATCCCCGTTCCGAGTAGAGCGCAAGAGCCGCTGCTTGCAGCCGCCCACGACTGTCCGGCTGCCATCGACCCATATCCGCGATCCTAGGCGTTGACAGTCACTGACATTCGATATCTCAGCGCCCTGTCGCCAGGCCCGACTCATAGGCGATCACTACGAGCTGGGCTCGATCTCGGGCGCCGAGCTTGGACAACAGGTGGCTCACGTGCGTCTTGGCCGTCGCGCCACTCATATGAAGCTCCTCAGCGATCTCCCCATTCGATCTCCCGCGCGCGATGAGCAGGAGCACTTCACGCTCTCGCGGCGTAATCATCCCGAGAGCGTCGGCATTCTTCATCAAGGGCGCAGCGCGGCCTGCGAACTCGGCGATGAGGGTCCTCGTGACGCTCGGAGCCAAGAGAGCGTTCCCCGCCGCGATCAGCCGGATCGCATCGAGCAGCTCCTCGGGTGGCGTGTCCTTCAAGAGAAACCCGCTCGCTCCCGCTCGGAGTGCGTCATAGACGTACTCGTCGAGGTCGAACGTCGTGAGGATCAGCACTCGCGTGCCTGCTCCTTCAGGAGCTCCCAGGATCTGTCTTGTCGCCTCGATCCCGTCCATTCCCGGCATCCGAATATCCATGAGAACGACCTCAGGTCGCAGCTGCCGGACTATGTGCACGGCCTCGATCCCGTCCGGCGCCTCGCCGACCACCTCGAGATCAGACGAGGAGTCGACAAGGACCTTGAAGCCGGCGCGGACGAGTGCCTGGTCGTCTACGACGACGACACTGATCACGCTGGAAGGAGACTTTCGAAGGGAAAGCGGGCGAGAACCCGGAAGCCGCCCTCAGGTCGCGTCTCAGCTGAGAACGAGCCGTCGAACAGCGCGACGCGCTCGCGCATACCGACGATCCCATGGTGGGTCTCCTGACCTGCGCCCGTTAGTTGACCCGAAGTTGCGGGCGGCATCCCCCGGCCATCGTCGTTGACCTCGAGCACGAGTGCATCAGCTTCGTGGCGGATCTCGACCCGCACGGTCGTTGTGCCGCCAGCATGCTTCACGACATTGGTCAGCGCTTCCTGGACGATCCGGTAGATGGAAAGTTCGGCTGCCGGCGAAAGGGTCTCCACTGTCACGCCCTGGACGTCAAAGTCGACTTTGACACCGGCCGTTCTTACCTGCTCCACAAGAGCTTCGAGAGCGCTCCGGCCGTGCGGTGGTGCAATGGGAGCCGCCTCTTCGTCGTCTCGACGTAGAAGTCCGAGCATGCGGCGCAACTCGTCCAAGGCGGACCTGCTCGTCGCCTCGACCGCCGCGAGTGCCTTCTTCGCCTCGTCGGGCTGGTTGTCGATGACATGACGGCCGACACCGGACTGCACCGCGATGACGCTCAGACTGTGCGCCACGACGTCATGCAACTCGCGGGCGATGAGGAGACGCTCCTCGGCGATGGTGCGCTGGGCCCGCTCGGCGACCTCGCGTTGCTGCTGGGCTGCCTGCTCGGCGATCCCGGCGATGAAGGTGCGGCGTACTCGAACGCTGTCGCCGATGAACCAGCCCGCCACGACAACGACGACCACTCCCGAACTCGCCCCGTGATGTGTGAGGGCGGCACTGGCTGACGCAAGCGTGAGCGCCGCAGTCGAGACGACGAAGGCCGGGAGCGACCGCCTGCGTTCGTACACCGACGCCACCTGGTAGATCGGAATTGCGACTAGTGGGTCGAGCGGGCCTTCGGCGAACGCAGTCGCCAGCCCGACCGAGACGGTCATGAGAACGAGCGCCGCCATCGGGTTTCGACGTCTGATCACGATCGACAGTCCCGTAATAGCGGCGAGTACGAACACCGGCGCTGAGCGATTGTGTCCTTTGAGGAAGGCCCAGTGGAGCGTCGTGAGTACTAGCAGCAGTGCGAGGCCGACGTCGATTGCCTGCAGTCGCCTCGGAGTGAAGCGAAGAAGCAACGGAAGGCGTGGGGTTGGCCGTATTTGATCCGATGTGCCCATGCAAATGACCCTACTGAGCGGGGGATCCCTCGTCATCAGCCCTCGGTCGGTCTTTCTCGTACATTCGCGGATGTAGGCGATCTGCCGTACGTAGCGGCCGGCTACAACCGCAGCGGTACGCGACTGGTCGACTGTTGGGTGTTCACGCGGGCTGCCCGATTAGCCGCCCCTCCGATCGATCGCAGCCTTCGCTGAAGTAGTCAGCGTCTCGCGTGATCAGGTCGTCGATTCGTGCCATCCAGCCGGGGGGTCCTCACCGACGAGACCATCGACAGCCTCACGGAGCAAATCGGCGTGCCCGGTGTGCCTGCCGTACTCCTCGATCAGGTCGCAAACCAGCCGGCGAAGGCTGGCATGGCGACCGTCCGGCGAGGAGAGGTGGACGAGCTGGTCGAGTCCGCCGTCGGCCAACGTCGCGTAGAGCCTCGAGCGGGATCTTTCGACGGCGGCGTCCCAGAGTTCGTAGAGCTGTTCAGGAGTGTCGTTCGCGGCGGAGCTGAACTCCCAGTCGTTGTCGCCGTCCCAGTCGGCGGCGTCCCATGGTGCGCCGATCGGTTCCCCTCTCAGCTTGGTGGCAAAGGTGTAGTCCTCGTTGGCAGCGAGATGCTTGAGCAGCCCGCCGAGGGTCAGCGAGGACCTGGCGATGCGAGCCTGCAGCCCGGCCGCATCGAGGCCGTCGGTCTTCCAGCGGAAGGTCGTGCGCAAGCGATCGAGCGCACCGACGAGCTGCTCGACCTCCGTGCCGGCCAGGGGCGGCTCCCACGGGGGAGGCTCCCACGGGAGTTCGCTGTTGGTCATGGCGCAACCGTAGACATCCTGCGCAGCTGCGCGCTGCGAGGGCGCGAACACGCGCACAGAACGTCACGGACCACGGAGGCTTTGCCACGTCCGATTGACGGATCCGTGTTCTTCACGGGCTGGAGTAAGCCCCTCAAGGTCGTCTTACGAGCGGGTTGTCCGCCTCAACCTTGAGCTGCCTTACCGATGCCCCAGGCATAGACGCCGTACTGGTTCGCCGAGAAGAGCCAGTTGTCGGCGAAGACGCTCTGCGCGAAGTCCTCGCCGGTCACCAGGTTGCGCAGGATCTTCCCGTTCGCTGCGTCGATCATGTAGGTGGCGTTCGGCGTCGGGTTGTAGTCGAAGGTGCCGACGGCGAGCACGCCGCCGCCGTCCATGCTGGGACTGCCGTTGATGCCGTTGGGTAGTCCGGTGATCCAGACCAGGTGACCGTTGGGGTCGCGCTCCTGAACCGAGCCGTCGTAGCTGACGTTCCTGATCGTTGCCGCCGGCGTACCGAAGAACAAGTGCTTGCCGTTCCAGACCGGCGCGGCGAT
>JBKQLZ010000046.1:0-4103 GCA_052146895.1 Acidimicrobiales bacterium
GTTCGCTGGCGCTCGTTCTGGAACTCGCAGCCTGCGGGCTCAGTCCTGGTGGGCGAAAGCGTCTGCCTCGTTGCCCAAGGTCGTCAGACGCTCGCGGAGGCCTGCCACATTTGTCTGCAGCTCGGCTGCGTAGATCGCGGCGGTTGTCGAGACTTGGCTGGCTGCAGCGACCACTTCCGCCGCGAGCTCGCTCCGCTCGGCGGTCTCGGACGCGCCATACCTGGCGCCGGCAGTTACGAATGAGCCCCACTGGTTAAGCAACATTTCCCTGCCGCATCCGGCCACCGCCGTCTGTGAGCTCACTAGGAGCCCAAGCTGCGCGGCAACCGCATCCGTTCCGCTGCCGAGCGGCAGGCTTTCTGCTGCAGAGGCCGCCCATTCGGCCGTCAGTACCGCTGACAGGCAGTCCAACTCGTCGCGCAGCTGGGCCGCCACTGATCCGGTCTGGCGGTCGACAGCTCCAAGCCGGCGTTCGGTTTTCAATGCTTCTCTCGCATTGTGCGAACCGTAGAGCGATCCGAGGAACGCAAGACCGGCCCCGACCAAAGCGCCGGCGATCGCTGCAGATATAGGAGCGTCCCACCACTTCGACCCGAGGGCTGCGTGGACGACTATTCGGGGATGGAATCGCAGGACGACGCGCCCCGCAGCAACCAGGCGAGCGGCGGCGAGTACTAACCCCATTGCCGCCACTCCCAACGATTGGCGACCGAGAGCGACACAGTCGCGACGTCGACGAGCACTTCGTCCTTCACGCAAACTGCCATCTCGACTGGTCGGACCACCGCTGCCACGTAGGCCGCGAGTGCTGCGTCGCCCGCGACGCGGCACACCGGGCGTAGCGCCTCGGTATCGCATGCCAGAGGATCGGGATAACCCGGATCGATTCCGGCACTCTGGAGCGCGACACCGTCGTGAAGGTCGGCGCCGGCCTTGATCGACGTTGTCACCTCGAGGAGGTGAGGTCCGCGGTCATCGCGAAGGTCATTTGGTTTGAGGCCGAGCAGCTTCATCGAGTGGCTCCGCGCGCGCTCGCGAGCGACGTCACGGCTGGCGAAGAGATATTGCACCGTCGGGTACCCAAGACCCGGGGTGTTCCAGCGATTGCGATCGGTGAAGAGGGCTGACGCTCCGTCCGGCTTGGCCTGCTTCAAGGCAACGTGCGAATCGACGAGGGCGTAGAGCGGGTCGCTCACTCTACGCAGGGTCCGGCTAGCAGGCATGACGTGTCGAATTCAACGAGCTCGCGAGATGGCCGTTGGCTGTCAATCAGGCGGGCTTGGTGTCGAGCGGTGCTGCCGGTGCGGCGCCGATCGTCAACTTGCTCGGCATGAGGTCGACCTCGATCGGCAGGTGCGGTTCGAGCACGATGGATTGGCCGCGGGCGATGCTCTGCACCGCCGCAGTCAACGGCTCATGGCCCAGGCCGTACCGCACGAAGTCGGTTACGAGGCGTGGATCCCATCCTGCGTCGAGCGCCTGCTTGGTGCTCATCTCGTCGAACGCCGGAATCGGGGTTGTCGTGAACCACGTCGGGATACGCTCGGCTACGGCCTCTTCGCTGAGCAACGTCGCGAGATCACCGAGTGCAACGAGGCGAGCCGCCTTGTCGCCCTGCGGCTCATGCTTGCCGGTATCCCAGTACGAGACTGATGTCCCAGTTGCACCGACCCACTTGCCGATGTCGCTCGCGGAGGCGCCGAGCACCTGCTTAGCTCTCTCGATCGGCCCTATCTCGTACAGACAGGCTTCGACGAGCGCTCGCTCGAACGCCATCATCACCTTCTCGTCGAGACCCTCCGTCACCGCGTAGATCGTCGGGATGTGCGTCACATAGTTGCGAACCCCAACCGTTGCCCACTGCATCAGAGCGAGACCCGAGTCCGCGAACACAGGCGCAAACGTCGGCAGCATGAGGAGGTGAGCGTCGAGGAGCACCTTCATCTCATTGGTCGAGTCTTCCGCGCCGATGGCTACGGCGACCTCAGCGATGGCCGCAGGCCAGAGATCCTGCCGCAACCGACGGGCGGCAGCGATGCTCCCAGATAGGGCCGATGCAACTGGTTCAGCTGCATCCTTCGCGAGACCCGGATTGAGCCGGGAGGCGGCTCGTAACGCGGTCAAAGAGTCGGAGCTGCGAAGGTCTTCCGCTGTTCTCTCACGCCGCTTCTTGGCAGGAGCTGATTCCATAGACATCACTTTAGCTCGGTCAGATGTCATGTCAAGCGAATATCAAGTTTAAGCAAGTATAAAGTAGAAGAGAAGGAATCCAGCGGAGCGGCTGCTACCCTGAACGGCAACCTCTGGGGGCGTAGCTCAGTTGGTAGAGCGCCTGACTGGCAGTCAGGAGGTTCGAGGGTTCGAGTCCCTTCGCCTCCACGCCGTTGTAGGAATTACAACGTATTCCCTGGTAAATGGGGGTTTCTCGCGACCGTTCGCCGACGGAGGCAAATGGCGATGTTCGAACCCCCGCGATCGGCCGAATCCACCGCAGCGACTGGGATCCGGCTGAGGAGGACTGGGGCGACCTGACGGGTGCCCCTGACCGGCACGTCTGGGCGAGTCCGTGCAGCGCGAATGACTCGCGGGTGCCTCGACTGGTGTCGTTCTGTGCGCCCGCGACCCGGCAGCGATATCGCCAACGTGGACAGGGATACATCGACACGCGTGTACTGGGCGAGTCTCCCTGGCTTCGGTGGTGACGGAGAGGTGACCTACACCTCAGGCATCAAGGGTCGTCCAATGCTCGGCCCCGGTCTTTTGAACTCATCGCCGTACGCTCATCGACATGACCTCCTCGTGATTGCTCGGAGTGGGCCGAGGTCGATGGCCTTGGTCCATTCGGCTAGAGCACATTTCAGTGGAACGATGGCGGCAACTCGGCGGACGGAAATCTGGCAGTACCTCGTGTTAGCGGCCAGGACTCCGCCCGAACCCGTGGGCGTTGCCGCTGCTGTCGAAGTAGATGCCGACGATCACTCCCAGGTTGTTGATGGCGAGCGCTTCCGTGCCCTGCGGGTAGGGGGCGTCGGGTTCGGTTGCGGCACTCGGATCGTCGACCGAGGAGTACCTGCCGTCCAGTTCGGTAAACCCGTGATCGACCCCACCGGCGTCGCTGTATCCGCCAACGACTACCCCGAAGTCGTTGATAAAGCTGTTGAACGTGCTGAACGGCGGCGCATTCGGGTCGCTGATCGTCGTGTAAGTGCCGCCTTGGTCAACATAGGAGACGGGGTTGCCGCTGCTGTCGAGGTAGGTTCCGGCGATCACACCGAAGTCGTTGATCCACGAGATGAACGTGCCGTCGACACCCTGCGGAGCGTCGATGGTGGTGAAGTTGCCGTTTCGGTCGGTGAACCCGTGCACCTCACCACTGGCGTCGTAGTAGAGCCCGAAGATCAAGCCGGCATTGTTGATGACGGCAACCGTGCCGTCCACCCCGGCTGGATCGTCGATCGTGGTGAACTTGCCATCACGGTCAATGAACCCGTGCGGGACGCCGTTGGTGTCGTAGTAAGTCCCCCCGATCACGCCGGAGTCGTTGATGGAGATCGCCAACGTACTGAACGGCGGCGCACTCGGATCGTCGATCGTGGTGAACTTGCCATCACGGTCCACATAGGAGTAGAGGTTGCCGCTGCTGTCGGTGTAGTTGCCAACGATCACCCCGAAGTCGTTGATTCCCTCCGGCGTCGTGGAGATTGCACCGGGCACGTCGATCGTGGCGTACCTGCCTGGCGTCGACGCCCCCGAGGCGGTAGCCGGCAGCACAGCCACTATGGCTGCTGTACCGACGCTGAGGCATGCGAGACGCAACGCTCTCATTCCCATGATGACCCCTCCGGTTCTCGTGTTCGGAGAAGGCGTCGAGAGCGACCGAGGTCCGGAGGGCTCGGGGCGTCCTCTCCTCGGACGCGCTACGGCGGATGGTACTGCGACTCACACGAAGGTGCAACGCCATGTGCCGTTCGGGGGTAGAGGCATTTAATGTGACTTCGTGACCGAGATCGCTGACCTGAACTCCGCCGCGTGCGCGTCTGTTGCCGCCCTAGCCGGCTACACCGACCTGGACTGGCAGAAAGTGCCCGCTGCCGAACTTAAGT
>JBKQLZ010000047.1:0-9038 GCA_052146895.1 Acidimicrobiales bacterium
CAGTGCCGCCGTCGACCGGCCGCCCTCGGTGGTCCCGGCGTACTGATTGAAGTTGAAGCTCCAGATCTGAGTGCCCGTCGTGAGGTCGAGCGCGTACATGATCCCGAACTTGCTCGGCACGTAGGCAACGCCGTCAGCGAACCCGTTCGCGCCCGGCGGCGAGATCGTGACGCCGGCTCCCACGTCATAAGCACCCGGCGGAGGGTTGTAGGACGCGAACCGCCAGACTTCGGCGCCAGTCACGGCGTCGAGCGCGTAGACGGCGGAGTCCGGGTCGGCCGTCCCGAACACGATTAGCGGCTCGCCCGCGGCGTCCACTCCGTACGAGGCGGCGTCCCATGTCCCGGCGATCGTGGCGTAACTCGTGAAAGACCACTCGAGGGAGCAGTTCGCTTGGTTGACGGCGAGCAGTGGACCGCTCGAAGTCGCCGAGTCGTTCGTGCCGATATAGACCGTCGGCACGCCTCCGACGGGGGTCACTGCCAGCGGCGTGCCCTCGATGGGCTGGGGAGAGACGACCGAGCAGTCCACGTTGCCTGTCGACGCGTCCATCTTGTAAAGCCGAGGGCTGTTGAACGTACCTGCGAAGACGGCCCCGTCAGCCACGACCGGAGTCGACCGGATCGGTGAGCCGAGCCAGTCGGACCACACGATCTGACCCGTGTCAAGGGCGATCGCGAGCACGTCGCCATGCTCCGTGCCCACGTAGGCGAGCGACTCGCCGAGGGTGGGGTCGTACGCCACGACAGGTGAGTCGAGGGCGGGGCCGTAGAGGTTCGTGTCCCATGCGACGCCGAGCTGAGAGGCATTGGCCGCGGAAAGCGGGCTGTTGGCCGCGTAGCCGGTCAGTTGCGGGCTCTGGTGGAACTCTGCCCAGTCGTAGGCGGAGCTGTCGGCGGGAGTGAGGTGCGGCGACATTCCGGCCGAGGCGGGACTCGTGACGATGCCGAGCCCGAGTAGGCCATAACCGATGAGACCAGCCGCGGCTACTGAGGTCAGGCGCAACAAACGCCGACGCGACATCATGAGAACGAGATCCTACTCGCTCGCCTTTGCGTTCTCCGTAGGACCCCCTGGTCGAGTTCGCGATTGCTCGACTACAGTTGGCGTGGTCGGGGTATCACCTGTTTGAAAGCATGGGGCACTATTGACTGCGACGCTTCCAGGCGCCGTTCAGACTGAGCGTGGGTCGAGAGCAGAGACGTTTTCCTTGCTTGCTCCGACGCCACCGCCATCTCGCACGCGAGCCGTTGTCTCTGTCCTCGCAGCCGCCGGCCTCATCGTGGCTGTCGCATTCACCGTCCGTGCCGTCGACGAGTCCGGAACTGGGTACGCGGCCGCGGTTTACCCGAGCGAGACGCTCCAACTCGACTTCTCGGGTACCGCGCCGATCGGGCACATCTATGTCCATCCCGGTGAGCACGTGAATGCCGGACAGATCCTCGCCGTGCAGGACCCGCCCGGACTGACCGGACTCGTGGCCTTGGCCGATGCGGCAGTACTTGCGGACGAAAAGCGTGTCGCCATCTTGCAGCTCGCCACACCCGGCAAGGCGGCTGCTAGCGATCAGCGCGAGGTAGCAGGCGCGGACGCAGCACTCGCTACCGCGCGGTATCAGCTTGCCGAAGACCAGGAGCGCCTTGCGCAGTCGGCACTGCGGGCTCCCGCTGCCGGCACCGTCCAAGCCGTGGACGGAGCACCGGGCGATCTCGCCGGCCCGTCCGGCGTAAGGGCGACCGGGTCGCAGCCTCCCGTCCCCAACTCCGAGGAGTCCGGGCTGTCACCCGCAAAGGGCTCGGTCGCGCGGGGAATCCCGGCGTCAGGATCTGACGCCGTCGTGACTATCCGGGTCGGTGAAAGCTGGGAGGTGCTCGCCCGAGTGCCGCAGGCCTCGGTGTCAGCCGTGCATCCGGGTCTCCGCGGGACTTTCACCTTCGCGGCTCTAGGCGGAAGGACTCTTCCCTGCACGGTTGTGAGCGTTTCATCCTCACCCTCGGACGCCGGAGGGCAAGTCGCCTACGAAGTGATATTGAGTGTGCGTTCGGGCCTCGGGCGAGACGTGCTCCCTGGCATGAGCGGCACCCTCACCTTGCGGTGATCTGGGTAGCCGCCGCTCAGCTACCCAGATGGCGTGCCGGTCTGTGACCGAGCCACAAGATCAGCTCGCGACCGAGGGAGGCATCTGGCTCGTGACAGCCGGGACAGGCTGGGCCAGGGGACGGCACGTTGAGCCAATAGCCCTTTGTCACCGGCAGCGAGGCCGTGACGGATGCCTCGAGCTCGCCGATCGTGACGAGCGGACCAGTGGGGTTGGTGCTGATTCCCGCGAGAACGATCGTGCCTCGGCGCGCCGAGTCCGCCTGGCGTGCCGCTTGCGCGACGAACCGTCCGTATTCCATCGGATCGCGCTCGAGCGACTGCGCCTGGACGACGAGGATCGCGCCCGCGCGCGCGACATCGGCTGCGATGCCGAGCGAGATGTAGGCATTCCAACGGCGAGTGCCGGTCTCCAAGGCGGCGGCGAGGTCGAGGGCTGGAGAGACGAGCAACGTCACGTGGCTGAGCCTTGCGGCCGAGCCGGCAGCCGCTATCGCACTCGCGAGATGGCGTTGATCGGTGAGCGGGGTCCGCGCCCATGCCTCGGGGTCGTAGAGCACGAGCTCGCCCGGCTTGGCTTGTTGGCCACGGAGCCATGCGGCGAGCGCCGCCTCCCCAGTGAAGGTCATCACGCTGCGTGCGTCAGCGGCGCCGAGGCCCGAAGGCTGATCACCGGATCCGACAAGCTCGTCGATGTGGCCCAGTTGCATCGTGGCGAGGGCCGAGGAGCTGGCTGCCATCTCATGGAGCACCTGAGTGCTCATCAGCCAGGTGAGCCCGGCCGCCGCGGTATCGGCTCTCACCGGCGTCACCGTTGGAGCGGAGACCGAATCGTTGGAGCAGCCTGCAGCGAGCCCGAGGGTCGCCGCGAGCAGGATGCCGATACCGGCTCTGACGCGGTGAGGTGAGCTCATGGCCCACGTGCGGCCAGCTGGCTGCCTTCTCATCGCGATCGATATAGCACTGTTCGTCTTCCTGTTGCTCCGCCCGCTCGGGGTCGATCATGGTGACGACCTCGGGGACGGTTTCTCTCACGTCATCCTCCCCCGCCCGCGGCCAGTGCGGGGGGCGCGAGTGTTCGCCTTCTATGCGATCTCTCTCAGCATCGTGGCAGTCCTCGCTGGGCTGCGACCGGGTCCGACGACCCTATATCGGGCGATGGTCAGGCGGATCGCGTTGCTGGCGCTCGATCGCCCAGCCGAGATCAGTCTCTACGCGGGACGCGTAGATGCCACAGTCCGACTGGTGGTGTTCGCGAACGTGCTCGCGTTCGCAGCCGTATTGCGAGCGACGCCAGGTCGTCGGGTGACCGTCGCCTCGAATGCGCTCATGTTCGGATCGCTCGTGCTCGGCATCGACGTGGCCGAAGTCGTCATATCGGCCCTTGCCCACCTGCCGCCCGAGCCGGCCTCGCTCATCGCGTCGCTGATGGTCGTCGCCGTCCTGGTGGTGGTCATGATGCGGCTTCTCTCCACAACGTTCGCCCTCCCGCGCCCGTGCGTCATCCCACAGTTCGGAGAGAGGTTCCGCTACGGCAACGCGACGCTGGTAGCGGCCCTTGTCATCGCGACAGTTTTTGTCTTTGCAGCACTCGACGCGCTGGACACCGCTCTGGGCCAACAGCGCGGGACCTCGTTGCTCGCCGTCTTCGTCGGGCTGCCGCTCATCTACAACGGCTTCTTGTTGTTCATGGTCATAACACTTCGGAGTCCGGAAAGACCTGTCAGTGCCGAACGGCCACCCCTCACCGTGATAACCCCGGCTTTCAACGAAGAGTCCGGCATCGCCTCGACGTTGGCCTCAGTCGACCGAGCGGCGGCGCGCTACGGAGGCCCGGTCACCATGCTGCTGATCGACGACGGCTCGACAGACCGGACTTTCGAGGTCGCCACCCAGGCGATGGCCGAGTACACGGCGGCGCGCGGGCGCATCCTCCAATTCGGCCATCAAGGCAAGTCCGGTGCGTTGAACAGCGGTCTCGAGACTGCCGCAACTGAGATCGTCATACGAATCGACGCTGACGTCACGATCGCGGAGGATGCCTTCGTCCATCTCCCTGCCTGGTTCGCGGACGAGAGCGTGGGGATGGTGGGAGCACTTGACCTTCCGAACCCCGCGCTGCGGTCCTGGTACGCCCGCGGCAGGCTGTTCGAGTGCCTCATGGCATTTGCCTTTGCCCGGGTCGCGCTGCAGCGACTGAACGCTATCAACTGCATTCCCGGGACCTTCATGGCGTTCCGTGCCGCGCCGGGCCGCGCCGTCGGCGGGTTCGTCGCGGGGATGAACGGAGAGGACGCCGACCTGACTTTGCTGATAGGCCGTCTCGGCTACCGCGTGATGGTCGACACAAGGATCCGTATCTACGAAGACGTGCCTGGGACTCTGCGCGACTTCCGGGAGCAACGGGTCCGTTGGAGCCGGGCTGGAGTGCAGAACTTTGCTCGGCACTCTCCCGTTCGTGGCGGGCCGAGCACCCCGCGTGTGTGGTACTTCTACGTCCGCGTGGCCACGCTAAAGGCGACCGCCGCCCTCCGGCCCGTCATCTTCGCGACGGGTATCGAGCTCGGGCTGCTCGACCCCGCGACCCGAGGTCGCGCTCCGTTCGTGTTGCTGCTGTACGTGCTGTCGGCGATCCCGAGCATGACGGTGATCTGCATCCTTGCGATCCGCCATCGCCTCGCCCGGCATCTGAAGTGGCTCCCGCTCTGGTTCGCGTTCACGCTTGCGCGGAGGGTCGTCGCTTTCGAGGGCCTCTTGACCCTCCCGACAAGAGGCATGCCTCACTCGCTCGCGGGAGTTCGGGCCGTTCTGATGGGCAGCCATGGCCCCCCAGGCCGCTTTGACCAGCTCTCCGAGGTGGATCCGTCTGGTCCGCCGGACCGCTAGCCTGCCGGCAGCGGCTGAGGGTTAGCCGGCTAATCGCGCGGCTATTCGCCAGTCGTGATGCCGATCACGCCGGAGAGCGCGGCCGACTTTCCGTAAAGCGGAGCGTGGAACGCGTACACGGCGCCTGTGTTTGTGACGATGCGGTAGCCGCCCGTGGCGTTGTCGGGCGCCATCCCCGCGATCAGACCCGAGTGAGCTTTGTGTAGGAGCGAGCCCCAATTGTGGGCGTCACCATAGGACGTGACTCGGCCGTCTGAGCCGAAGAGGTAGTAGCCGCCGTGCGTCTGATCGGGGACGATGCCGACGATGTTCGTCAGGTGTACTGCCGAGCCGTAACCATGGGCATCCCCGAAGCTGAACACCTCTCCGGCCGAGGTGACCAACCAATATCCTCGTCCGCCCTTGCCGGACGCGATCGCGACGACCGGCTTGGACAGCTTCTTTCCGAGGAGTGAACCGTGGGACCTGGCGCCACCGAAGGGATAGACCTCGCCGTCTGCGCCGACGAGCCAATAGCCGTTGCCCGACGGCGTCGAGGCGATGCCGACTATCGGTGCACGCAGGTGGTGATTGAGCATGGAGCCCATCCATGGCGCCGCGCCGAAGGTGTGGACGGCGCCATCCGCCGATGCCAGCCAATAACCGCCCGCCCTCGGGTCTGCGGCGATCCCGACGACGCGGGCGGCTCCCTTCAGATCGGCCGATCCGTAGAACGGGCTGCCGAAGTTGTGAACCCCGCCGGTCGCCGTGACGAACGAGTAGCCATCGGTGGGGAGCGGGTCTATGCGACGGATCGCGTTGTGCCTTTGTTCGACGACGAGGACTCCGCCCCCGGGCGCGCTCGCGACGGCGATGGGTCCGGCGAGCGGCCGCCCGACAGCTGGCTCGCCGTTCGGCGAAGGCTCGGGGCTGCCGTTGCCGGCGATAACGGAGATCTCGCCGGTCTTCGTAGAGGGGACACCGTATGGGCACGCGCTGACACACGACTCGTTCCAGACGACTCGCACAGAGTCGTTGCCGTAGTCGGCTATGAACAGGTTGCCAGCGGCGTCGACTGCGACTCCGGTCGGGAACGCGAGCGCGGCATCGCGCGCAGGCCTTTGGTCGCCGGAATTGGCGAGGCGCCCGTTGCCTGCCACGAGGTAGATGTCTCCCTCCCTCGTCGAAGTGATGCCGTATTCGCAGTGCGCGGCGCACTTGGAGTTGGCCACGAGGCGGATCCGGTTGTTCAGGCTGTCCGCGATGAGAAGGGACCCCGAAGGCCCGATTGCCACGCCACTCGGATCGGCCAGTGCGGCCTTCAGCGCCGTGCCGCCATCGCCTGAATCACCTGCCTTGCCCGTACCGGCCACGTCGTAGATGTCCCCCACCTTCGTGGAGGCCAGGCCGTACAGGCATTTCGACCGGCAGGCCTTAGCGGCGAGGAGCCGGATCTCGTCGTTGTGGGTGTCCGCGACCAGGAGATCGCCCGACGGCCCGATCGCGAGGCCGCTCGGGCCGGACAGCTCGGCGCTCGTTGCCGGCCCCTTGTTTCCGGAATTGCCTGCTCTGCCCTTGCCGGCGATCGTGTAGATGTCCCCTGCTTTGGTGGAGGCCAATCCGTAGGGACAGGCGCGCTTGCAATTCACTGCCGCGATCAAGCGGATCCGGTTGTTGCCGGTGTCTGCGACGAGGACGTCACCGGATGCGCCGACTGCCACGGCTGAGGGCGCATCGAGCCGAGCCCGGGAGGCGGCTCCCCTGTCGCCGCTTTTCCCAGGGCCGGTCTTTCCCGCCAGCGTGTAGATGTCGCCGCGCGTCGTGGCCAGACCGAAGGGGCAGCCGTTCTTGCAAGTGGCTCCCGCGATGACCCGGATCTGGTTGTCGCCCGTGTCGGCCACGAAGATGTCTCCGCGCCCGTCTCCGGCGGCACCGCTAGGCATGCTCAGCTCAGCGTCCGACGCGGCCTCGCGATCGCCCGACCCACTCGGTGAAGCGGTTCCGGCGATCGAATAGATGAAACCCGCTTTCGTTCCCGACAGCCCGTATCGGCAGTCGTGCGTGCAGTTGGCGGCTGCCACCTCCCGCAGGCGCGAGGTGGCGGGATCCGCGATCAGAAGGTTGCCTGCGGGGTCGACCACGACACCGCTCGGGGTCATCAGCCTCGCGTTCGTGGCTAACCCGCCGTCTCCCGATGTGCTGTCCGCACCGTCACCAGCCACGGTGTAGATGTCGCCCGCGACGACTGACCGGAGGCCGAACGGACACGCCGTCGTGCAGCTTGTCAACGCGACGAGCTGGACGATGTGGGACAGGGTGTCAGCGACGAGAAGATCGCCCTTAGGCCCGAGCGCCACAGCTGACGGAGCATCCAGCCGAGCTGCCGTAGCCGGCCCGCCGCCGCCGGAGTGCCCCGCCTCACCGTCGCCGGCGATCAGGTAGATGTCTCCTGCTTTGGTCGAAGGGAGACCGTACGGGCAGCTCGAGGAGCAGCTGGCGGCGGCGACGAGGCGGATCTCGTTGTTGCCTGAGTCGGCGATCACGATGTCGCCGGAGGCGTCGACCGTGAGGCCGTCGGGCACTGCCAGCTCGGCGGTCGCCGCAGGCCCACCATTGCCGGTTGAGCCGTACTCCCCGGTGCCGGCAATCGCGTATATGTCGCCCGCAACCGTTGACGCCAACCCGAACGGGCAGTCCGAGCTGCAAGCCGACTTGGCTACGAGGCGGATCTCGTTCGAGTAGGTGTCAGCGATGAGGAGGTCGCCGGCGCTGTCGACCACAAGGCCGCTCGGGCCGTCAAGACGTGCCTTCGTGGCACGGTGCCCGTCACCGGTGTCGCCCGCCGTCCCGTTGCCCGCCAAGGTATAGATGTCGCCGCTCGTCGTCGCCACCCCGAACGGGCAAGCTGTGGCGCACGAAGCAGTCGCGATCAGCCTGACGCGCTCATTGAAGGTGTCGGCGACTGCGATCCCGCCGGCGACCGGAACCGTTGCCGTCGGAAGGTCGAGCGACGCGCTTGTCGCCAGTCGCGCATCGCCGTTGTAGGAGGCGACTCCCGTGCCCGCAAGCACCGTCTCGGAACCAGTGGGCGAGAGCGAGCGGATGGCGCTCGACGAGTCGTCGGCGACGATGACATCGCCGTTGGCAGCGATTGAGAGGCCAGCGGGAGATTGCGCGACGTATCGGCCGCTACCGGTGCCGACCGAGCCGGCGACGGTCAAGAGGTCGCCTACGGGTTTGACGTCGGCTGTCGCGGCCGGATGCTCGGCGCGGGCTTGGGACGCGCCGACAGCCGAGCCTGGGACCAAGAGTGCCACGCACGCACCAATGGCGAGAGCAGCGAACGAGCGAGGACGGGTCACGGCGACGCCTCGCCCGAGAAGAAGGGGATCCTGCCTAGGGCCACGAACTTCGCGAAGCCTTCAGTTCCCGGTTTCAGGATGTAGTTGCCCCTGTTGTTGGTCGCGTCCACATAGACGATTGCTCGCAGTTGAGGGAACTCCTCCGGCACGCTCGTTGCCATCTCCCCGAGCCAGGCGGCTTGGGCGGCCGATCCGACTGCCCCGGTCTCGCTCATGATCATCGGCTTGTGCTGAGCGACCCATATGTCATAGAAACCCTCGAACATCGCGGCGAATGGCCCGTAGCCTGACCGGTCGAGGAGGTCCACCCCGATCCAGTTCACATAGGCAGCGCCGGGGTAGTAGGGCTTGGCTGACGGGGCACCCTTGGCGGCGCTCGGCGCCCAGACGAAGGCGACGTTGTCAGCGCCGGCTTGATGGAAGATGTTCCAGATGTGCTTCCAGGCCTGCTTGTAGTCGAAGGATGCCACCTTCCCGGTCCCGAGGCAGCTGGCGTCGCGGCCGGGAAGATCGAGGTTCATCTCCCAGAACCATCGCAGGAGAACCGGTCCGCCGTAGGCGCGGTACGCCTCGGCGTCAGCCCGGAGGAGACCGTCGTAACTGCCACTAATCATTGCCGCGTCCGTTGGACCGCAGTGCAGGCTGACCATGGGGATGGCGCCCGAGGCCGCGGCTGCCTCGAGTCCGGAGATCGGGGGGTGCTGCGACCACGAC
>JBKQLZ010000048.1:0-14175 GCA_052146895.1 Acidimicrobiales bacterium
GCGATCTCGGTCGACCTCTACCTCGGGCTGACGTACCTCGACCCGGGCAAGGCCTACGGAGAGGCCTCGGTCACCGTCAACGTGACGGTCGCCTTCTTCTCGAAGTCGGTCACCGCGACATGCAGGAGGACCCTCGGTGGGGGGAGCGACCCCACGTTCGAGCAGCTAATGAGCGAGACCGACTGGAAGAACTACGCGAGGGCGTTCGGGTCGTGAGGCAGCGGCAATGAACGTCCAGCAGCGCGTCGTCTTCACCGCCTTGCCGCAGGGCCTCGACGGCTCAAGGCTCCGCCTGCTCGCGTTCGTCAGCCCGCGGCTCTACGTCGTGGGCGGCCCCACGGTGCCGCACCTGAGCCTGTTCCCCGACTTCGTCGACTGGCCGTCGACGAAGATCTCCTGGAAGGTCATCTTCGGGTCCAACGCGCCGGTGTCGGCGACCGTCGCCTCCCCGGCGCCAGACTCGGCGGCCTGGAAGGCAGTCTTCTCGTCGACGAGCTACGTGCAGCCGTACGAGTACGAGTCGTTCTCGGGGCGCGTCGTCAACTCGTATCCCCATGCGTATGTGCGCCAGTTCGCCTACAACCTCTACGGCCAGATCGCGAGCAAATCCCCGCTCTCCTTCCCGGCGCGCGGCGCGCTCTTCGGGGGGCCGAGCGACCCGCCCGGCGTGCTCAACCCCATCGCGTTCGGCCGGACTGGGTCCGTCCAAGGGGGCGACCTCGGTGCCGACAGCGTGGAAGAGGCTCTCGGGACGCTGCAAGAGTTCATGAACACCAATCTCGCCGCCCGCACGCAGGATCTCGTCGAGATCGCCAACAGCGCCGGCGGTGGGTACACGCCGCAACAGATGGCGATGCTGCAGGTGCAGAGCTTCGTGCAGCCCCGCACACCCGGTCCGGCCGATGGCCAGTTCAGCAGCCTCGCGCCGGTGCCCCCGCCTGCGCCCCCGGGAACGGTGACGCCACCTGACCAGTTGCAGCCGAACATCTTGGACTTCCACCAGGTGATCGCCGGGATGAGCGATCATGCCGGTCTCCTGCGGGCACTCGGGCTCGTCGTCGAGCTGACTGTGCCGGTGCCGTCGGGCCCTCTTCCGGCCACGGTCCAGCTCGTCCCGAGCTGGACGCCACGTCTCGCGGCGGCAGACAGCTTCAACGTGACGCCCGCGACGATGCTCGAGCCGACCGGCTGGCCGGCAGCCCGCAGCGCCAACACGCTCGTGACAGGAGGAGAGGTCGAGTTCGACAAGGCGAGTGACTTCACGCTCGTCGAGGTCGACACCGAGGGCGCCTCGGTGAAGCTGCTCGACCTCGCCCGGACGCTCTGGCGCCTCGAGATCAACGGGATCGCGACGCACGCCACCTCGGCCGCGTCGTCGATACCGGCCCTCCGCCAGGGAGGCATCGCCGTCGCCCAGCTCGACCGGGCGTGGGCGCTCGCGAACACCTCGTCCGGCCAGCTGCCTTACGCAGACGAAATGAATGCAGGCGCCGAGGCCGATCCGGTCGTGAACCCGACCGTCGGGGTCGAGGACCTGACCAAGGGCGTGCGGGTCGACATCTACGACAAGACGCTCAACCGCTGGTTCCCGTTGTGCGCCCGGAGTGCCCCCGACGCCTACGGGACGCCGGGAGCCGCCAAGGGCTACGTCCTCGGAAAGGGGTCGAGCGAGGTCACGGTGCCCGTGCCGAGTGGCGACGAGGGCTTCGTCACGACGGTGTCGGCAGGGGACTCCACCCCGGACGGGTCGACGGACCTGTACTTGCAGGAGACGCTGTTCCGCTGGAACGGCTGGAGCCTCATCGGCTCGCGTCCGGGAAAGACGCTCGGCGAGTCGCCTGACCTCCCCGTCCAGGACCAGGCCGGCAACCCGGCGGCGCCCAATTCCGACTTCCCGGTCGAGATCGACTACGTGCCCACCCCGGGGACCTTGCCGCTCCTGCGTTTCGGGCGGACGTACCGCGCCCGTGCGCGGGTGGCGGACCTTGGGGGCGGGGGACCGAGCTTCGACAAGGCCGCCACGACGGAGTCGTTCCAGCACGCCACGGCCGAGGTCACCTACGGCCGCTTCGAACCCGTGCCCTCGCCGGTGCTGCTCATGCGCCAGCCGGTCACCGAGGGCGAGCGGCTCGAGCGCCTCATCATCCGCAGCAACTACGACATCCCCGACGACAAGCCGGGGACGACCAAACCGAAGATCACGCCGTCTGCTCGCCACGTCGTCCCGCCCGCGATGGCTCAGCTGCTCGCAGAGCTGCACGGCATGTTCGACCACGCCGGCGGGCTTGACGGAGGGGTCTACAACCTGATCAAGGCGCACGCGAATGCCGTCATCGGTGGAGTGGCGGCGAACCGCCCGACGAGCGACCCCAACCTCCCGAGCCAGCATGGTCCCGGCCAGACCAGTGGGCTCTACTACGACACCGACGACCTCTCGGTCCCGTACCTGCCGGACGTTCTCGCGAGGAGCGCCGCCTTCCAGGGCGTCCCCGGTGCCAAAGCAGGCGCCGTCACGCGCGTGCCGTTCTCGACCAAGGGGCAGGTCTGGCCTGATTCCCAGGCCTTCCAGCTCCGGATCGTCGGCGAGGGCTCGGCCAAGCCGGTGCTGCCGACAGCCAAGAACGGGAACGTGCTGACGGTCTCACTGCCGAAAGCGGCTGTGGTCGAGATCCAGTGCGCAAGTGGCATCGAGCAGTCGGATTTGGACGTTCTCGGCTTGTGGGAATGGTTCAAGCAACAGGGCATCGCGACTGCGGACCTGGAGGCATCCGCCCTCGACGGCCTCGTCTGGATGCTGACACCACCGCGCAGCGTCCTGCTGGTCCACGCGGTGCGCCAACCGCTCACCGCCCCTTCCTTCAGCAGTTCGTTCGCGGTCCAGCCGCGCGCCTTGGGGGACACGACTGCGACCCTGGCCGACCCGAGCCTGTCTGTCGACAGACCAAGCTCGGTGAAGATCGACATCGGCGCTTCCTGGGACGAGTGGGTGGACAACGGCGAGAACGCCAACCCGGACAAGCCGCTACCCACGGCAGCACCGGTCGGCGAGGTCGACCTCAGCACCGAAGGCGACAATCGTCAGGCCGTCACGCTCGCGCAGGAGTTCCATGACACCCTCGCTCGCGAGGTCTCCTACTCGGTCGTCGCGACGACCCGTTTCGCGGAGTACTTCACCGAGCGCACGACGCTCATCCTGCGCGACGCGCCGGTCACGATCTACGCGCAGGGGATCATGCCGGGCTCGGCCGTCGTGACGGGTACCTACAAGAAGCTCGCACACACCTTCCTCGCCGGTGAGGACTACAGCACCGACGACGCCAAGGGCACGATCTCGCGTCTGCCCGCGGGCAAGATCTCGAACGGGGAGAGTGTGCTCGTCGCGTTCGTACCGCTGCCGGTCACGCGCTCGAGCCTCGAAGGCAAGGCGACCGGCGACCTAGGAGTCAGCAAGTCCATCCCGAGCACGGCGCGCCCCGTGGCCCCCGACGTGCTCTACGCCGTTCCCGCCTGGTCCAACACAGGCCCGACCGTAGACGGCAAGGAGGTCAGGAGCGAACGTCTCGGCGGGGCAATCCGGGTGTACCTGGCACGACCGTGGTGGTCGTCGGGCGGGGGCGAGCAGCTCGGCGTCGTGCTCCTCGACCCGACAGGGAGTTCGGTCCTGCCGTACTACACGCAGTGGGGGAGCGACCCCCTCTGGAACGCCGCTGCGCTTACTTCCACCGGCGTACCGATCGCCGATGACTTCCCGTTGGCAGTGACGAAGATCTCGAGCGGGATCACCCTCGCCGAGGCGACAGGCACCTACGGTGTGGCCGGTCACGATGTCCAGTTCGACCCGGTACGAGACCTGTGGTTCTGCGACATCCAGCTCGCGACGGGTGAGGCGTACTTCCCGTTCGTCCGGCTGGCGCTCGCTCGTTACCAGCCCAACTCGATAACCGGGGCGCACATCTCCGGTGTCGTGCTGGCGGACTGCTCACAGACGCTGCCGACGCGCTCGACGGTCGTCGATCTCTCGGCCTCCGATTCCGTCAGCGTGACCGTCACGGGCTACTGGTACACCGAGACATCCGGCGCGCCGAACCCCGGCCCTTCGAGCGAAGAGGGCTTCATCTACGCCCAGATCGAGAGGCAGACCGCCGGCCTCACCGACGAGCTTTCCTGGCAGGCGATCAGCCCGAGCGACATGGTCGCGCTCGCGGCGACGACCGACTCGGCCACCGGGCTCACGACCTGGACAGGGTCGATCAAACGCCCGACGGCGACTGGCACCTACCGCGTCGTGATATGGGAGCAGCAGAGTTGGCCCACGCTCGCGGGCAGCACCGAACCTCGGATCGTCTTCTTCGACGCCATCTCGATCTGAGGCCTGCCGGACGCTGCAGCCGATTGGTACCGGGCGGCTCTACGTCTTGTACGTGAAGCCGTCACGGACAGAAGTAGCGCTCCTGCCGCCCAAGTTGCTCACCGTGACGTCGATGACCCCGGCGTCGTGCTTCGGAGCGATGGCGACGATCTCAGTGCTGCCTAGGCGGGTGAACCGCGTGGCCGGGGTGGAGCCGAAGGCCACGGCGGTCGCGTCGGCGAATCCCGTTCCCCTGATGAGCACTTTGAAGCCACCACCAGTTGTGCCGCTGCTCGGTGAGACCGAGATCACGGTCGGCGCGACGGGCAGGATCGTGAGAGCGATCTCGGCCTTCACCTTTCCAGGCAGTGGCGTCAGGTTCGGCTGGATGACCGTCAAGAAGCACGTCGTACAGCCCGCCAGATTCGACGCGATCGTGATCGACCCGGTCAGCGTCGCCCCGTGCAAGCTGCCGCCGATGCCCGAGTAGGTCACGGGCGCGACCACCCCCGAGCCGGTAGTGGAGTCGCAGTGCTTCGAGTTGCCGCCGATCCCGCAGATCCTTGCGGTTGCACCTCCACCCGGGTACGAGCCCCACCATCCGCTCCCGCTGAAGTGCAGCGTGTTCCCGACGTGCACCACGGTCGACGGCACCGCGAGGGTGGGCGGATCGGGTTGCGTGCCGGCGTATATGACCGGCACGTCGCCGAGATTCGCAAGGATCGAGATGGGGTTGAGGCTGAGGGCGACGACTGCACAGCCCACGAGGCCGACGTCGATCTCGTTCTGCAGCGGTGGGCATGTACCGTTCGGGTCGTCGATGGGGACAAAGGGGTCCTCGAGCGTGAACTGCGCCGTGAAGTCCCCGTTGTTGTCGACCACCGGCTCCACGAAGTTGTTGACGTCGAGGTCCTCTATCGCGGAGAAACCCTTCAGGAACGCCGCAAGTGGGTCGGCCTGCACAAGGACGATGCCGCTGTTGTTGATGGCCCAGTTTCCGGTCGGGAAGCCCGAACCGGTAATGGTGACGGTGCTGCCGGGGGTGTTGCCTCCCGGGGTGTTGGTGATCGTCAGCGTCGTTGTCTCGGTCACGTAGGTGAAGTGGTCTGCCGCTGTGATGGCACTGGTGCCGCCGGAGGTCGTGACGGTCAGGTCGACGGTGCCGGGGACGCCCACAGGGCTGTTAACGGTGAGCGATGTGGAGGAGTTCACGGTGACGGAGTTCCCCTGGCCGTCGGCACCGAAGCTGACGGTGGCATCGGTCGTGAACCCGTTACCGGTGATCGTGATGAGGCTGTCGCCGGCTGTCGTGTTCGTGTTCGGCGACACCGAGGTGATCGTCGGAACGACCGTCGTGTAGGTGAAGACGTCGTCGTCGGCGCCGTTCCCGGCAGTGCCACCCGCTGTCGTCACCTGCACGCTGACACCGAAGGGCGCCGGCTGCGTCTGTGGGGGCGCAGTGGCCGTGATCGAGGTGTCCGAGTTCACCGTGAAGCTCGTGGCCGGTGTGCCGCCGAAGGTGACGGCGCTGGCAGTGGTGAATCCCGTGCCGGTGATGCTCACTGACGTCCCCCCGGTCACAGGACCGCTTGGCGGGCTGACGTCGGTGACAGTGGGCAGGCTCAAGTACGTGAACTCGTCTGCAACCGACGCCGAGCTCGTGCCGCTCAGTGTGACGACGGTGATGTCGACCTCTCCAGGCACGACACTCGACGGGGCAGTCGCTGTGATCGTCGTGGGCGAGGTGACGCTGAACGACGGCGACGCCACGCCGCCGAAGTCCACCTCACTCGTCGTGAGCATGTTCGTGCCGGTGATGCTGACGCTCGTCCCGCCGCTCACCGGCCCGTTGGCCGGGCCCACGAGGGTCACGGTCGGGACACCTTGGTAGGTGAACTGATCAGCGCCTGAGGTGAGGCTCGTGCCGACGCCGTTCGTGACGGTCACGTCCACGGTCGTGCTGCCCGATGGCGAGGTCGCCGTCATCAAGCCCGACGTGAGGTACGTGACGTCGGTTCCGGCGCTGGACCCGAACTCGACGGTGGTCGAGGGTGTGAAGCCCGTGCCGCTTATGTAGACCTGCGTGCCTCCTGCGAGCGGTCCGGCCGGCGGGAAGACAGAGCTCACCGACGGGAGCGCGAGATACGTGAAGGCGTCCGCTGGCGAGATCACGCTCGTGCCGCCCGGGTTGGTGACGGTGACGTCCACAGCACCGGCGCCGATAGGCGATGAGGGAGAGGTGGCGTTGATCGACGTGTCGGAGTTGACCGTGAAACTCGCCCCGTTGTTTGTCCCGAAATCGACCTGGGTGGCACTCGTGAAGCCCGTGCCGGTGATCACCACCGTCGTGTTCCCCGGAGCCGGCCCGCTCGAGACGCTGAGGCCTGTCACCGTCGGAACGGGGAAGTAGGTGTACTCGTCGTTGACGGACGTCGAGCTCGTCCCGCTTGGCACGGTGACCGTCACGTCGACCGTGCCAGTGCCTGCCGGCGCCTCGGCGGTCAGCAGCGTGTCGGAGATCACCGTGACGTCGCTGGCGGGATTTTCCGACCCGAAGTCGACGGCGGTCGCGCCGGTGAGGCTCGTGCCGCTGATGTCAACCAGGTTGCCGCCCGCGTCCGGCCCCTGGTTAGAGGAGACGCCGGTCACAGTCGGCTGAGCGGCGTAGTCGAACTGGTCGGCGAGCGAGGTGGCGCTCGTTCCCGCGGCGGTCTTCACAGTGACATCGACGGTGCCGGTCCCGGCTGGGGACGTGGCCGTCAGCGAGTCATCGGAAGACACCACCACGTGGGTCGCATGTGCGGTGCCGAAGTCGACAGCGGTGGCTCCTGTGAAGCCTGTCCCCGTGACGCTGACCGAGTCGCCTCCGAGCGGCGAGCCCGCGTTGGGGCTGACGCCCGTGACGACCGGAGCCCCGTAGCTGAACTCGTCGTTGCTGCTCCTGGCGCTCACCCCGGCCGGGGTCCTGACCGTCACAGCGACAGTGCCAGTGCCCGCCGGCACGGTGGCTGTGATGGAGGAGTCGCCGTTGAATGTGAACGACGTCGCCAACACGGTACCGAACTTCACCTTCGTGGCCCCCGTGAAGCCGGAGCCGTTGATGGAGATCTGGTAGCCACCGAGGGGGGAGCCCGCGTTCGGGCTGACGCTCGAGACGACTGGTGCGTTGACGTAGGTGAACTGGTCCGCCGAGCTAGTCACGCTCTTGCCCGCGGGAGTGGTGACTGTGATGTCGACCGGGCTGCCGGTCACCGAGCCGGCAGGTGCTGTGGCAGTCAGCGTGGTGTCGGAGTCGACGGTCACGTCCTTCGCGGCGGCCGTGCCGAAGTCGACGGCCTTTGCGCGCGACAGACCTGTCCCGGTCACGGTCACGACCGTCCCCTTGATCCCGACGGCAGGAGACACTCCCGTCACCGTGGGCAGCGCCGCCGGTCCTGGCAGGTACGAGTACAAGCCGGCCGTGGTGGTCTTCGAAGTACCGAGCTTGGAGGTAACGGTGACATTGACTGTGCCTGAACCGCTCGGCGAGGTCACCTCGAGCTCGGAGTCCGAGTGGACCTTGAAGGACTTCGCGAGGGCGCTGCCGAAGTGCACGGCCGTCGTCCCCTTGAAGCCCAAGCCACTGATCGCGACGGCCGTGCCGCCGTCCTGCGTGCCAGAAGTCGGCCCGACGCCGGTTACGACGGGGGCGGACGGAGCGACGTAGACGAAGCGGTCGGCATCGGACTTGAAGCTCGTGCCGTGGGGGGTCGTCACGGTCACGTCCACCGCGCCTTTTCCGGCGGGGGCGGTGGCGGAGATCGAAGTGGAGGAGCTCACCGTGAACTTGGCGGCGGCCGTGCCGAAGTGGACCGCGGTCGCCCCGGTGAAGTTGGTGCCCGAGATCGTGACCGAGCTGCCGCCGGCGGAGGTACCCGTCGACGGGCTGACAGCTGTCACGAGCGGGCCCGCGATCGTCCCGACGACGAGGGTGGTACTGGCGGAGATGGGAGAGTTGGCTTTCGGCGAATGCCCATTGCCGTCAAAGGGGGTGACGTTGGTCTGCGTCACTGTGAGAGTGTGTGTTCCCGCTGACAGGCCGCCGGGCAGCGTTAGCGAGCCACTCAGCGACTGAGGCACGAGAGTCGTCCCGTTGTAGGTCGAGCGGCCGTCGGTCCCTGCCCCGGACACCGTCGCCGTCGCGCCGCTGACCGACTTGCCGTCGAGGGTGACGCTCAAGGTCTTGGCGGAGGTGGACGAAGCCGCAAGGCCGTCGCCCCACCAGCACTGGCTGGCGGCGGTCGGGTTGTCCGGGCATGCCCCTGTCGCGTCCGCGAACGTGATGTGCTCGCCGGCGGTCACGGTGCTGCTCGCGGTCGCGACGGTGGGAGATTTCGGAGGCGTCTTCTGAGCGGTCGTCTCGAGGATGGCCTCTTCGTTGGGGAACGGAGTCAGGTTGGCGGTGTTGATGACAGCTACAGGGCAACCGACGAGCCCAGCGTTGAACTGCCCCACCGAAGGGGGGCAGACGGCGTTGGTGTCGGAGGCGCTGAAACTGGCCGGCACGTGGAAGGTCCCCTTGTAGGTACCGGGAGACGTCTGCTTGACGGAGGTCAGGCTGGAGATGTCGGCCTCGTTCGTGGCGGAGGCGGGCGGGATCACGACCCCGCCGAGAGGGCTCGCCATGATCGCGGCAAGACCGAGCTTGGGCGTGCCTGTGCAGACGATCGCGAAAGAGGTGGTGCCCGGCACGACGCCAGTGATGGAAGCAGGCCCGGCCTTGCCGTCGAAGGTGCAAGCCACTGAGGGAGCGCCGCCGGCCGTCGCGGTCGCGACTGGAGCGGCAACGGCGACCATGGCCCCCATGACGCTTCCGGCAAGCATTGCGCGTAGGGCTCCGCGAATCGGAAGCTTCGCGACTAGCGATCGTGACGTCATTGCACCCTCCCTGTCGACCCATGGCGTTCCCGCAGCGCTCGTGAGTGGCTCTTTGTGCTCCTAGATGTGCTCGGGGGTAGTACCAGCGACTGATATTACCGGGCGTTACATTTCTGTCAACTGCGTCGGGCTTTCCGAACTTCGGTGCTCTCAGCTCGGAGATGGGGGAACATGGGGGTGTGCAGGTGAGCGAGATGCCCGCTGAGTCCGGCCGGGTGAGTCGCCGCCGGCCCGGCCGGCGCGAGGAGCTCTTGGCCGCCGCCCTCGGCGTCATCCGCCGGGTCGGTCCCGCCGCTTCGATGGACGAGATGGCGGCTGCCTCGGGGATCACGAAACCCGTTCTCTACCGGTACTTCGGCGACCGCGACGGCCTGATCGCGGCGGTGGCCGATCGTTTCTCCGCTGATCTCGTCGCGCGGCTCGAGGGGCGGCTCGCTGGCGCTGCGAGCGAGGAGCCCCACGTGCTCGTCCGGGCGGCGATCGAGAGCTACGTCGCCTTCATCGAGGAGGACCCGGCCCTCTACGCCTTCCTCACCCAGCAGGCTCCCCTCGGCGGCCCAGCGCTGGTGGCAGTCTTCGACCGCGTCGCGGGATCGATCGCGCAGGTCATCCGGGCGGCGCTCGAGATCCGCGGCCTCGACCCGCGGCCCTCGACGACGTGGGCGCACGGCGTCGTCGGCATGGTGCATCTTGCGGGAGCGAGATGGGCCCGCAACCCTGACGGGCCCCGGGCACAGCTCGTCGACGACCTCGTCTCGCTCGTCGCCAACGGGCTCATCGGTGCCGCGACCCCATAGGGGACGATGTGGGTGCGCCGCCAGCTGTTCGGATGGGAGTGCTCGGCCTCGCGGCGGCGATATCGCTCCCGGTCCTCGCGATCACGAGCCTGGCGGGCACGACGACCGCGCGGCACGCACCGTCTTCGGGCGCCACACGTTCGGTCGTCTCCCAGCTGGGCGAGCTGAAGGGCACGGACACCGTCGCCGGGGACTTGCTCGCCTCGGCGGCCATCTCGGGCACGACGATCGTCGCAGGGGCACCCGATCACGCGAATGACGCCGGGCGGGCGTACGTCTTCGCCAAGACGGCCTCGGGCTGGAGGCAGGCGACCGAGCTGAAGGGGACGGACACCGTCGCCGACGACGACTTCGGTGCGGCCGTGGCCATCTCGGGCACGACGATCGTGGTGGGCGCGCCGGGTCACGCCGAGGACGCCGGCCGCGTCTACGTCTTCGCCAAGACGGCGTCGGGCCGTGAACAGGTCGCGGAGCTGACTGGCTCAGACACCGCCGACTACGACGGCTTCGGGTACGCGGTCGCGATCTCGGGAACAACGATGGTGGTGGGCGCGCCGGGCCGGACCTTCGGTGAAGGCCGCGCCTACGTGTTCACAGAACAGGCGGGAGGTTGGAGACAGCTGGCGGAGCTGAGCGGTTCCGACACCGCCCCTGCGGACCAGTTCGGTGCGGCCGTCGCGATCTCAGGCACGACGCTCGTGGTCGGCGCATATGGCCACGCGCACGACGCCGGCAGCGCCTACGTCTTCGAGCACCAACCGAGCGGGTGGACGCAGGTCGCGGAGCTGAAAGGCTCGGACACCGTCGACGGCGACTACTTCGGATACTCCGTCGCACTGTCGACAACGACAGTCCTCGCAGGGGCGCCCGGTCACGCGGACGACGCGGGCACGGCCTACGTCTTCGAGAAAGGCTCGACCGGCTGGACCCAGGCTGCCGAGCTCAAGAGCTCCGAGGGCGCTTTCGACAACTATTTCGCCGCGGCCGTCGCCCTCTCCGGCGCGACCGCAGTGGTGGGAGACCCCGGTCAGGTCGGAAACGCCGGCCGGGTGGACGTGTTCAGCCAGCAGACGAGCCGGTGGGCCCAGACCGCCGAGCTGAAAGGTGACGACACCGGCGCGGACGACTTTCTCGGAGACTCAGTCGCACTGTCAGGCACGACCGTCGTCGCCGGCGCACCGAACCACTCCGACATCGCCGGCCGGGTCTACGTCTTCGGCGAGGCCACGGGCTTGGCGACCCCGGCAACGTCGGCACCAGCACGAGCGAGAGCGCAAAGCAGCCAGTGGGCGAGCGCCGGCGTACCTGGGTCGGGCAACACGACGGGCGGGCCTATCCGGCTCGCCCACGCACCCTCGAAGGCCCATCCACTCCGGATCATCCTTTTCGGGGACTCGGTCATGCGGGGCGATGCTCCCGCCATCACCGCCGCGCTCGAGTCGACGGGAGTAGTGCAGGTCGACGATGCAGGCTTTGACGGGTGGGGCCTCACTACCGACAAGGACTGGCGCCAGAACGTGCCGCCCGCGATCGAGGGTGATCACGCGGCGTTGGTGATCGCCATGTGGAGCTTTGATGGGTCGTTCCTCATGCGCCACCCGACGGAGTACCGGCAGTGGCTGAGCGAGTTCGTGCGGCTCGTCGTCGCGCAGCGGGGCGTGGCGGGGCTCATGTTCCAGGAGTTCCCTGCGCTCGGCCCGCCACCGGTTACCAATCCTGTCGTCGCGGCGCGCGATGGGGCGGCAAGCAACATCCCCGTCGATGCATGGGACAACCTCGCCCGGTCGCTCGTGACGCTCGTCCCGAAGCGGGTCATGTACCTCCCGCTCGGGCCGGCGGTCGAGCGTGCGGGGCGCTTCCAGTTCCTGCTGCCGCCAGGAGACGACTGGTCGCTCCCGATGCAGGAATGGGTGCGGGTCCGGATGGACGACAGCGTGCACTTCTGTCCCGCCGGCGCAGCTCGGTATGCAGCTGCGCTCATGTCCGACCTGACGGCGCTCTATCACCTGCCGAAGCCGGCGCCCGGGTGGTCGACGGGGTCGTGGACGAAGGGCTCGGATTACGAGAGCTGCTAGACGGCGAGGCTCTCCGCCGGCTCTTCGTCGAGGGAGACACGCAGGTTCGGCGCGATCGCGAGAGCCGGCTGGACCTCGGCGTTCTTCGTGAACACGAGCGTCTCGTAGATCACGAACTTGACGACGAAGAACACTGCCGACACCGCCAGGAAGGCGGCCGTGACAAGAGCGACCTGCAGGCTGCGGTCTGTGGTCAGGTGCCGTGCCGCGCCCTCGGCAAAGTGAGTGACGACGGCCGACACCACGAATGTCGCGAGCGCGACCGTCATGTACATCACGAGCTCGCTGCGCCTGTCGCGGCCGCGGCGGTCTTGCCATGCCCAGCGCCTGTTGAGCACGTAGTTAGGGACAGCGCCACCGACAAAACCGACCGCAGAGGCGATCGTCGTGCCGGAGTGCGCCCAGCCGTACGCGCCGGCGAAACAGGCCTCGCTGATGACGATCGCGACGACCGATCCGGCGCTGTACCCGGTGATCCGCCGCACCAGAGGGTGGCGAACGAGAGGGTGTGCAAAGAAGGCCCGCGCCCTGTCAAGGAGGCGGGTGCGTGCCGAGGCCCGGGCGTGAAGGGCTGGTGAGGGTTGGCGCATGCTGGAGGAGATATCCATGCCCGACAGCGTCTGCCCGGCGGAAGTGACCAGCTAAGTATAGCAAGCAGACGGCTCCGGGGCTCGGCAGCCGCTGCCTCTTGAGAGAAAATCAGAAATAGTGGCTACCTGCCTAAAGAAACCTTCCGGCTTCGCCGATAATGGTCACATAATGACCTCTCCCGCCGACCTCCCGCGCCCGGGGGAGGGGGATGAAGGTCCGGCGGTGCGCTTCTCCGGCGTGGTACACCGATACCGCTCGGTCGTCGCGCTGGATCATCTCGACCTCGAGGTCGCCCGGGGCGAGACGCTCGCCCTCCTCGGCGCGAACGGGGCCGGCAAGTCGACTGCCATCTCCCTCCTCCTCGGCCTCCAGCGCCCGCAAGAAGGCGAGGTCACGGTCCTCGGCACGGACCCGCGCTCGGCGATGAAGTCCGGCAGGGTTGGTGCGATGATCCAGGTCGGGCGTGGCAGTGGCCTGCCTCACGGGGTGAAAGTCGGCCATCTCGTGGCGATGACGTCCCGCCTGTACCGCCGGCCTGCCCCCGTCGAGTGCACTCTCGCCCGCGCCGGGCTCACGGATCTTGTCGATCGCCAGGTTCAGCGGCTCTCGGGTGGCCAGGCGCAGCGGGTGCGGTTCGCCTTGGCGATCGCGGGCGACCCGGACCTCATCTTCCTCGACGAGCCGACTGCCGCAATGGACGTGCAGGGCCGGCGAGGGTTCTGGGCGATGATGCGCGACTTCGCGAGCGAGGGCCGGACGATCGTCTTCACGACCCACTACCTCGACGAGGCGGACGCGATGGCGGATAGGATCGCCGTGATCCGCAAAGGCGCAGTCGTGGCGAACGGCGCCGCTTCGGCCATCAAGGCGTCTGTTCTCACACGCCGGGTGCGTTTCGTCTCAGAGGGTGCCCATGCCGGTCGCCTGAGCGAGCTCGACGGCGTGAACGCTGCTTGCGTGCGCGGGTCCGAGGTGGTCCTCGACACTCTCGACGCAGACGCGACTGTCCGGGCGCTCGTGGCGTCGGGCATGGTGTTCAGCGACATCGAGGTCACGGGAGCCGACCTCGAGCAGGCCTTCATGGCGCTGACGTGCGACCTCGCCCATGCCCAGACGGTCGACGAGGCGGTCGCGACGACCCGGGCCGATCAAGACCTGGACGCGGCATGACCGGTCTCGGCTCGTTCTTGCGCTTCGAGGTGATGCGCCTCTTGCGCAACCCGCGCTACGTCGCCATCACGGTCGGCTTCCCAGTCATCTTCTACAGCCTGTTCCTTCACAACATCGAGCCGTCGGCGCGCATCGCAGGGACGACCTGGGCCACCTACTTCATGGTCTCGATGGCGAGCTTCGGTGCCCTCGTGGCGGCCCTCAACGCCGGAGGCACTCGGCTCGTGGCCGAGCGCGCCTCGGGCTGGTCGCGCCAGCTGCGTGTCACTCCGATTCC
>JBKQLZ010000049.1:0-2677 GCA_052146895.1 Acidimicrobiales bacterium
AGGCGGTCACCGACTGGACGCACGCGGAGCGGCCCGACTTCGAAGTCGGGGGACTGGGCCCGCCCCCGGATTGGGGACGCCTACACCGCTCCATGGGCGAGGGCGGGGCCGTCGCCGAGGAGCTGGCGGAGGTGTCCGAGCTGGTGGTCGCCCTTCTGCTTCCCCTTCGCGATGCGGCGCGTGTTGCCGAGTCCGCGGCCCGGGCAGACGTTCGCGAAGCCGAGCGAGCCTTGAAGGAGATGGAAGCCGAACGGGCGCGCCTCGAGTCCGAGGAAGAGGCACGTCCACCGGTCTCCCGCTTTCTCGACGCCGAACGAGACGAGCGGGCCGGTGCGCCCTTCTATGAGCTGGTCGATTTCGTTCCCGACTTGGAGGGCCCCGCTCGCGCCGGGCTCGAGGCTGCACTGGAGGCGTCCGGTCTGCTCGACGCCTGGGTTGCGAGGAGCGGGCTTGTCGTCCACCCGTCGACCCATGATGTGATCCTCCAGCTCGACGCGCCGGTACTCCCCGAAGGCATGCCGACTCTGGCCGATGCCCTGACGGCGGCCCGTCCCGAGGTGGCGAGGTTGCTCAGAGCCGTGGGGCTGGGGGACAGCGCCGACAACCCGTGGATTGCGACCGACGGGCGGT
Source organism: Acidimicrobiales bacterium (assembly GCA_052146895.1). GTDB lineage: Bacteria > Actinomycetota > Acidimicrobiia > Acidimicrobiales > Bog-793 > Palsa-601. The sequence continues at coordinate 631 of JBKQLZ010000049.1, forward strand.
GGTCTGTAGGGCCGCTCCGCGGGGCGTGGAGCAAGGTGGAGGCCGAATACCTTGGCGCAGGTGCTCGTCGTGCCACCCGTGACCGCCGACTGGCCGAGACGACTCGCCGCTGTGCGGAACTGTCGGGCGCGCTGGTGCGGGTCGGCGCCCGATTCGACCTGGCCCGGGGGGTCCGCGAACGGCTGGACAACCTGCCGGCGACCCTGCCCGACGACACACTTGTGCGCCGGTCGGCCTCGACGGCCCTGGCGCTTGCCGGTGTCGCGTCGGATGCCCTCTCCCGCGCCGAGGAGGACCGTCGGGGAGCCCAACAGGCGCGCACGATTGCAGCACAGGCTCGGAGCGAGCTTGTCCACGCGGCAAGCCTCGACAGCTTGCCGGTCACCATGGATGGGCTCGACACCGTAGAGAGCGCGGCAACCGACATGGCCCGTGAACTTCATGGGTGGGGACGGATGTGGGACGAGTGGGACGGGCGCAACCACGAGGTCGCCGAGTTGTCGGCTCGTCACGCCGAGCGCGTCGCGTCAGCGGATGCGGCAGCCTCGGATGCCTCGGCACTCGAACATCAGCACGACAATGAGCTGGCGTCGCTGGCTGCCCTAGAAGATGCCATCGGCGCGTCGGTGGCGGAAGTACTCGCAGCCGCCGACGCTTGCCGTGAACTGTTGGAAGCGGCCCAACAGGCCCTTCCCTCAGCCCGGGAGCGGGCAAGGGCCCTCGGGGCGAAGGCGGGAAGTGCGCTCACTCAGGCCTCGACCGCCGTCGCCGCGGTCGAGGCGGCGGGTTCTGTCGTGACGGCGGCGGGCGAACGGCTCCACCGGGCCGCTGTCCTCCCGGGTGTCTCCGTCGCTGCATGCGGGGTCAAATGGGAATGGGACGGTTCGGGCGTCGACGATGCCGCCAGGGCGTTGCAGGCCCGAGTCGCAGAGCGGTCTGAGGGTAGTGCGGCGTCAGACCAAGTCGTGCTCAACCGGTACCGCGAGCTCGAGGACGGGTTGGCCGGGGGATACGACGTGGTGGCTAGCGAAGAGGACGGTGTCAAGTACTTCCATGTGGTGGACGACACCGGTCGCCAACCGCTCCCAGCGGTGGCGGCACGCGTCGCCACAGAGGCAGAGCAGACAAGAAGCCGGCTGCTGGCCGACGAGAGGGAGGTGATCGAGCGGTTCCTCCTTGGAGAGCTGGGAGAGGAGATCCGTGAGCGCCTGCTCGAATCCCACGACCTCGTGCTTGCCGCGAACCGCGCTCTTGCGGGCGTCAGGACCTCGCACGGCAAGGGGGCTCACCTCAACTGGCAGATCGATCCCGAAGCATCGACTGCCGCGCGGGAAGCGACCCAGCTATTGGTGATGGCGCCGCGTGCAGCTGAGGAGGACGCCAGGCTGCGAGACGCACTGATGGATCTCATTCGAGCTCAACGGGAGAAGGATCCATCGCTCGGGTATCTGGCCCACCTACGTGAGGCGCTGGACTACCGATACTGGCACCGGTTCAGCGTGCAGGCGGTTGACGACGCCCGGCCGGGCTCGATGCGGGTCCTCTCGCCTCGCCTGGGTCTCTCCCAAGGAGAACAACGCGTCCTCTCATACTTGGCCCTCTTCGCCGCCGCGGCCGCCCACTTCAACGGGCTGGGCGCATCATGCCCGCGGCTGCTGCTGCTCGACGACGCCTTTGCCAAGGTGGACGAACCGACACACGGGCGGCTCCTCAAGTTGCTGATCGAGCTCGACCTTGACTTCGTGATGACGAGCGAGCGCATGTGGGGATGCTTCCCCGAGGTGCCGAGCCTCGAGATCTATGAAGCCCTTCGCGAACCATTGGTGCCAGGTGTGGCGCTCGTGCATTTCCGGTGGGACGGCCGCCAGCGCCACCTGATCGGGATGTGAGGGGGCTTGGGCCGTGGCGACATTCGATGACCCTGGACTTGACCGCCTGTGGGATGCGTTGGCCCGACGGCTGCAGCGCAATGGCCTGGCAGTAAAAGGATCGGTGACACTCTCCGGTCTCTCTCGTGGCGAGCGGTTTGCTCTGGCCGGGTTGATCG
>JBKQLZ010000050.1:0-23269 GCA_052146895.1 Acidimicrobiales bacterium
CTCCTCTGCCAAGGCTCGCGCGATGCACACCTCGAGGATGAAGTCGAGTCCTCCGACCTCTCTGCCGACGTCGCTCGCAGCCGAGTACTGAAGATGAACGACTGGGGGCGAGCGGAAGAGGATCCCACCTGCCACGAGGTCGCCGTCGAGTGTCGCGACGACTAGCGCGATCTCACGTTCGTCGGGAAAGAGCTCAGCGAGAGCGCGCATCTCGGTCAGCGTATGAGTCGGCGCCACATTGAAGCGCGTCCGCAAGGTCTCGGAGAGCACCGACCAGAACTCGTCCAAGCGGCTCCAACCCCACTCTGCCACCAGGCCCCGCTCTTCCGCACGGCGAAGCCTCGTCCGCCGGTCGTGCCTGGGACGGGGCCGGTCCTGCAGATCGATCGAGACGGACAGGTCGCATCGGACCCGTACGGCCTGCAGGCGGAACAGAGCATAGAGATCGTCTTGCGCTGGGACGCGGTGGTGAATGGCCGGAATGCACTTGTACCAAAGCCGCTCGGCACCTGCGTCCCGGTAGTGATCCGCGGCAGAGGTGAGGACCGCGATGAGATTCTCACCGCGGATGGAGCCCTCGTGAACCAAGCCGCCATAGGTCAGGCCGGGGTGACTGACTATGCGACGGTCGTCGGCCGGGTCGACAGCCGCCGGGAGGACGCCTCGCAGCTTGCCCTTCTGGTCTTCGATCAACAAGGACCGGTCGTCGAACCGGTCGTGCTGATGCGACAGGAAACGCCTCGTGTGAAGGAAAGTCCCGTTGCACGAGACAGCGACGAGCTGATCCCAGGCCTCGGCGTCACCCGCGAGATACGGCCGCACCGTCCATCTCTTTGCAGGATCTGGCGCCTCCATCACTTCGCTGCGCGTGCGTTCACGAATATCTCGCTCGCGAGCTCGGGCAACTCGCGCCCGAGCGTGTACAGCCCTGCCAGCAGCTCAGGTGTCAGGAACTCGAGTTGCTCCATCTGGGCATGGGTGAACGGCTTGAGCATGTACCCACCGCTCTCCTCGACACTCAGCCCAGCACTTGTGACGAGCGCGGTCAGCCCGGCCATGTCGAGCACGCGTTGCTGTCGCAGGACCAGGTTCCGCGACGTCATCTCGGCCTCGTCGGCGATTAGGCCGGCCGCGCGGGCGAGCCTCCGGTGCAACGAGCGCGCGTTCGGGATGTTCACGTGCAACATCCCCTCACGCTCGGCGATCAGGCGCCTACACGCTTGGAGCAGCGCGTCAGTATCGGCGACTTCGTGCAGCAGGCTCGAGCAGATGACGAGATCAGGGGGCGACACGGCCTTCGCAAGCACCTCGTCGCCGACTTCCTCGGCGAGTCCCTCCACCACCGAGAGGAAGGGGAGGCGCTCGGCCGCCAAACGGGCGGCCTCGGCAAAACGCGGGAAGGGCTCGACAACGATCCACTGCTCGACGCTCAGCCCGGCGGCGACAACAGCGTCGGCGAGCAACTCGGAGCCGCAACCTGTCTCGACGACGACGTTGGGGCTCGAAGTGCGTACGAGCTCGGTGAGAAGCCGCCGGCGTGCTCCCACCTGATGGCGCTCGTAACCGTAGTCCTGCTCGTATGCCTCGCCGTACTCCAGGGTGCGGTCTCTTTCGTCAGTCGGCATCACACACTGGCCTCGAGCACATCGCAGACCTTACGCGAGGTCGTCTGTCGTCGGGTCTGACGCTCGCGCCGGTGCGCTCGCTCCGAGCATCCCGCGGACGAACCCCGCTCCCCACGAGGCGTGCATCGTCGGTAGGGCGACCATGAGGACAGGCGCTGCGCCGGGGTCACGCACCGCCTCGAGAGCCGTACGGCCAAGTACGACGCCCAGGTAGGAGGCCAGCACGGGCCGGCGCCACGGGCTGAGGAGCCCGACCGCGAGCGCCGGGATCACGAGCTGGCGGGCAGACAACGATGCGGGATGCTTGCGGATCGTCCGCGCTCGGTTCCTCCCGTAGCGGAAGAATTGCCGGGCAAGCGGCTCGAGTCCCTCGCGCACCGCGTACGTCGAGACGATCCGCGGATCGAGGTAGACACCGCCGGCCGACTGTGCGCGGAAGGCAAGCTCGGCGTCCTCGTTCCCACCGGACCACTCGTCGTAGCCCCCGAGGTCTGCGATCACCTTTGCACGAAAGGCCCCGAGGTAGACGGTGTCGACGTAACGCGCCTCGCCGCCGAGCCTGCGGAACTCGGCCGGGCCTGCTCCGACGCGCGACATCATGGCCGCCGCGATTCCCCTCTCTCGCGCATTGTCGCAGGAGTAGCGCATGGGCCCGCCGACGATGGCCGCCCCGGATGACTCGAGCGCCGCGACGCAGCGGCTCACGTAGTCGGGCGCGAGACGTGTGCGGGCGTCGACGCGCACGAGCACGTCAGAGCGGGCGTGAGCGATCGCCACGTTCAACCCGGCCGGCCGGCTCCGCCGCGGGTTGTCGACGATCTTCACCAGCTCGACCTTGGCGGCGACCGCACGGGTGGCATCGGTCGACCCGCCATCGGCCACCACGATCTCCTCGATGAGCGGATAGTCCTGCGACGCGATCGCCTCGAGGCAGCCTTCGAGCATCGCGGCCTCGTTCAGGACCGGCATGATGACGCTCACAGTAGGGCGACCCTCGCTCAAGACGTGACCTCAGCTCTGCTCGCGCGCGTCGAGCTCGAGTGCGCTCGAGTTGATGCACCACCGCTGGCCCGTGGCCGAGGGTCCGTCGTCGAACACATGGCCGAGGTGGCCACCGCAGTGCTTGCATGTCACCTCGGTGCGAACCATGCCAAGCGAGGCGTCGGTGTGAAGCTCGACGTTCGCGAGATTGGCCGGCTCGGTGAAGCTCGGCCACCCGGAGCCGGAGTCGAACTGGGTAGCCGAGTCGAACAAGACCGTTCCACAAGCCGCGCAGCGATACTCCCCATTCGGTCCGGGATGGGTGAAACGGCCTGTGAAGGCCGGATCGGTGCCCTTCTGGCGCAAGACGCGGTACTGGTCGGGCGTGAGCCTTTCGCGCCACTGGGCATCGGCGAGCTCGAAGGGCTCGACGCTCGGTGTGTGTGACGTCTCTTCCATGAAAGACCCTCCCTCGGATTGGTACTCCCTGATGCTACGTTGACATTGTCGAACGGCCACCTCCCGATCGCCCGGGCGGGCGTGTCTCCGAACCCGTTGATCGATTGATGACCCATCGCGCCCCCGCCCCGAGTGCTCCGGCAGCCGGCGGATCGGCCGAGGACTTCGACCTCGAGGCCGTCTCGGAGCTGCTCGCCTCCTGGCGGCAGCGCTGTGACGCCACTGGTTGCGCCGCTGGGCCGAGCGACACCTCGGAGCGATTCGAGCTGCTGGCGGCTCTCGAGCGGGCGGCGAGCCCTGATGCTCTCGCACGCGTTCGAGGCACCATAGCGGGGCGGCCTGCGCGCTCGCCGCACCCGCGGCCAGCTGGAACGGTCGCCGCGCGGCGAAAGGCCCTCGACGAGGCGGCCCGCAGGTGGGGTGCATGCATTGCCAGCCCGGCGATTGTGGTGGAGCAGATGCTGCTGCTCCGCCATCTCGTGTCTGGATCGAGCGACGGGGAGCGCCTCGCCCGCCTCGTCGACAGGTCGATGCTGGCGGCGACGCGAGAAGCGACCGACGAGCTCCAGCGAGCCGCCTTCAGCGATCCCCTGACTGGTTGCGCCAACAGGCGAGGCCTCGAACGGGACCTCTATCGCGAGCTGTCACGCTGTGCGCGCGCCGAGCTCGATCTCTCGGTCCTCGCGATCGACGTCGACGGCCTGAAGCACATCAACGACACCGAAGGCCACGCTGCGGGCGACCGGGTCCTGTTGCAGCTCGTCGAGACGCTGCGCCGAGCGCTGCGCGGCCTCGACGGCGTCTATCGCGTCGGGGGCGACGAGTTCATCGTCGTGTTGCCCGACACCTCCCCCGACGACGCCTCGGTCGTGATGGCGCGGGTGGAGCACCTCGGAGCGCCGGCGTTCAGCTGGGGTGTGGCAAGCGTCCTCGCCGTAGGCCAGTTCGACGCGGAGCTGCTGCTCGCGGCCGCAGATGAGCGGCTCTACGACCGCCGCCGCGCGGCCCGGGGCCTGTCTCTCTCCTCCGGCGCGGCCCGCCGCCGGGCGAAGGTGTTCGACCCCCCGGCCCTCGAGGGCGATCAGGCCGGAGCTATCGGCTGAGTCTCGACGATCTGCTCGACGACCCGCTCGTCGACGGCCGTCACTGCTAGAGCGGCGGCATGCATCCCCGCTCCCGATAACAGCGCGCTCGCTCGTGTGAGCAGGTCGCTCACGTCGAAGACGGCCTGTTTGGTGAGCATGCAGGCTTCGCCGGGCCGGCCGGAGTGGCGCGCGAGCTCGTAGCTCGCGGCCCGGATCGAGTCCGCCGCCTCTTCCGCGAGAGAACCCACGCTCGGCGAGTCGATCAGCTCCACGAGTGACACCACCTGCCTGAGCGCCGGCTCGATCTGATCCAACAACGGGCGTGGAAACCACGCCGCCGGCAAGAAACGTACCCGCTCTACCTCTGCACCGGATTCCCACATGCGGCCATCGTCACAGGCACACTTACCGCTGCACCTACCGGCGGGCTACCGCTTGCGTGCCGGTGATCAAACAAGGGGCCAGGGATAGGCGCGATGGTCGTCTCGCGGCAAAGGGAGGCGTCTCGTCTTCAACATCCGCATCGCGCGCCGCACGAGAGCCTCCTCCTCCTCGCTGTCGATCATCGCCGAGACGCGCTCGGGCGGCCCCTCGTTGACTATGGCCTGGCACGCCGCCAGCACGGCCTCTGGGATCGCTTCGCCACCGAACTCCCAGATCACCGTGCGCAATTTGTCGTCGGCATGGAACGACAAGCCGTTGTCGATGCCCCAGATCCCGCCCTCGCGGTCGACGAGGACATGGCCGCTCTTGCGGTCGGCGTTGTTGCAGAGCATGTCGAAGGCGGCGAGCTCCCGGAGGCGCGCGTGATGTCCGGCCTCCTCGATGATGGTGAAGTAATGGGCCGAGAAGTCGGCCTCGATGAACCGCTGCAGGGACCCTGCTTCCAGCGGGGCGTCGTGACGGAGCACCGTCTCAGGCACGAGCCCGATTGAGAAAGCGGCCGAGAGCTCGTAGGTGGCGATCTCGCGCCGGTACAGGTTCGTCCCGAAGTCCCACAGCGGGCGCTCACCTTTGCCCGGCTTGTAGACCGCCCGTCCGGCGATCTCCCCGCACGAGACCGTCGTCAGATAAGAGTAATTCGAGCTGTACGGCAACCGGCCCTCGATCTCGATCTCCCCGCTCGAGAGCAGGTCCAACCACGCGGCGCCGGTCAGGTCAGCGGAGCGCTGTTGCCGTTCGTCCGCGGGCACACGTGCCCCCTTGGGTCGAGGGGATATCCACAGAGTGGGCAGGGTGGCCGTCCCGCTTCGACGAGCTCGGTCGCCCGGATCGCGAGCGCGGCGGCCTGCTCGCGCGTCATGGCGAGGCGCGCGGTCGTCCCTTCGAGGTCGAGGCCCGCCCCTTCCGGATCGATCTCGCTCTGATCGATCTCGTCGATCACGAGGACGATCCGGTCACCGAGGTCGTCGTAGGTAAGCGCGAGGGCTTCGGCCGTGAAGTCGGGCGACTCGAACGGCTCGAGCGTGAGCTCTGTGTCGCCCGGAAGCTCATGAGGGCGCTCGAGCTCACGCAGCATCCGCCCGAGATAGGTCGCGAGAGACGACACCTGCACCTTCTCGACCTTGACTGTCAAGAGCTGGTTGCCCTCTCTTGCCTGCAGCACGAAGAGCCGCTCGCCAACCGGCCCGACCGTGCCCACCGTGACCCTGCTCGGGTTCTCCAGTAGATATCTGCCGCTCAAGTGACCGACCCCCGTCTTTTCCGGAACCCGGGTGGAGCGCCGTAGGAGTTCATCGTGAGCACGGCGGGTCCCTCTGCACCATAGGCGACGACGGTCATCGAGCAGGGGCCGATCACGATGCGCTGGAACAGGTCGAGCGGCACGCCGAGAGCGAGGGCCACGGCCGCCTTGATGCAGTCGGCGTGCGAGACGGCAACGATCGCCTTTCCGGGGTGGCGCTCGCAAAGACCCGAGATCGTCGCTTGGAGCCGGCTTTGGAGCTCGGGGAAGGACTCACCGCTCGGGAAGCGGAATCCACTCGGATGGCGCTGCACCGTCTTCCACTCAGGCAGCCGCTGGAGCTTCGAGAGCTCGGCGCCCGTCCAGTCTCCGAAGTCGCATTCGATCAGCCCGCGCTCGATCCTGACCGGCACGCCCGCCTCCGAGCCGATCGGAGCCGCCGTCTCCCTCGCCCGCTCGAGGGGCGAAGCGTATACCGCCTCCACCTCGAGACCGCGGAAGAGCTCGGCCGTCCTTCCCGCCTCTGCCCGCCCCGCATCGGCGAGGTGCAGCCCGCGGGCGCGTCCCGGCAGCACCTTGCCCGTGGTCGGCGTGGTGCCGTGGCGGACGAGGCAGACCAGGGTGCCCGGTGCGACCTGGCGTCGTTTGCGCTGCATCCCGGACACCGTACCGTGGCAGGTCATGACGACCGATCCTGCCGGTGAACGATCCCCCGGGCTCGCAGAGCTCGCGGGGAGGATCTCCCGCTGTACGGCGTGCCCCCGGCTTGTCGAGTGGCGCGAGGAGGCCGCTGCCTCCCGCCCGCGCTCACATGCCGGCGAGGAGTACTGGGCTCGCCCCCTGCCGGGATTCGGCGATCCCGACGCGCGCCTTGTCATCATCGGGCTCGCTCCGGCGGCGCACGGCGGCAACCGGACAGGGCGCATGTTCACGGGAGACCGCTCCGGCGACTTCCTGTTCGCCGGCCTCTACAGCCAAGGATTCGCCAGCCAGCCGACCTCTGTCAGCCTTGACGACGGTCTCCACCTCACCGGAGCGTTCGTCACCGCTCCCGTCAGGTGCGCTCCCCCGGCGAACCGTCCGCTGCCGGCAGAGCGGGACCGCTGCATGCCGTTCCTCGAGGAGGAACTGAGCCTCCTGCGGTCCGCCCGCGTCTGCCTCGCTCTTGGGGGCTACGCCTTCGAGGCGATCGGGAGGCTGAGCGCGGTGCGGGGGAGGTTACGGGGGCGTTTTGCCCACGGGGCCGAGTTCAGGCTCGACCCGTCCTACCGCGACGACCTCGGCACCGTTCTTTGCACCTACCACCCGAGCCAGCGCAACGTCTTCACTGGACTGCTGACAACCGAGATGTTCGCCGAGGTCCTCCGGCGAGCGCGGAAGTTGGTCGACCAGGCCTCCTAGGCGATCGCGACCGGGATCCGGCGAGGCCCGCCGGCGGCAGAGTCAGGCCAGCGCCTCCTGCTGACCCGTGAGAGCTTGGCCAGCAACTCGACAGCCGCTGGATCGTCACTCGACGGCCGCACCTCGATCGCACCGTCGGCCAGGAGACGACCCATGATCTCCTTGCCCCGCTCGGTCCGGACGACGGTGATGGTCCAGTCCCCAAACGCTCCGATCCCGCCTGTCGAGATGTCGGCGTGCTCTGCTGCGAAGTCGGGGCACATCTTGCAGCCCTCCCTCGTCCAGGCGTGAGCTTCCTTGAGGGGGACCTCGTGATAGCTCCCGTTGCGCATCCAGATCTGGAAGACGCCCTTGATGTTCATCTTCACCATGTCCTCACGGGGGAGTCCGTAACGGGCGAGGAACAGCTCGTCGAAGATGGCGTCGTCGAACGTCTTCGAGCAGAGCAAGCCGACAGTCAGCACGAAACGCCTCGCCACCTTTCCCGCACGCCTCGCGCTCATGACCGGCGGCGCGGAGGCCTGGCAGCTCATCCCTACGAGCGCGAGGCGCTCAGCCCCGGCATCGATCGCTTGCGCGTACGCAAGGGTGTTGGCGGAGTACGTGTAGCGCGAGCCGGCGGCGGCGAGGACCTCTTCGCGCGTGCGGGCAACGCCGGGGATCGCCTTCCAACTGGTGCCGTCTCCCTCGAGATAGGAGACGAGGGCTGCGTCGATGACGTCCTTCTCGAGCGCCCAGATCAGCATTGCTGACACCAGCCCACCGTCCTGGCCTGCCTGGTTCACCGCAGGGTCAGTCGCGCGCGCGAGCACCACCTCCTCGGAGATCCCGAACACCTCGGACTCGAGCCGCTCCCGGCCGAAGAGGAAGTTGTCGATCTCCGGTTCCCACTCGCGAAAACGAGGGCACGCACGTGTGCAGAGGGTGCAGCCCTTCTCGCCGTGGGTGCAATCGTCGTAACCCCCGGCTTCTTCGACATGGAACGGCTTGTAGCGCCCACCGCCATCGTCGTACCCGAGCACGTCATAAGGGCACACGACGATGCAGGCCGCACATCCGGTGCAGAGGCCGGAAGTGACCACCTCGCGGAAGAGGTGTGACCAGTGGGGTTTCTCAGGGGGCACCCGGGAGCTCCTTCGATGGCTGTGACTTCTCGACTCGACGAGCCTACGCCGGAGCGACCGACTCGATCAGCAACGTGCCGTGACGGACGGTCAGCAACATTGTGACGTTGTCAGAGTGCAGGTCGACCGACTGCACGCTCGTGCCGTCGACGTCGATGGTGGCGTAGAGCTTCGTCTCATCGACCCACGCCCTCGGCATGGCCAGCCCAGGAACCGCGAGGTCGCGCCACCAGGCCGCGTTCCCCTGCGCTATCGCCTTTTCGGCCCCGAAGAACGACTCGAGAGCATCAGCGTCGACGTCGAGCGCAGCTGGGCCCTGCCGCCAGCGCGGCGACGGGGAGCCTGTGATCGACATCGTGCCGAGCAGGATCGGATTGTCCTGCAAAGTAAGTCCCTCGGCCACGAGCGCCTGAGGTGCCGGGACGAGCAGATGCGTCACAGCCTGCGGCGCGCTTGCGACGGACGTGGTGCTGCGGCTGAAGAGGAATGACGTGAGCACGACATATCGGTCGGGAGTCCAGAAGAGCGCGTTGGTCGGGTAGCAGGTGACGAGCGCAAGGCCTCGCCCATCCGGTGGGGTCTTGAGAACAGTCCCCGGCGTCACGATCTCGGAGTTGGTCATCTCGAAGACGGACTCCGCACAAGCGTCGTGCCAGATGATCTGGCTTCCGGGCTTGAGCGAGCTGATGCCGGAGAAGTAGCTGACGTCGTGAGCTTCGATGACGCTCTCGCCCATTTCCCCTGGCCACGGGCTCACGGGATCATGGCCGACCGCGATGTTGAGTACAGGGTCGCCGAGGCCCTGAAGCACCGGGGCTCGGAGCTGCAGCTTCGGAACCTCGAGGATGCCGGCGAGGTGGGTGCTCGTGCTGTTCTTCGATGGGAGGGTCGGACGGCAGGTCTTGTGGTGCTTGCCCGACGGCCCGGTTCCGGTTCCGGGCGGCTGCGAGCCGAGGTGCTCATGAAGCAGGGCTTGGCCGCCGACGGCGGACCGATGATCCCACCAGAGGGGGTAGCCGATTCCGATCGCGGCTGCGCCGATCAGGAGCACCCCGACGACGGTCAGGATCCAGCCGGACCTCCGTCTGTGCATCGCCACTGCTTCAGTGTGACCGAAGTGGGACTCATGGGGTCCGCGCGGGGCGCGGCCGAGCGTTCTCGGGCGCCACCGCCGGTTGCTCCCCACCCCTACGGGCGGTCGCGCCGTACGACCACTCTCGCCGGCCGACGGCGACGACGGCCCTGCTCGATGCTGCCTGCGCCGGCAAGGCCGAGCAGGATCACGAGCAGCCAGTACAGCCAACCAGACCAAGGCTGTCCTGTGTGCACAGGCGGGATCGGCGTGCCGGACGGTACAGGGGTGATGGAGACGGAGGACCGCGGCTTACCGCTCGGGCTCGGTGTCGTCTGGTGCTCGACGGCAACGTTGGTGACCGTGCCGCTCGAAGCTTGGACGGTCACGACGATGTGCAAGGAGACTGTCTTTCCGTCTGCGAGCGAGGCGATCGACCAGGTGATGGTCTCTACGCCCTTCACCAGCGCCTCCGTGACCTTCCCCGTGCCTGACCCGGCCGAGACGAACGTGAGGCCCGGCGGAAGGGCATCTGTGATCACGACGCCTCGAGCAGCGTCGGGACCGGCGTTGGTCGCGGTGATCGTGTATGTGTCGCTAGTTCCCGCTTTCGGCTTGGTGTCCGCAACGGTCTTCTTCACCGTCACCGATGCACCGGGCCCCGGCGTCGCCGTGGCCGTGGACGACTGGCGCTGGCCCTTCGGGTTCGGGGTCGACTGGGTCTCGGTAGCGGTGTTGACGATCCGCCCGGAGCCCACTGTGACGCGAACCACGATGGTGAGCGTCGCGGCGGCACCGTTCGCGAGGGTGCCGATCGTCCAGGTGATCGTCGGGACGCCCTTTACCGTGCTCTCGTGCACCGTGCCCGTGGCGGACGACGAGGAGACGTACGCAAGTCCGGCAGGCAGCGGGTCAACGACTAGCACGCCCTTGGCCGCATCCGGTCCGGCGTTGGACACCTTCACCGTATATGTGTCGTCGGTCCCGTTCACGGGCTTCGGATCCGCCACGGTCTTCTTGATCGAGACGTTCGCAGCCGACTGCGGGTGGCTAGTGGCAGACGATGACTGCTGCTGTCCGTTCGGGTCCGGCGTCGACTGGGACTCGGTGGCGGTGTTCACGATCGTGCCGGAGTCCGCCTCGACCGTCACAACTATCTCGAGGCTCGCGCTCTCGCCATCCTGGAGGGTGCCGATGGTCCAGGTGATTGTCGGCACGCCCTTGACCGTGGACTCGCTAACGGTCCCGGTGGCGGACGACGCGGACACGTAGGCGAGCCCTGCCGGCAGCGGGTCGGTGACTACAACTCGCTTGGCCGAGTCAGGACCGGCGTTGGAGACCTTCACCGTGTATGTGTCGGACTCGCCGGCGACCGGCCGTGAGTTGCTCACCGTCTTCTTGATCGACACGGCGGCATCCGACATCGGGTTGATCGGAACGCTGCCCGTCGGGTCGCCGGTCGGGTTCGGGTCGGTCTGAGTCTCATGGGCGGTGTTGGTGATCGTGCCCGAGCTGGCGGTGACCTCAACTGTGACCGTGGCCGTGGCCGTCGCGCCGCTCGCAAGCGTGCCGACGGTCCAGGTGACGGTGCCGGCGCCGTTGGAGATCGTGCCGGTCACTGTCGCCGAGCTGACGTAGATGAGGCCAGCAGGAAGGGCGTCCGTTACGACCACGCCGGTGGCCGAGTCAGGGCCGGCGTTGTGGAGAGTCAGCGTGTACGTGTCGTCGGTCCCGTCGGCCGGAGTCGGATTGGCGACAGTCTTGGTGAGAGTGACGTTCGCCGCCGGCGTCGGGCTGATCGGAACGGTTCCGGTCGGGTTGCCGGTCGGGTTCGGGTCGGTCTGGGTCTCGTTGGCGGTGTTGGTGATCGTGCCGGAGTTGGCGTTCACCTTGACGGTGATCGTTGCCGTGGCGGTGGCGTCGTCCGCGAGGGTGCCGGCTGTCCACGTGACGGTCTGCACGCCTGCCACGATTGTCTCTGCGATCGTTCCCGTCGTGGTGGCAGAGCTCTCGTACACAAGCCCAGCCGGGAGTGGGTCGGTGACCTTCACGCCGGTCGCGGCGTCCGGTCCGGCATTGTGGATCGACAGCGTGTAGGTGTCGTCGGTGCCGTCTGCAGGCGTGGGGTTCGCGACTGTCTTCGTCAGCGTCACGCTCGCTGCGGGTGTGGGATTGACCGGCACGCTGCCGGTCGGGTTACCGGTCGGGTTCGGGTCGGTCTGGGTCTCATGAGCGATGTTCGTGATCGTGCCACTGCCGGCATTGACGGTGACGGTGATCGTGGCGGTCGCGGTGGCGCTGTCTGCGAGAGTGCCTACGGTCCACGTGACGGTCTGCACGCCTGCCACGACGGCCTCTGAGATCGAGCCCGTCGCAGTGGCAGAGCTGACGTAGGCGAGACCTGCAGGGAGGGCGTCGGTCACTACCACGCCGGTGGCCGAGTCAGGCCCGGCGTTGTGGAGAGTCAGCGTGTATGAGTCGTTCGTGCCGTCTGCCGGGGTGGCGTTCGTGACCGTCTTGGTGAGCGTGACGCTCGCCGCAGGAGTCGGGTTGACCGGGACGCTCCCGGTGGGATTACCCGTCGGGTTGGGGTCTGTCTGGGTCTCGTTGGCCGTGTTGGTGATCGTGCCCGAGTTGGCGTTCACCGTCACCGTGACCGTGGCCGTCGCGGTGGCGCTGTCTGCGAGCGTGCCGACGGTCCACGTGACGGTGTCGGTGCCGGCGTTGAAGGCGATCGAGCCCGTCTCAGTGGCAGAGCTGACGTAGGCGAGACCGGCAGGGAGGACGTCGGTCACGACGACGCCGGTGGCCGAGTCAGGCCCGGCGTTGTGGAGCGTCAGCGTGTATGAGTCGTTCGTGCCGTCGACCGGGGTGGCGTTCGTGACCGTCTTGGTGAGCGTGACGCTCGCCGCAGGAGTCGGGTTGACCGGCACGCTCCCCGTGGGATTGCCCGTCGGGTTGGGGTCTGTCTGGGTCTCATGAGCGGTGTTCGTGATCGTGCCCGAGTTGGCGTTCACGGTGACCGTGACCGTGGCCGTCGCGGTGGCCGACTTCGCGAAGGTGCCGATCGTCCAGGTGACGGTGTCGGTGCCGGCGTTGAAGGCGATAGAGCCGGTCGCAGTCGCCGAGGAGACGTAGGTGAGACCGGCCGGGAGGACGTCTGTCACGACCACACCTGTGGCCGAGTCGGGGCCGGCGTTAGTCGCACCGAGGGTGAAGGTGTCGTTCGTGCCGTCTGCCGGCGTCGGGTTGTTGACCGTCTTTGTGATCGAGACGTTCGCAGCCGTCGTCGGGCTGACCGAGGCAGAGGCAGATGTCGTGCCGGTCGGGTTCGGGTTCGACTGGGTCTCGTTGGCGGTGTTGGTGATCGTGCCCGAGTTGGCGTTCACCGTCACGGTGATCGTCGCTGTCGCAGAAGCCGACTTCGCGAAGGTGCCGATAGTCCAGGTGACGGTGTCGGTGCCGGCGTTGAAGGCGATAGAGCCCGTCGCAGTCGCAGAGGAGACGTAGGCGAGACCGGCTGGGAGGACGTCTGTGACCGTGACGTTCTGGCCTGCGTCAGGGCCGGAGTTCGTCGCACCGAGGGTGAAGGTGACGTTCGTGCCGTCTGCAGGGGTCGGGTTGTTGACCGTCTTGGTGATCGAGACGTTCGCAGCCGTCGTCGGGCTGATCGGAACGCTTCCCGTCGGGTTACCCGTCGGGTTGGGGTCTGACTGGGTCTCATGAGCGGTGTTGGTGATAGTGCCCGAGCTCGCATTGACTGTGACCGCGATAGTGGCGATGGCGGTCGCGTTCCGTGGGAGGGTGCCAACGGTCCAGGTGACCGTCTGGACCCCTCCGACTAGCGCCTCTGTGATCGTGCCGGTGATCGTGGCGGAGCTCACGTAGGCGAGACCGGCCGGGAGAGCATCAGTCACAACGACGCTGGTCGCGCCGTTGGGGCCTGTGTTGTGGAGACTCAGCGTGTATGAGTCGGTCGTGCCGTCTGCCGGCGTCGGGTTCAAGACCGTCTTGACGAGGGTGACGTTGGCGGCAGAGGTCGGGTTGACCGAGGCAGAGGCCGATGTCGTGCCGGTCGGGTTCGGGTTCGTCTGGGTCTCGTTGGCGGTGTTGGTGATCGTGCCCGAGTTGGCGTTCACAGTCACGGTGATCGTCGCTGTCGCAGAAGCCGACTTCGCGAAGGTGCCGATAGTCCAGGTGACGGTGTCGGTGCCGGCGTTGAAGGCGATAGAGCCCGTCGCAGTCGCTGAGCTCACGTAGGTGAGACCGGCCGGGAGGACGTCTGTCACGACCACACCTGTGGCCGAGTCGGGGCCTGCGTTAGTCGCACCGAGGTCGAAGGTGTCGTTCGTGCCGTCTGCCGGCGTCGGGTTGTTGACGGTCTTGGTGATCGAGACGTTCGCAGCCGCGAGTGGGTTGATTACGGCGCTCGACGACTGGGTACCGGTCAGGTTGGCTGTCGTCTGGGTCTCTGTGGCGGTGTTCGTGATGGTGCCGGTCTGGACTACCTGGACGACGACGGTGGCGGTGGCGGAGGCGGCGTTCGCGAGGCTGCCCACGGTCCAGGTGACTGTCTGGACTCCTGCGACGAGGGCCTCCGAGATCGAGCCTGTCGCAGTCGCTGAGGAGACGTAGGAGACGCCAGCGGGAAGAGCATCGGTGACCGATACGCCAGCGGCGGAGTCGGGACCGGCGTTGGTCACCTTGAGGGTGTAGGTGTCGTTCGTGCCGTCATCCGGTGTGGCGTTCGACACCGTCTTCAGGATTGACACATTCGCGACGGGGACGGGATTTATGTTGACTGAGGCGGTAGTGGTACCCGATGGGTTGGCGGTGGTCTGCGTTTCCGTCGCCGTGTTGGTGATCGTGCCCGAGTTGGCATTCACCTGAACTGTGATGGTGGCGGTGGCAGAGGCGGCGTTCGCCAGGCTGCCCACTGTCCAGGTGACGGTCTGCACTCCTGCCACCAACGCTTCGCTGATCGTGCCGGTCGTGGTGGCGGAGCTCACATAAGCGAGGCTGGCAGGAAGCGAGTCGCTCACCGCAACACCGGCGGCGGCATCTGGGCCGGCGTTGGTCACCTTGAGGGTGTAGGTGTCGTTCGTGCCGTCATCCGGTGTGGCGTTCGAGACCGTCTTGCTGAGGCTCACGCTGGCGGCGCCTACGACCGTGTTGCTGGCCGACGCGCTCTGAGTTCCTGTCGGGTCGGCCGTCGTCTGGGTCTCGGTGGCGGTGTTGGTGATCGTGCCGGACGCGCTGTCCAAGACGAGCACCGTGATCGTGGCCGTCGCGGTCGCTCCATTTGCCAGCGCCCCCACTGTCCAAGTGACCGTGCCGTTGGTACCCACGGTTGGATTGGACAAGCTTCCGGTGGCCGAGGACGAGGAGACGAAGGTGGTGCCGGCTGGAAGCGGATCGGTCACCGACACGCCCGCGGCAGCGTCTGGACCGGCGTTCGACAACCCGATCGTGTAGGCGATCTGTGTCCCATGGGGAGTACTGGTTGACGGATTGGCGATCTTCGTGATCGACACATTGGCGGCGGCCACAACGGTGTTGGTTGCCGATGCCGTCTGAGTTCCGGTGAGATTCTTCGTTGTCTGAGTCTCTGTGGCGGTGTTGGTCATGGTCCCGAGCGCGGCTGTATTCGAGACGAGAACTGTGATCGTGGCCGTTGCACTGGCTCCGTTGGCGAGCGTGCCAACAGTCCAGGTGACCGTTCCGTTGGTACCTACGGTCGGGTTGGAGAGGCTGCCGGTGGCTGTCGACGAGGAGACAAAGGTCGTGCCCACCGGGATCGGGTCTGAGACCGATACCCCAGCAGCAGAGTCGGGCCCTGCATTCGTAGCTTGCAATGTGTAGGTGATCTGAGTTCCGTGCGGCGCATTGCCTGTCGGGTTAGCGACCTTTGTGATCGAGACGTTTGCTACCGGTACCGGTGTGAGAGCGAAGCTTGCTTGCTCGGAGTCCGCTGTGGCGCCGGACGTGTTCGGCACCGTTTGCGAGAGCGTCGCCGTGTTGGTGACTGCGCTCGAGGTGTTCACGGTGACTGTGATGAGGAGCGATGCGGTGTCGCCTGACACGAACGATGGGATCGTCCAAGTCACCGTCGGCACTCCGCCGACAAGTCCCTCGCTCACCGAGGTTGAGACTCCGTCAGTCGTCACCGGTGCAGTGCCGGCGGGAGAGCCATACGAGACGTAAGCGAGGCCGGTAGGCATCGGGTCGGTAACTGTGACGGCTCCGGCCGAGTTCGGTCCGTTATTCGCGACGCTCAATGTGAACGTCATGATCGAGCCGTCGTTCGGCGTGCCGGTCGAGCCCGTCTTCGCGATGGTGACGTTCGCTCCGGCCGTCGGGTTGACCGAGACACCCGCAGAAGTCGCGGTCTGACCAGATGAGTTAGGGGTGAGCGGCGACTGCGTCTCGGTCGCGATGTTGGTGATCGTTCCGGAGCTCGCGGCGACGAGCACCGTGATCTGCAGCGAGGCCGAGTCGCCGTTGGCGATGGTTCCAAGCGTCCAGGTGACCGTCGGTGTACCGCTCACCGATGCTTCGGAGACCGACGTCGACGCCCCATCGGTTGTCGTTGGTGCCGTCGGGGAAATGAGCGTGACGGTCTCGCTCGACACCGTCTGGGTGGCGGCCGCTGACATTGTTGCCGTAGTGCCAGCTCCGCCCAAGGTGACTGTCGTGCCGGTCGGGATACCGAAGCCGGATACGAGGTCCACGCCAGAGCCGCTGAAGCTGCCGGCAGGTCCGGTGAGCGTGGTGGAGCCGCTCGTGATCGAGGCCGACAAGACTTTCGTGGCCGCCCCGTACGACACGTAGGTGAGCCCAGCCGGCAAGGGATCGGTCACTACGAGGTTCTGAACAGCCCGCGGGCCGTTGTTCACTACGTGCAATGTGTAGGTCTCGGCCGAACCGTCCGGCGGCGTCGCGGCGCTCGCCGTCTTCGTCAGCACGACGGTCGCAGTTCCGGTGGGAGTAATTGCAGCAGACGCGGTCTCGGCGTTCGTGGTCGCGCCAGCGCTGTTGGGCGTGGTCTGGCTCTCGGTCGCGGTGTTGGTGATGGTTCCCGACGAGGACGTGGCACGCACGAGCACGACGATGGACTTGCTAGCGCCAGGGGCGAGAGCGAAGCCGGTCAGCGTCGGTGTGCAAGTCGTCCCCCAGGTAACCGTCCCGCCCGCTTGGCAGACGTTGGTTCCGGCCGGTGACGTGTTCACCTCATCGAGCGTCACCGCTTCCGCGGCATTGGTCGCGGTGGCGGCATTGGACATGGTGGCAGAAGTCCCACTAGCCACCGCCGTGATGACGGTCCCGTTCGGGATATCGGGGCCCGTGACTGGATAGCCGACATCACCGGCAACGAACGTGCCAGTTGGCCCTGTGATGGTTGTAGAAGCGTTCGTGACGCCGCCGGTGAAGCTCACAGGCGATCCGGAAGAGACGTAGGTGACTCCCGCCGGCAACGGGTCGGTGACTGTCACGCCTTGAGCGGTGTCGGGTCCGTCACCGGTAACCGAGATCACATATGCCGTCTCGTCCAACGGGTCCGCGGCCCCGACTTGTGGGGCAAGGTCGATAGCAGTCTTCGTAAGAGTGACGTTTGCCACTGGTGTGGGGTTGATCGTGACTGATCCCGATGTGGTGGTGCCGCCGGAAGAGTTCGGCGTCGTCTGTGTCTCGACGGCCGTGTTGACGATCGAGCCCGACCCGACAGTGAGCTCCACCGTGATCGTCAACTGCACCGAGGCTGCGTCCGCCAGCGTGCCGATCGTCCATGTCACGACGTTGCCGGACTCGGTGGCAGTGGTCCCGCCTGGGGCGGCTCCGTTCGAGACAAAGACCTCGCCAGCGGGAAGAGCGTCAGTGACGCTGACTCCGGCCGCCGATTGCGGACCGTTGTTAGTGACCGTGAGCGTGTAGGTGTCGTCAGACCCGTCGGCTGGCGTCGCGTTCGACACCGTCTTCTTCACGACCACAGTCGCCACGCTCGGCGGGTTGATCGTTGCGCTCGCAGTGGTCGTTCCGCCCGGGTTGAGGGTCGTCTGCGTCTCGGTGGCAGTGTTGGTGATAGTCGCGCCGGCGGTGAAGGTTGCCGTGAAGGTCAGCGATGCCGTCGCGCCGTCGGCGAGAGTGCCCACGGTCCAGTCGATCTCCTGGAGGCCGCTGTGGTGCGTGTGCTCGGTGGCAGTCCCCTGTGTAGGCGTCCCGAGGCTCTGGTAGGTGAGCGCTCCCGGGAGGTCGTCGGTCAGGGCGACGCCTGCGGCCGAGTCCGGTCCGTTGTTCGTAGCAGTCAACGTGTACGTCGCAGTCGTCCCAGTCGTCGACACTGTCTTCGTGATCGACACGTTGGCAGCAGGTGTCACAGTGATGGATGCCGAGGCGGAAGTGCTGTCCTGCCCGTTAGGCAGTGGCGTAGTCGACGACTGAGTCTCGACGGCCGTGTTGACGATGGGGTTGCCTCCGTTCGAGCCGGAAATGTTGGCAAGCACCACCATCGATGCGGAATCGCCCTCTGCGAAGGTCCCTATGTTCCAAGTGAGCGTGTCGCCGCCGGCCGAGGCTGTCGTCGTCGCTCCATCGGCCGTCGTCGGCGCCGCAGCGGGAGTGACAACTGTGATCGCCTCGCTCGCGACTGTGCCCGTTGCCGGCGACGTGATCGTCGCGGACGCTCCCCCACCCGCCACCGCCGAGATCGTCGACCCTGTCGTGATATCAGTCCCGATGACATAGTCGCCGACGTCCCCGGTGAAGGTGCCGGCCGCGCCCGTGATGGTCGTAGATGCATTCGTGACCCCGACGCCGCTCACCGATGTGGGCGAGCCGTACTGAACGAGGCCGAGACCGGCGGGGAGCGTGTCGATGACCTGGACCGTCTGGGCGGGGTCGGGGCCGCCGTTCTCCGCCGAGATCGTGTACGCGACCGTCGAGCCGTCGACCGGTGTCGCGTTGGAAACGGTCTTCGTGAGGACGACATCGGCCACTGCGGTGGGCGTGATCATCGCCGAGGACTGCTGCGTGCCGGTCACATCTGGCGTGCTCGCCGCCTGAGACTCGATCGCGGTGTTGACAAGCGCGCCCTGGCCGGTGTCTACCTGCACGGTGATCGTGAGAGTCGCGCTCGCGCCGTTCGCAAGGCTGCCTACCCCCCACGTGACGGTAGGCACGCCGCCCACGACGGCCTCAGTGACCGAGCCGGTGGCCGTGGTGCCGGAGACATAACCCTCACCTTGAGGTAGAGGGTCAGACACGAGGACGCCGGCGGCGGCGTTGGGCCCAGCATTGGAAGCGGTGATGGTGTAGGTGTCGGTTGAGCCGTCCGCCGGCGAGGCAACGGCTGCCGTCTTGGTGATGGACACATTGGCGACGTTGCTCGTCGCACCACCCCAGGTGATCGGCTGAGTAGCCGTGAGATACGAGCTCGGGGAGTTGTTGTCCGAACTCGAGAGCGTGACGGTGATGTTGTACGTACCTGCCGTTGGCGTCGTCTGTTGAACCGGGACCGAGAGCGGCGAGAGCGAGACGCCAGCAGGCGAGTCGCCACCGGGCGGCGTGAAGGTGCAGGTGTCGGTCGACAGGCCAGGCCCGGGCGTAGCACAGACCCAGCCGCTGCCGGACGGCGGTTGGCCGCTGACGAACTGCACGCCGGCCGGGAGGTTGACAGTGGCCGTCATGGTCTTCGTCTCGTCTGAGCCGGTAGCAAGCACTGCACTCGTGAACGTGGTGTAAGCCGTCGTGCCGAGCGTCGTGCTGACGGTTGACGCGGTATTGCCACACATCGCCGAACCCTGATCGAGCACGACACTCTCGTTCGTGGCGGTGGCCGTAGCGGCAGCGGACATCGTCGCCGTCGACCCGCTGGTGACGGCCGTGATGGTGGCGCCGGCGGGAATCTGGCCGGCGAGGACCCCGTCGCCTACGTCTCCGGGGGTGAAGCTGCCACCAGGGTCTGTCAGCGTCGTGGAGCCGTTGGTTATCGCCGCGTCTGAGATCGTACGGGTGACCGGTAGCACGGGACTGACCGTGATGATGGCGTTCGCCGAAGTCGCAGTCGCCGCGCTCGACAGTGTGACTGACGTGCCGCTGATCGCCGTGATCGTCGTGCCGGCGGGGATCGCGGCACCGTAGATGTTGCTCCCGACGTCGCCCGCCGGCAGCGTCGTGGGCGTCGTGATCGTCGTGCTGTTGTTGGTCGTGGTGACGCCTTGGGCGACCTGGTTCGGATTGGCGAGCTCACAGAGGTTCGGCTGGATCGGGATGACGGACTGAACGGACACGTTGTTGAGCTCGTGGATCTCGTCGTCCCCGCCGGTGCTAGCAGACCAGCCGAACTTCACCGTCGGGATCGTCTGCATGAGCGCCGGCTCGGGGACGGTCTCGACAAGAACGTTGTTCAGGTAGACGAGGACCTCCGGCGAACCTGGCTGTGCGGCTGAGACGGCATTCGAGCACGGGTAGCTCGTGTAAAGGCTTGCGCAGCCGGGCGGGTCGATGTGGAGGTGGACCTCTTCACCGCCGGTCGCCCCCGGAGCGGGCCGGGCCGTGGCAGCCGCGTTGTCGACGGTCGCGGCTGCGGGCGCACCGAGGACGCAGTACTCGCCGTTCACCTCTCCGGTCTCCGGGTACCAGCCCGCCGGGTACGGCGTGCCTCCGATAGTCGCTGCAGGGTTGTAGAAGCCGGGGCCGCGGACCGAGACGTTCTCCGGGTCTATTGCGCCAGGTATGTAGCTCTGATTGCACGACGAGTTCGAGCCCGTGCCGGTGTCGTTGAATTGGAACGGGTAGTTGCCCCAGGCATCGAGTGCGACGCCGAGGATGCCGTCGGGAAGGCCGCTGCACTCGTCGTTCGGCCCGACGGCCGGGTCGTTCGCGGGACAGTCACCCGCGGTGCCGAAGTCGAACCCTCCGGCGCCGCCGAGAGGACCGATCTTCGTGAGCGAGTC
Organism: Acidimicrobiales bacterium; assembly: GCA_052146895.1. Lineage (GTDB taxonomy): Bacteria > Actinomycetota > Acidimicrobiia > Acidimicrobiales > Bog-793 > Palsa-601. The sequence continues at coordinate 20,384 of JBKQLZ010000050.1, forward strand.
GGTGCCGTTCGTGAGGAAGAACGTGATCATGTCGGCGCCGTCGCCGTCGTACTGGTAAGCGTCGTACTTCACGTCGAAGCCGTCGGCCGTGGGTATCTGGTAGTTGTAGAGGATATAGCCGTTCGAGTTGCCGGCATTGCTCGTCAACCGCAGCGCGCCCGTACCTGGCGTGTCCGGGAGAGTGCCCGTCGCGCCCCCTGGCTCGCTCGTAAGGCAGCCGGGAATCGGCGTCTCGCTCGTGTTCGTCGAGGCGGTCAGGCAGGGCGTGAACGTGCCGTTGGTCGTGAGCAAGTTCTGTGCCTGGGGCGAGACCTGTGAACCCTTGAAGTCCTCTGAGAAGAGCAGGGTCCCGAGCCCCGCCGCCGAGGCCGGCTTGGCGGAGCCGAGCAAGCCCGACACGTAACCCACCGCCACGCCGCTGATGATGCCGGCACACACGAGGAGCATCGAGCAGAGGACGCGGACAGCGCGGTGCCTCAAGCTCTGCCGAGCTGCGTGCGCGCCGGAAGGAGGCGCGTGCAGACGGTTGAAGACTCCCTCGCTCATGTGTGACTACGTATCCCCTCGCCACCCGCGGCGCTCTCGCAGATCCAGGTGGTGTCTGCGCCAATGTAAGGCTTTGACGGTCGGACTGTCGAGTCTTTCAGTGCCCAACAATGCATACGCAACCAACTCGCAACCGCGCCGCAACCAACGCGGCGACTTGGGACCCTACCAGGGCATTTTCGGGCCAGAACGGATGGTCGATCAGAGGGCGCGTACACTCCGAGGAGATGCCGAGACGCGCCCTTCCACAGCGAACGGAGGACAGCACGGCCGACGGCTCGGAGGAGGCGGCGGGCGGTCTCTTGTGGTCGCCATCGATCGTCCGGGCGCTCGCTCCCCTGGCCGCCGCTCTGGCCGTGGTCGCGGCGGTCGCTGGCAGCGCTGGCGGACTTGGAGCTGGAAAGTCCAGCTTGCGAGACGGCCCTGCGTCGGACGTCTTCACCATCACCCTGACACTCGTTTGCCTCGCGGTCGCAGCGTGTGTCGTCGTCTGTTTGCGCACCCTTCCCACGCCGTCCCGGTTCGGCATCTCGAGCAAGGGCAGGCGGCGCAACACGCTCGCCGAGCGCCTCGCCGCACTCGCTCTCCTCGCAGCGTTCATCGGCCTCGGGGCGCTCCTGCTGACCCGTCGTTCGCACGTCGCGCACCACGTCACCCTCGCGGCACTTGGTAGTCCGCGGAACCGGCAAATCGCTTCTAAAATAAGCTTTTCTGCCCCGGCGGCCGGCGCCACCATCCTCGCCGTGCTGGCGGTCGCGGCGATCACGATTGGACTTCCGGCGTGGCGGCGCCGCCGTTGGGCGAGAGCTCGTGGGCCCCTTCACCCGATGTCGAGGCCCCCGTCGCGCGATGGCTTGAGCGACTTCCCGAGCGGCGCGCTCACGGCAGCAGTTGCGGGCGTCACAGTCTCCAACCCTGAGGACGAACCGGACCCACGCAAGGCGATCGTGGCCGCCTACATCGCGATGACCGAAGCGGCCGCGAAGTGCGGGGCGCTCCGCGAGTCATACGAGACCCCCTCTGAGTACCTGCAGCGGCTCCTCGGAATTGCGGGAGCCCCGGCGAGGCCGGCGTCGAGACTGACTGGAATCTTCGAGCGCGCCCGTTACAGCAGTGAGCCCCTCGGAGAGGACGGGCGATCGGTCGCGATCAGCAGTCTTCGCGATATCCGCGCCGGGATTGGTGCGGCTGGATGACACGCTCTCTCGTTGCGACGCTCCTGTGTGCAACAGCGGGGTTGGCTCTCGCTCTCGGCGTCGGCGCCCCCGACCCCGGCGTTGCGGAACGGGCCTACGCGGGTGCCGCAGGACTACTGATAATCGTGGCGGTTTACCGCATTCTCGCCCGCTCGAGAGCCGCAAGTCCCTACGAGTTGGGCAAGGGCGAAGGGAGCGACAAGGTCACGTCGGGTGAGGGTGAAGAGGCCCGCGACGGAGCGACGGCGGGCTGGCAGGAACTCGAGAGATCGCTCCGTCTCGGTACCGTCACGGCGGGCAACTTCGATCTGAGGGTTCGGACCCGGCTGGCAGCTCTCGCCCGCGCGCGAGGAAGGCGAATGAGCGGCCATCTCAGCCCGACCGACATCGAAAGACTGCTCGGGGCTGACAGCGTGTTGCGACCCGGCAACTCAAGGTTGCGCGACCGCCATGGCCCGGGCGTCTCACTCGAGGAGGTCGACGAGATCGTGACGATCTTGGAAGAGTGCCCATGATTTCGAGCACTCTCGGCCCTTCCGACGTTCAAAGGCTCTGCTCCCAGATCCTGGACGAGGTCGAGCGCGCCATCGTCGGCAAGCGCGCGGCCGCGGAGCTCGTGCTTCTCGGGATACTCGCCGGAGGGCACGTCTTGTTGGAGGATGTTCCTGGCGTGGCGAAGACTCTCATGGTGCGGTCGATGTGCGACGCCACCGGGATGTCTTACTCCCGGATCCAGTTCACGCCCGACCTGATGCCTGCCGACGTGACCGGCTCCTCGTTCTACGACGCGCAGCGGGCGACGCTCGAATTCAGGCCGGGCCCGCTGTTCGCCAATCTCGTGCTCGGAGACGAGATCAACCGGGCACCTCCGAAGACCCAGTCCGCCTTACTCGAGGCGATGCAGGAACACCAGGTGACCGCGGACGGGACTGCCCACGCGTTGCAGGCGCCGTTCGCTGTCGTCGCCACTCAGAACCCGAGCGAGTACGTCGGGCCGTATCCGCTGCCCGAGGCCCAGCTCGATCGGTTCCTCGTGCGGGTCACTCTGGGGTATCCGGACCGAGGCAGCGAGCAAGAGCTGGTCGAGAGGCGGGCCGCGCGCGGGAGCGAGCATGCTGGGATCCGCCCTGTGGTGGACACTTCA
>JBKQLZ010000051.1:0-13612 GCA_052146895.1 Acidimicrobiales bacterium
TGTGCTTGTGCTTGTGCTTGTGCTTGTGCTTGTGCTTGTGCTTGTGCTTGTGCTTGTGCTTGTGCTTGTGCTTGCTTCGCCTTGATCCGCCTGAGCGGCGGCAGCGTCGGCGGAGGCTGCTGGCGAGGCGGTAACTGGCTCAGGAGCTCGGTCGTGGCCTTGGCAACTTTCGCTACCGCTTTCTCGAAGGACGCCTCCGTGAGGCTCGACGTCGACTGCACGCCGCTCACCTTGCGGACGTACTGGCGGGCAGCCGCCTCGATCTCGTCGACGGTAGCGGCTGGCTCGAGGCCGCGAAGAGTAGTGATGTTCCGGCACATGGCGGTCAGATTAGGCGTCCGCCGGCCATCCTCCACACGTAGGCGACTGTTTGCCCGGTGCTAGCTCAGCCGTTCCTAAAATCGTGACTGAATGCCTAGGGTTTTCCCGAGGGTTCCAGTCACGATTCGCGCCTGCGAGGCAGAGCGGTCGCGTCAGGTCGGCGGCGGGGCGAACTGCTCGACGCGGTCGTTGCCGAAGTCGGCGACGCTGACGACGCCTGCCGAGCTCACGGCGAGACCGTTCGGAGCGTCCAGGTCGCCTGCCGCGCTGCCCTCGGCTCCGAACTGAGAGAGGAAGACGCCGGTACTCGAGAATTCCTCCACGCGGCCGTTGCCGCTGTCGGAGACCCAGATGTTCCCGTCCATGTCGAGCCCGATCCCAGCTGGCTCGTCGAACGCACCCTGGCCCGTTCCGGACGATCCGAAGAGGAGGTTCTGGGTGTCGGTGGCCGTGTCGAAGCCGACGACGTCGTCGTTCCCGGAGTCGGCGATGTAGAGCTCGCCGTCGGGGCTGACCGCTACCCCGATCGGGCTGCTGAGCGAGCCGTAGCTGGTCGTCGAGAACTCCGCGATGTAAGCCCCGAATGAAGAGAACTGCTGCACCCGATCGTTGCCGAAGTCTGCGACGAAGATGTCGCCGGTCGTCTGGTCGATCGCGATTCCCTGCGGGGCGCTGAAGTCGCCGGTTGCAGATCCGGAGGACCCGAAGCCGGTGACGTAGGTGCCGGAGGCGGTGAACTCCTGCACGAGGTCGTCGGTCTCGTTCGTCACCCACACGTCACCGCCAGAGGTGAAGGCGATGCCTGACGGACCGTCGAGGTCGCCGGCGGCCGTCCCGGAAGTGCCCCACGAGGTGACGAAGGCGCCAGCCGAGGAGAACTCCTCGATCCGGTTGCTCCCCTGGTCGACCACGTAGAAGTCAGAGTCGTCCGCCGCGGGAGCGATCGCGACGTCGCTGTCGCCTTTGAATTCTCCGTTGCCGTGGCCGCTCGTGCCGAACTTGCTGGCGTAGACGAGATCGTAGGGGGGTTCCTGGAATTCTTCGATGCGGTTGTTCGCGAGGTCCGCCGCGAGCACGATGCCGGTCGGGGTGACGGCCATCCCCGCCGGGCTGTCGAACTCGCCGTTACCGGATCCGAACGACCCGAACTGAGTGAGGTACGCGCCCGAGGCTGAGAACTCCTCGATCCGCTGATCGCCGAAGTCGCTCACCCAGATGTTCCCGACCGAGTCGACGGCGATGGCACTCAGCCCCTCGACCTCGCCGTCACCCGAGCCCGGCCCGCCGTAGGTCTCATTCGGCGATGTGCCCGTGGCGCTATACCCGAGGATCTGATCGCTCGCGTCGTCGGCGATGTAGAGCTCCCCTGTCGAGGTGACGGCGACGCCGGTCGGCGTGCCAACGGAGATCTGCCGGACGAGCCCCCCACTCGTCGTGCACTCGAGGACCCTGTCATTCTCGGTGTCAGCGACGTAAACGTCCCCTGTGGTCGGATCGATCGCTACCCCTTGGGGTGAGTTGAACGAGCCGGATGAACCGCAGGCGGCGAACTGGGTGATGTAGCTGCCGGACCCGGAGAACTCCTCGAGCCGGTTGTTGCCGAGGTCGGCCACCCACATGTCGCCGGCGGAGTCTGAGGCGATGGCATAGGGCAGGTCGAACTCGCCGTCACCTGATCCCTCGCTCCCGAACGAGCCCTCGTCTGTGCCAGAGGCGTTGAAGATCTCGACCCGGTCGTTCTCGCGGTCGACTACGTAGTAGTAGTCGTTGATTGGATCGATCGCCACGCCCGACGGCGCGTCGAGCTCGCCGTCCCCGGACCCGTACGACCCGAACTGACCGATGTAGCCGATCGGCGTGGTCACTGACACGGTGAAGGGGCCAACCGTCGTGTTCCCGCTCGAATTGGTTGCCACGACCGAATAGGTGAAGCTGGTCGCGCCGGCCGGGGGCGTCCCGCTCATGTAGCCGCTGCTGTCCATCTCGAGCCACGACGGGGCGCCAGAGAGTGAGTAGGTGGGCGCCGGCTCACCGGTGGCGTGGAAGCTGTAGGTGTATGCCGTAAGCGGCGCGTCGGTCAGCGGTGGGCTGTCAATTGTGAACACCGCCTTGGTGGGTTCGGCGAGCTGCTCGATCCGCTTGTTGTCGGTGTCGGAGACCGACAAGATGCCGGCAGCCGAGATTCCTATCCCGGTCGGGTCGTCGAATTGCCCGTTGCCGTGCCCAACGGTTCCGAACTGATCGATCGGCTCGGCCGTCGAAGAGAACTCCTCGACGCGGTTGTTCTCACGGTCCGTCACGAAGATGTCTCCGGCGGAGTCGACCGCGATCCCGAAGGGATGGTCGAACTGCCCGAGCTTGGTCCCGAGCGTCCCGAACTTGCCCAGGTAGAGACCCCATGAGGTGTAGGCCACGACCCGGTCGTTGTAGCTGTCCACGACGAGAAGGTCGCCCGCCGCCGTGAATGCCAGGCCGATCGGGGCGTGGAGCTGGCCCGGCCCGCTGCCAAGTGAGCCGAAGCTCGTCACGAAAGTGCCCGCCGTCGTGAACTCCTCGATGCGGTTGTTGCCGGTATCGGAGACGTACATGTTCCCGTTCGGACCGAAGACCACCTCGCCGGCGTCCTCGAACTGGCCCTTGCCGGACCCCTCCGAGCCGAAGGTAAGAATCTCGGCCCCTGTCGTACCCGAGAATTCCTCCATCCGGTTGTTACCGTCGTCGACGACCCAGATGTTGCCGGCGGGGCCAATCGCGACACCTGTAGGCGACTCGAGCTCCCCGGGGCCGCTGCCCGTCGAGCCGATGTCGCCGTCGAATTGAGCGATCGAGGAGAGCCTGACGACGTGATTGGCGGTCGAGCCGGCGTCTGCTACGTACAGGTTCGTACCGAGTGGCGAGCCTGCCTCGGTGAGCCCGAGGGGAACGCTCAGGGCCGCGATGCCCGTGCTCGAGCCGATGTAGACGAACGGCTTCGGTACCGTGACTGTGAACGGCCCAGCGGTTGTCTTGCCGGCGGAGTTCGAAGCCACCACCGAATAGGTGAACGTCGCGACGCCCGCCGGCAGCGTGCCACCGACTTGGCCCGTGGTGGTGTTTACGGCCAACCAGGAAGGCGAGCCAGCGCCAAGCTTGTATGTAGGAGTCGGCACGCCGTACGCGCCGAAGCCGTAGTAGTACGCCTGCTTTGCACCGGCGTCGAGCGGGGGGTTCTCGTCAAAGAAGTAGGGCACCCGCGCTGCGACGACCTCCCGGACAAGGCTGTTGTCAGTGTCGGCGACGAACACGTCGTCGTAGCTGTCGATAGCGAGGCCGGCCGGGTAATCCAGCTCCGCATGGATGCCTGGCCCGCCGTCCCCGCTCTCGCCGGGCAGGCCGATTCCGGCGATTCGTCTGGCGGAGCCACCCACCGGCTTGAAGAGGACCTCGTTCTGCACGGGATCTGCGATGAAGATGTTGCCCTTCGAGTCGACCGCCACACCTGTCGGATAAGGCGTGTAGACGGCCGTCGATATGTCGAGCGTGCTGGCCGAGACCTCGCGGATCGCCGAGTCGCCCGTGTCGGCGATGAAGAGATCGCCGGCCGAGTCGAACGCGACGCCTGTCGGATCCGAGAGCGAAGCGTCCGTCGCGAGGCCTCCGTCGCCGTACGAAGTTCCGCCGCCGGCATAGGTCGTGATCTTGAGCACGTAGAAGCCCTCGTTCGGCCGCAGCCCTCCGTGAAGCGAGTCAGAGTCGTTGATGATGATGCGGCTCTCGTACACGAGGCGCACGACGTTGTTGTTGGTGTCGCCAATGGCAAGAGAGCCACCCGGCCCGACCGCGACGCTGTAAGGGGCATCGAGCTCGGCCAGCGTCGGGTCGTCGTCTGTACCTCCCGTGGAGTAGCCCGCCGTCCCCGTGCCGGCATAGTCGCTGATGACCCCGGCGGTCACCTCTCGCACCTCGTTGTTGCCGGTATCCGCGATGAAGACGTCGCCGGAGGAGTCGACGGCGACCCCCTCGGGATGATCGAGCTCCGCGTCGACCGCGGAGCCCCCGTTACCGGTGTCTCCCGCGATGCCATTACCCGCGATCGTTGCGATGATCCCGTCTGGGAAGACCTCCCGGACCTCGTTGTCGTCGGTGTCGGCGATGAACAGGTCACCCGAAGAGTTCACGGCAACGCCCCCGGGGTTTGAGAGAGCGACGTCGAGCGCCGGTATGCCGGAGGTGTACCTGGACAGAGCTGCTCCGCCTGCCACTCGAAGGATCTCGTCCGGCTTGGAGTTCGGCGGCGGCGGGACGTAGTGGGGTTGCTCACCCACATGCGAGCCAGAAGCAATATGGGAGCTAGCAGTCGAGTGACGGTCCGGTGACGCAGCCGCGATCGTGCTCCCGCCCGCTGCCAGCGCGCCACCCAGGCACGAGGTGATCAAGCAAACTGCCAACATCGGCCACAGGACGCGGCGTGTCGCCGCGCGCGACGCCGAGCAAACGAGATCGGCTGCTGCCGGCGACCCCGGAAGAAACTTCTTCAATTCGCGGGGCACCCCCGTTACACTACGGCCGCGCGGCGCAAAAAAGAAGGGGAACATCTTTGACCGAGGAAGACCCAGCGGGCGAGACCGAGGCCCGCCTCGGTCAGCCGGCAAGTTCCGCGGGCAGTGAACCCGGCGCGAGCGAACCAGGGGACGCCCGTGCCGATGACGGTCGCTTCGCGCGCCGCACCTTCCTCGGCGGAGCCGCCGGCATCGGGATGGCTCTCGGGACACTTCGCTTCCGCGCACCAGCCCTCGCAGCGAGGCTGGCGGCAGAGCACACTCGCCTTCTCGCCAACCCCGAGCTCGCGGTCGAAGTGCCGGATATCACCCCTGACTTCACTCTCGCGGTCGAGCGCGACACTGATCTGTTGTTGCTGGACTTCAGTTTCTACGGGTACACGGTCGACACGAGCTCGAGCCCGCGACGACTCATCCCGAGCCCGAAGTTCAACGTCATCGTCGTGCAGTTCCCCCCACAGGCCGTCGGGGAGGGGACTTACCTCTATCCCACCTCCAACCCGATACAGCTCGACCCGGCGCCTGTGCTCTCGGACGTCTCCGGCCCGAGCCGGCTCTCGTTCTCGCTCTACGGTACGCAGACGATCCCGCTCCCGACGATGACCGCGGCCGACCTCCTCGATTGGAGCGACTGGACGCTCAATGTCTCCGCCGGTGCGCTCGCGTTCAACGGCGGCCCGGTCGGCGTGAGCGCGCCGACCGCTTTGCAGACGTGGGTCGAGTGCCCCTACGCGCTGATCCTGTCGCCGGTCGTCGACGCCAAACCGAACAAGCTTGCTGAGTTCACCACCTATTTCTCGACGCGCCCGATCCCGCTCACCGCGAGCAACGTCACCGACTGCTGGGGAGCAAGACTGGCGGGTGAGGCGGTCGGCACCCTCATCAAGCCGAGCCCGAATCCCTTCGTCCCTAGCGTGGCAGCCGTGTGGGCGACCGACTACAACGGCCCCTCGGTCACTGGCAACGGCACGAATAACGACATGGACATCGTGTACGACCCATGACCGACAAGAGCAAGAAAGACAACAAGAACAACAAGAGCGCCGAGGGCGAGAAGGACAACACGCTTCCGAGCTTTGGAGCCGGCGGCCCGGAGTTCCAGTTCACTAGCACCACGCAGCAGAACCGCCAGGACATCGTCCAGTCCTCCGGCGACCCAGGGCTCGCCATCGACGCGTTCGTCACCGCCAACCTGTTCGAGCTGACAGCGCTCGGCGCCTCACTCGACCTCTCGGGCCACTGGAACTCCGCCGGCGGGGCGAGCCCACACGCCGAAGGCGCGCACTCCGTCGCGCCGCCCGGCGGTGATCTGTCACAGTGGCGCCAGATCACGACTCACGGACGGGACCAGTACGTCCGCATCGTGCTGCGGGGATACCTCTTCCCGCTCGGGCTGCGAGCCGTGCTCGTCGAGGTGATCGACCGGGTGTTCCTCCCCGACCCTGTGTATCCCACACAGCATGCGACTGGCTACATGCAGCTGAAGGAATTCATCCGCATCACCGAGCCGACGAAGACCTACCCCGCGAGCGGGCAGCCTTTCCACGGGCGCAGCTGGCCGTTCGCCTCGATCACAGCCGTCACGCTCGTGAGCCCTCTCCTCACCCAGCCGCTGTCGTCGCAGCCAGGTCTCGTCAACCCGGAGCACAGTGGCGACACACCGCAGGCGTTCATGCCGCAGGCGAACGGCGGCGATGTCATCTGGACCTTCCACGTCATCGACGACGAGCAGACGAAGGCGACCCTGCAGCTGCCGCAGGCGTTCGTGTACGGCTACGACCCGACGGAGAACTTCCCGGGCGACCCCTTCGACTCGAGCTTCACGTCCAAGATCGCCAAGAGCTACAACAACCTTCCCATGTCGCGGCGGTCGTGCCCGCTGCCTGGCACGCCGATGAAGATCGCTCCGACGGTGAACAACGGCCCCACGGGCGGGACGACTCACCCGGTCCTCAGCATCGAGATGAAAGCTGCCACCTCCGTCTCCGACCCGAACACCACAACGGGATGGGCCGGGGACACTCCGGGAGAGCTCAGCGCCATCGACCAGCCGGCCTTTTACCCGGCGCTCGGCGTGACACAGGTCCGCCTGCCGGCAGCGGAGGCGTTGAGCCGCTCGTCGTTCAACGACGGCACTGGCACGGGAGTAGGCCTCGGCTACTTCCCCGACTACGTCGCCTACGGCTTCCCCTCCAACCTCGACCCGATGTGGAAGACGAGGCCGTCGGTCACCCGCGAGCTACCGCACACGTTCCAGAACGGCGGCTCGCTCTACGGCCAGCTCGTCGACCAGACAGGCACACCCAGCCCCGTGTCCCTCGCGTTCCCCGCCGACGCGGTCGGAGGCCTCTGCCAGCCGAACCTCGGCGTGGCCGGGCTGTCTGCTGCCGTGGGCGCCATCGGCGGTGGGCTCGCCAGCTCGCTCAGCGACTTCGCCCAGACCCAGATCGCCTCGATCGAGAGCTACTTCGCCAACCTCGAGGGAACGCTCGGGCAGATCTTCGGCGGCCTCCCGTTCGTGAACGGCATCCTCAGTCAGTTCAAAGCCGGTCCACCGGGGTTGCCGTCCCTCATCGCCGGGGGCGACATGCCTCTCGACTCGGACACCTTCCAGGTGCCCACGATGACCACGACGACAGACCCCGTCACCGGCACGAAGACGATCACCTACAGCTGTCCCGTCAACCTGCAGAACTACGACTCCGACTCCTCCTCACCGGTCTACAACATCTTCACCCCGGTCAACTTGCCCGCCGTCATGAACCTCACGGCCATCGCGACGGTCTCGGCGACCGCACCGCCGACGTTCCAGGTGAACGGGACGATCGACCCGTTCACGGTGCAGCTGTTCGGGATGGGCGACCTCTATTTCATCCAGGTCCCCTTCGACACAGTCACCTTCACCTCCGGTTCTGGCATCAAGACCGACGTCAACATCAGCGTCGGAGACGTCCAATTCGAGGGGCCCCTCCAATTCGTCAACCAGCTCTCGGACCTCCTCTCGGACCTAGGGGGATCCGGCCTCTCGATCGACGTCACACCCACACAGGTATCGGCGACGCTCTCTCTCGCCATCCCGAACATCGGCGTCGGCATCTTCACGCTCGACAACCTCGCGCTCGACGCAGGCATCACGATCCCGTTCCTCGGTGGCGCCACGGTCGCGACGTTCTCCTTCTGCAGCCAGGAGGCGCCCTTCCAGCTGACCGTCGACTGCGCCGGCGGTGGCGGGTACGTGCTGTTGTCGCTCGGGATGGCCGGTGTGCAGGCCGTGCAGGCCTCATTCGACTTCGCAGCCGAGGTCGAGCTCGACCTCTACGTCGCGAGCGGCAGTGTCTCGCTCTCGGCTGGCATCACCTACAGCTGGGAGGCGGCAGGACCGAACGCCGGGACGACGCTCACCGCCTTCGTCCGTCTCGTCGGCTCGGCCTCGGTGCTCGGTCTGATCAGCGTCACGATCGAGCTCGAGATCTCGCTCGGCTTCTATCTCGACCCGTCCGGGAATCCGTATCTCGTGGGCACCGCCTCGATGTCGGTGTCGATCAGCATCCTCTTCCTGAGCGAGTCGGTATCGATCACCGTGACGAAGAAATTCGGAGCCGGCTCTCTCGGCGGCCTGATCGAGCACGACCTCGACCCGGCCATCGGCGGGACTGACCCCTTCCCGCCGCCGGTGACCACCTTCGCCGGCGAGATAGACGCAAGCACATGGGCCAACTACTGCGGCGCCTTCGCCGCCTGAGGAGACCGAGCCCTTGCCGACCGCATCCGACATCACCGAGGTCATTCTGTGGACCGCTCTCCCGAACGGTTACACCGACGGCGGGGACCTCGCGCTCTCGGTGTTCGTCTCGCCTCAGCTGAGCGCCGTCATCTCGGGCGGTGGCAAACCCAACCTCACGCTGTTCCCTGATTTCGTCAACTGGCCCGGCACGCTCCGCGGCTCCTTCGACGTCGATATCAGCTTCGACGTCGTCTTCGGGCACGCAGGTGGGGGCACCTCCGCACCGGTGGCGGCGAGCTTCGCGGCGGGCTCTACGACACTCGACGGCGCCGCATGGGAGTCGGTGTTCTCCCCGACTGCGACCGGGGTCACGCCTTACCAGTACAAGGACATGTCGACGCTCCCGCTCAAGTCCTTCTCGGCAGGGACGATCGCGAGCAACGTCCAGGACCTCTACGGGCAGCTCGGTGCCCTGAGCCCGACCGCGCCGGTGCCTCTCACTTTGATCCGTGACACCTTCACCGCCCCTTCGGACGTGTCGCTCGAGAACGGGACCAGTCTCGCCACGCTCTACGAGCAGATCTTCACGCTGATCACGCCGGCGAAGGGGGCGGAGCCCGGCGCGTTCCAAATGGCTGTAGCAGCAGCGCGGGCGATGCACACAGCCCCCGAGCCTGACCCCGAGTTCGAGCCGACCATGCCGACGGTCGACTTCCACCAGGCGCTTGCCACCCTCGGCTCGTACCCGGCGGTGCTGCGCATGTTCGGCCTCGTCTTCGACATCGTCGTCCCCGCACCCGAGCTGACAAATGTGGCATGGACGACCGTGCAGGTCCTTCCGACGTGGCAGTCCAACTTCACCGGCGGAGCCACCGGGACGAAGACCGATGTCTCCCCACTCACGAACATCGTGCTGACATCCGACGTGTTCCGTTCGCTCGCACGGAGCAGCACCCTTACGTACGAGAACGGGATGCTCGATCTGACCGATCCTCGTTTCTCTGTGACCGACCTCGACGTCGACCTTGCGGCCGACCGCCTCATGGCCCTCGCGAACGCGCTCCAGTCGGCCGCGAGTTTCCAGGAGCCCGACATCGCCGACCGGACCGGCTCGAAAGCCGCTCTGACCGTTCCCGCTCTCCGGTCGAACGGGCCCGCGGTCATCTGGTCGGGATGGGGCACATCGACCGGCGACCTCGTAGGTCTCCTCACCAACCAGACAGCGCTCTCGGACGTCCTCACGAATTACCTCTCGGACCCGAGCGGGCCTCTCCCCAGCCTGTACACAGAGGACATCACCCGTGGGCACCGCCTCGACGTCTACACCGCCTCGGACAGCTCGCCCTCGTGGCTCTCGTTGCACGGTCGCGCCGGGCAGTACACCCTCGGCGCGTCGAGCGCGTCGCCGATCACGTTCACGGTCGTAGACGAGGGCTACGCCGTCCCGGGCGGCACTCAGGCCGCAGGTACGAAACACGCTCCTCCCCCGGACCTCCTCGTGCACGAGAGCTTCATCCGCTGGTCCGGTTGGGGGCTGTCCGTGCCGCACCCTGGTGACCCCCTTGGGATCACCACAATCCAGGCGCCAGCGGGCACGAACCCGTCGCCCGTGCCAGTAGCGGGCCAGAACGCCATCCCGCAGCTGTCTGCCAACATGCAGCCCATCAACGTCGTCCAGCCGGACTCCCCGAACCCGTTCCCGTTCCCGAAGCTTCGCTACGGCAACAAGTACCAGTTCCGGGCGCGGGCGGCCGACCTGGCGGGCAACGGGCCCCCGCTCAGCTCGTCAGACACCTCGACGGCGAGCGAGCAGTTCACCCACTACCGCTACGAGCCCGTCCCCCCGCCAACGATCGCCGGGACGGCGCCGTTCTCCGTCGCCGAGTCCACGCTCCTCCTCGTCCTCCTGAACGACCTCGTCAACCCGGTCGTGCCGAACGGCCGCTGGCTCTTCCCGCCGCGGGCAGCGCAGCGGCTCTGCGAGGAGCACGGGATGTTCGATGGTTTCGTGCTCGGGAGCCCTCCCAACCCGGCGGACGCTCCGAACGGCGACATGGCCACCTGGACCGCCATAGCCAACGCCGAGCCGCAGAGGATCATCAACATCCCCGGCGTCAAGTACGACCGGAAGGACAAGGGCGACACGCCGTACTTCGACTCGAGTCTCGTGCTGACGACGCCATGGCTGCCCGATCCGATCAGTGGCGGAACGGCAATCGTCGGGCTGCCGGATGGGTCGGGTGGCACCGAGAACGCTCTCGATGACTGGTCGGGCGGTCCGTGGCCCGGCGCCAACCCCGTACTGCTGCTCGTCCAGAACGGCACGTCCGCTTCCACGTCGTTCACCCCGGCGACAGACGCCGCCAGCTCCACGCAACTCGTCACGCTGCCTCCCGCGGGTGTGTCGGTCCTCTGGATCTCGAGCACACTCGCCGACGGTGCGAGCAAGACCCTCGGTGTCTATGACTGGATCTACAGCGTCCTCGCCGCGAACGGCGCTTCCGATACCGTCCTCCGCGATTTCGACCTGCAGGCGCTGGCCGGGCGGGTCTGGCAGCTCACGCCTTTCAGGGTGCTCCGCATCGTCCACGCCGTCAGGACACCCCTTGTCGGCCCGCAGTTGCGCAACCCGTACACGACCCGCGACATTGGCCAGAACTACTTCGACCTGCACGACGACAACTTCCTCGTGGACGAGAAGAGCACGAGCGCGCTCGACTTCCACGCTGTCTGGACCGATCCTTACGACAACCCGGCAGACCCCCTGAGCGATCCCGGCATCCTCGTCCGCGCCTACAAGACCTCGAGTGGCCCGGCCTTCCGCCTCGCCGTTGCCGACCCCACGCCGATCGGGCCCGAGTCGCAGCCGCTCACCATCGTCGCCCCGGTCGTCCCGTTCGCCTTCGGGCCGGAAAACAGCTTCGGCCCCGATACTGGCTCGACCCACCACATCGGTGACACCCTCCACCATCTCGTGTACTACACGGCTACAGGGACGAGCAGGTATGCAGAGATGTTCGAGACGAGCGTCACGGCTGTCTTCCACGGCCTGACGCCGGTCAAGATCAGCAAGCTCGGCATCAACCCGGGGACAGTCGTCGTCACGATCGCCCCGAGCGACACCGAGGTCGTGCCCCCGAAGGATTACCTCATCCACGCTGACACGGGCGAGATGATCTACAAGCAGTCGACCCACAGCCAGAGAAAGCTCAACATCAGGTTCCAGCCGACCACAACGCGGGCAGGGCCCGCCGTACCTGTGCAGGTGCTCGCGTCGGCCAGGCCGGCCGCCCCGCATGTGAGCCGCATCATCCCCGCCTGGGAGTGGAACGGGCCGGTCGGCCGCGTCGAGACCGGGATCGAGTACGACCGCACCGGCGGCTATCTCCGCGTCTACCTCGAGCGCCCTTGGTGGTCTTCAGGCGCGAACGAGATGCTCGGTGTCGTGACTCCGGTGGAGCCACTTGCCTCCGCCCTCACGACCTACGAGCAGTACCCCCTCATCACGATGATGGCCCTCGACCCGATCACGTACAACAGCACCCGCAACCGCCCTTGGCCACCGGTGCCGACTGCTTTCGGGAACCTGGGCGAGGTCCCGGTCGTGCCGGGCCGCCCGCTCTACTCGAGCCCTCCCCAGGTCAACCTCGTCGAGGACACATCCGGCGCGCTGTACAACATCTGGCCGTACGAAGTGCACTTCGACTCCGTCAGCAACACGTGGTTCGCCGACGTGCAGCTGCTGCCGGGCCAGACCGGTGGCGAGACGATCCTGCCTCCGCCGGGTTACTTCGTGCGGCTCGCACTCGTGCGCTTCCAGCCGTACTCGCTCGAGACTCTCGAGGTCTCCCCCGTCACGACTGCGACGATCGCCCAACCCGTGCCAAACCGCTACGTCACCGTCCTGCTCAATCCCTTCGACGTCGACAAGGCGAGCGTCTACGTGAGCGTCTTCGGCCCCGGCTATCACGGCTGGCGGCCACCAACGAACTCGATCGCCGCCCCCCATCAGGACGACGGCTCCAACCCCGACTCGCCTCAGATCTACGACGCCGGCACCCTGGGCAAAATTCACAGCTCGACGATGGTGGTCGATGTGCAGGTACAGGACACATCGCTCGGTTTCGAGGGCGAGCTTTCCTGGAAGACCGTCACCAAGCCGACAACCTTGCAGCTCACGACGTCCGACACGACGACACTTGTGGAGTGGGGCGGGATCGCTCAATATCCCCATCTCCAGTACGGCGTCGTGCCCCTTCCGTACCAGGTGGGGGGGCCGACGCACATGCGGCTCCGGATAAGCGAGATCGACTTCCACGGTGGCGGCCACCTCGACACCGTCGACACGTCACTGCGGCGGCCCTTCATAGCGCTCATCCCGATCAACTGAGAGGCCGGCGCGGCGGGCGGCGGGTCGAGGTGGTCGACAGTACGGAGTCTTGACTGTCTGGCCTTGGTCCCTAAGCTGTCGCAATGTCACCTGAAGACCGGCCGGCCACCGGCGGATCCGAGCACGATCATGTGCACGAGCAGGATCATGCGCACGCAGATGGGCACGAGCACGATCAGGCAGGTCAGCACGACGTAGCGCTCCCAGCACTGCTGCGTGCCGCCCGGAACACCTATGGATCCGCGATGCGAGCGGCAATGGCCGAAGTCGATTGCGACGACGTTCCTCGCAACGGCATCTACGTCCTCGGCGGCATCGCCCGGACTGGGTCCCCTCTCAGCCAGATCATCCGCGAGCTGCGTCTCTCCAAACAGGCGGCGGGACAGCTGGTCGACACGCTCGTCGCACGGGGCTATCTCGACCGTTCGCCTGATCCGGTCGACCGGAGGCGCACGACCGTCTCGCTCACCGAGCGAGGTGCCTGCGCGGCAGAGGCCGCGCGGTCGGCTGCCCGACTGGTCGACGAGGAGCTCCTCGTCAGGGTGGGCGCCGACCACGTCGCCAACACCCGTTTGACCCTCGCGGCACTTATCGATATCGGCGAGGAAGCCGAGTCCGGCTGAGACAGCTGAAATAGCT
>JBKQLZ010000052.1:0-7436 GCA_052146895.1 Acidimicrobiales bacterium
GGCCATCGAGTCGCCGCGAGGCGAGCTCGGCTGCTACCTGGTCTCCGACGGCACCTCCAAGCCCTACCGCATGCACATCCGCGGGCCCAGCTTCGTCAACCTGCAGACCGTCCCGGTGCTCCTGCGCGGGGGCATCATCGCCGACGCCGTCGCCGTGGTCTCCTCGGTCGACCCGGTGATGGGCGAGGTGGACCGGTGAGCCACCTCACGCCCGAGATCCGGGCCCGCGCCGCCGAGACGATCGCCCTGTACCCCGAGCCCCGCTCGGCGCTGATCCCCCTCTGCCACCTGGCCCAGGAGCAGGACGGGTGGCTCCGGCCCGAGGCCATGGAGGAGATCGCCGACCTGGTCGGGGTCACCGCGGCCGAGGTGCGCGGGACCGCCACCTTCTACGACATGCTGCACACCGAGCCGGTGGGGACCTACGTGGTCTCGCTCTGCACCAACATCGCCTGCCTGCTCGGCGGGGCCCTGGAACTGCTCGAGCACGCCCAGGAGTGTCTCGGGGTGGCGGTCGGGGGGACCACGGCCGACGGCGCCTTCACCCTCGAGGAGGCCGAGTGCCTGGCCGCCTGCGACAAGCCGCCGTGCGTCCAGGTGAACCACCGCTACACCTCGGCCCAGTCCCCCGAGGCCTTCGACCGCCTCGTCGAGGACCTGCGGGCCGGCCGCCTGGCCGCCGAGGTGCCCCGGCACGGGACGCTGGTGCGGGTGCGCCGGTCGGTCGGGCTCGAGGCCGGGCGCGAGCGGGTGGCCGCCGAGCGCTCGGCGGCGAGGGCGGCGAGGGCGGCGCGGCCCGCCGGGTCGGGGGCCACGTCGTGACGGTCACCGACGCTCCCCGCATCCTGACGTCGCGCCTGGGCCACGACGACTCGCACACCCTCGAGCGCTACCTGGCCACCGGCGGTTACGAGGGGCTGCGCAAGGCCCTCACCATGACGCCCGAGGCGGTGGCCGCCGAGGTCGACGCGGCCAGCCTGCTGGGCCGCGGCGGGGCCGGCTTCCCGGCGGGCCGCAAGTGGTCGATGCTGCGCCAGGACCCGGTCACCTACCTCGTGGTGAACGGGGACGAGAGCGAGCCGGCCACGTTCAAGGACCACCTCCTGGTCGAGGGCGACCCCCACCAGCTGCTCGAGGGCGTGGTGATCGCCGCCTTCGCGCTCGGGGTCTCCCAGGCCTTCGTCTACCTCCGGGGCGAGTTCGCCCTCGGCCTCGAGCGGGTGCAGGCCGCCCTGAACGAGGCCTACGCCCACGGCGCGGTGGGCGCCGACATCTTCGGCTCGGGCTTCTCCCTCGACGTCGTGGTCCACCCGGGCGCCGGCGCCTACATCTGCGGCGAGGAGACGGCCCTGCTCGAGTCGCTCGAGGGCAAGCGCGGCTTCCCCCGCATCAAGCCGCCGTACTTCCCGGCCTCGGTCGGCCTCTACGGCCAGCCGACGGTGGTGAACAACGTCGAGACGATGTCCAACCTGCCGTGGATCGTGATCAACGGCGGGGCTGCGTTCGCGGCGCTCGGCGAGGGCTCCTCGACCGGCACGCGACTGTTCGCCCTCTCGGGCCACGTCGAGCAGCCAGGGTGGTACGAGCTCGAGATGGCCAAGACGACGTTCCGGGACCTCATCTACGACCAGTCTCTCGGCGGCGGAATCCGCTACGGCAGGGAGCTGAAGGCCTTCGTCCCGGGCGGTGTGTCGGCGCCGTGGTTCTTCCCCGAGCACCTCGATATAGGCCTCGACCAAGAAGCCGTCGGCAAGGCCGGCTCGATGCTCGGCTCAGGCTCGATCGTCGTCATGGACGAGACCACGTGCGTCGTGCGGGCTGCCTGGCGCATCACGCGGTTCTTCCATCGGGAGTCATGCGGCCAGTGCACGCCGTGCCGCGAGGGGAGCGGCTGGCTCGAGAAGATCCTCCGCCGGATCGAGGACGGACTCGGGCGGGAGGAAGATATCGACCTCTTGATGGACGCGTGTGACAACATCGCCCCGGGACTCAGCTGGCCCCCGAAACAGACCACCATCTGCCCGCTCGGCCCCTCGATCCCTTCCCCGATCGTGTCCGGCGTCCGCCAGTTCCGCGACGAGTACCTCCTGCACGTGAAAGAGGGCGGCTGCCCGCTTCCTCCCAAGCAGGTCCGCCATGTCTGATGTCGTGGCTCCTCCGACCGAGCTGACGCTCACGATCGACGGCCGCCAGGTCACCGCCGCGCCCGGCGAGCTCATCATCGAGGTGGCCGAGCGGAACGGGATCTTCATCCCGCGCTTTTGCTACCACCCCCGCATGAAGCCGGTCGGCATGTGCCGCATGTGCCTCGTCGAGATCGAGAGCCCGCGTGGCCCGAGCCTGCAGCCCGCCTGCTACGTCTCGGTGGGGGACGGCCAGCAGATCCAGACCTCGTCCCCGGGCGCGCGCAAGGCGCAAGAGGGCGTGCTCGAGTTCCTTCTCGTCAATCACCCTCTCGACTGCCCCGTGTGCGACAAAGGCGGCGAGTGCCCCCTGCAGGACCAGGCGATGAGTCACGGCCCGGGCGAGTCACGTTTCATCGAGGAAAAACGTCACTTCGCCAAACCCATCGCCCTCGGCCCACTCACGCTCCTCGACCGCGAGCGATGCATCCAGTGCGCGCGCTGCACGCGTTTTGCCGAGGAGATCGCGGGCGAGCCGCTCATCGACTTCTTCAGTCGCGGTGACATGATCGAAGTAGCCGTCTTTCCGGAGCGACCATTCACCTCGTACTTCTCCGGCAACACCGTGCAGATCTGCCCTGTCGGCGCGCTGACGTCGGTGCCTTACCGCTTCAAGTCCCGCCCCTGGGACTTGGAGCAGGTCGAGACGACCTGCACGCTCTGCGCAGTCGGGTGCCGGATCGCGATGCAGTCGTCGGCCGGCAAGGTCGTGCGGTTCCTCGGCATCGACACCGGGCCTGTCAACCAGTCGTGGCTGTGCGACCGGGGCCGCTACGGCTTCGAGGCGATACACGCGCAGGACCGATTGACAGCGCCTCTCATGCGTACCGAAGGCGAGCTCACGCCCGTTCCCTGGAACGACGCGCTGAGGGAGGTGGCCGCCGGCATCCGCCAAGCGTTGTCGTCGCAAGGACCGGCCTCGGTCGGGATCATCGGCGGCGCCCGCCTTCCGAACGAGGACCAGTACGCGTGGTCGAAGCTCGCCCGCGCCGTCATCGGCACTGACAACGTCGACGCTCAGCTCGGCGATGGGCTGCCGGCCGAGCTCGTGACATCGCTGCCGCAAGCGACGATCGACGACGCCTGCTCGGCCAAAGTGGTCATCGTTCTATCGGGCGACCTGCGCGAGGAGCTCCCCGTGCTGCACCTGCGGCTGCGCACCGCTGCCGCGCACGACGGCTTGAAGATCATCGACTGCTCCCCAGTGCCGACGTCGCTCGCGGAGGTGGCAGCAGCGGTCGTCCCCGCGCGCTCGGGCGAGGCGGCGAGCTTGGCAGAGGCACTCGTAGCTCCTGCGGATTCGGTGCCCGAGGTTGGCGGCGTGAGCACCGCCGCGGTCAATGCAGCGCGGGCGGTCCTCTCGGGCCTGCCCGGTGGAGACGTCGTCGTCGTACTCGGGCGAACGTCGGTCTCCGAGAGCGCCGAGTCCGTCGCGGCTGCGGCGGCCGTGTTGGTCCAAGGCTTGGAAGGCGTCCGTGTCCTCCCAGCGCTGCGCCGGTCGAACGTGCGCGGTGCGCTCGACATGGGGCTTGCTCCCGGCATGCTCCCGGGCCGGGTGACGCTCGACGCCGGCCGTGACTGGTACGAGGAGCAGTGGGGCACGGTGCCGAGGTCGCCGGGCCTCGACACACGGGCGATGCTCGAAGCTGCCGCCGCCGGCGCCCTGCGAGCCCTCGTGCTCGTCGGCGCCGACCCCCTGGTCGACTTCCCAGATCGCGACCTCGCCACGCGGGCGCTCGAGGCGGTCCCCTTCCTCGTCGCGATCGACACGCTCCCGTCTGCTTCGGCTCAGCTGGCGGACGTGGTCCTGCCTGCGGCCGGGCTCGGCGAGCGAGCGGGCACCACTACGAACATCGAGGGGCGCGTGTCGCGCCTGTCACAGAAGGTGGTTGCGCCAGGGCTCGCGCGCGCCGACTGGGTGATCGCGTCCGAGATCGCCGAGCAGTTGGGCTTCGACCTCGGCTTCGACCACATCGAAGGTATCTGGGAGGAGATCGAGGAGG
Source organism: Acidimicrobiales bacterium (assembly GCA_052146895.1). GTDB lineage: Bacteria > Actinomycetota > Acidimicrobiia > Acidimicrobiales > Bog-793 > Palsa-601. The sequence continues at coordinate 4,187 of JBKQLZ010000052.1, forward strand.
TGGCACCGGCACATCGCGGCGCCACCGTCGCAGCGGTCTACGGGCCCGGGGGATCGGACGGGATCGTCATCCCGGTCGGCGCCGTCGGGCTCGGGCAGATCGGGTCCGGTCCGGGGACGAAGGCGGGTCGCAAGCCGCTCGACCCGATCGCGACGCCGGGCATCGACTCGGTCAACACCCAGGGAGCGCCGCTCACGGCCGGTGCGGCGGAGATCTCGAGCGGCGACGTGGCCGAGTCGATGGATGTCGAAGGGCTCATCTCGTCGGGCGCCGTGCCCGAGCTGCCGACCGAGAGCGTGATCCTCCCGAACGGAGCCGCACGCCCGCAGCTGGTCGCGTTCGACGCCTCACGCTGGCCCGCGCCGGCGGTCCCGCTGCCGGACTCCTACTCGCTGAGGCTCGTCGCGCGCCGGTCGCTCTACGACCACGGGACGCTCGTTCAAGCCTCACCGTCGCTCCGGCGCCTGGCGCCTAGCCAGCAACTTCACATGCGGCCGAAGGAGGTCGAGCAACTCGGCGTCGTGTCGGGAGGAAGGGTGCGCGTCCGTTCCGCCCGCGGCGAGCTGATCGTGCCCGTCGTCGCCGACGAGCGCATGCCCGCAGGTGTTGCCTCGATCGGGCTCAACCTGACGCCGGTCGATCAACCGGGAGCCACTTCGCTCTTCGACAGCGACGAGCCGGCACAGCTGGTCCGGGTAGAGACGGTGGAGGACTGATGGGCGACCCGCTTTTCGCTCACGGGGTAGGCCTCGCCGTGGTGATCATCGCCATCATCAAGGTCGTTGCCGTCTTCGCCCTCTTGATGGTGTCGGTCATGCTGATGATCTGGCTCGAGCGCAAAGTCATCTCCGACATGCAGAACCGGATCGGGCCGAATCGCGCCGGCCCATTCGGGATCCTGCAGTCACTCGCCGACGGCATCAAGCTCTTCTTCAAAGAGGACCTGCTGCCGAACAAGGCCGATCGTTTCGTCTTCCGTCTCGCTCCTTACCTGACATTGCTTCCCGCCTTCTTGATCTTCACGATCGTCCCGATCGGCGGAGCGGTCGACATCGCCCATCACGCCTTCGACCTGCAGGTGGCGGATCCACCGATGGGGATCTTGTTCCTGCTCGCCCTGTCGTCCGTCTCGGTCTACGGCACGATGCTCGCCGGTTGGTCGTCAGGCTCGAAGTACCCACTCCTCGGCTCCGTGAGGGCAAGCGCGCAGATGATCAGCTACGAGGCGGCGATGGGTCTCGCCGTGGCGGCGGTGGTGCTCGAGGACCACACGCTTTCGACGCGGGCGATAGTCATAGCGCAGTCCCCGAGCGTCCTGCACTGGGGAGTGTTCCAGACCGGCATCGTGCCCTTCCTCATCTTCTGGATCGCCGCCACGGCCGAGCTCAACCGTCCGCCGTTCGATCTCGTTGAGGGCGAGCAGGAGCTGGTCGGCGGGTTCCACACCGAGTACTCCTCCATCCGTTTCGCCCTGTTCTTCCTGGCGGAATTCATGAACATGATCACGATGTCGGCGATCATGGTGACGTTGTTCTTCGGTGGTCCTGATGGCCCGGGCTTCCACTTCCTGCCCTGGGTCTGGCCGATCGTCTGGTTCGTCGGGAAGACGTTCGTCTTCCTCTACGTCTACATCTGGATCCGGGCGGCTCTTCCGAGGCTCAGGTACGACCAGCTCATGGACCTCGGGTGGAAAGGGCTCATCCCAGCGGCCCTCGGATGGCTCCTCGTCATCGCGGCGTTCCGCCTCTCAAAGCCCTGGGGCTTTGCGGTCCTTGCCGCCTGTGCGCTTGCGGCGGCAGCTTTGCTCCAGTCGCTCCGGGTGAGCCGCCGGCGCCGGGAGATCGAGGCAGCGACAGCGGGCGAGGGAAGGGCGGCGCGTGCCGCCACGCAGGTGCAGCTCCGTGCGCTGCCTACTGGGAGTGAGAAAGGTGGTGAGAGGTGACGTTGCCGAGTTTCTTCGGGGGGTTCAAGGTCACCCTCAAGCAGGTCCTCGAACCGCGGGTCACCCACCAGTACCCGAAGGTCAAGCGAGAGAAACCGCCGCGCCTCCATGGACGCCACGTCCTCAACCGGTACGAGGACGGGATGGAGAAGTGCATCGGCTGCGAGCTGTGCGCTGCCGTGTGCCCAGCCGACTGCATCTATGTCCGCGGGGCGGACAATCCTCCCGATGCGCCCGTCTCGCCCGGCGAGCGCTACGGGTTCGTCTACGAGATCAACTACCTGCGCTGCATCCACTGTGACCTGTGCGTGGAGGCTTGCCCGACCGAGGCCATCACGGAGTCGAAGATGTTCGAGTTCTCCTTCGTCAACCGGGCCGACGCCATCTACACCCGCGAGGAGCTGATCGTCGACGACGACGGCATGCCTAAGAAGATGCCGTGGGAGGACTGGCGCGAGGGCGAGGACAAGCACACGTCCGCCTGGATGAGGGCGACTGCGCCGTCTGGCTCTGCGGCCTACGAGGGCGAGGTCCAGTGGTCGGGCGAGCTCGGCTACGGCGTCCGCCCGCCCGAGGGTGGCCAGAGCGGCAAGCGGGATGACGAGGCGACGGGGAACATCTCGATTCGCACGGTGGAAGCGCGCAAGATCCAGCGCCGCTTCGGAGGCAAGGTCGTCTGATGGGTCACCTCGTCCTCGCCGCCACCGTCCCCGACGCGGTCACGTTTGCCATCGCGGCGGTGATCACCGTCACCGGAGCCCTCGGCGTAGTGCTGTCGCGCAACCCGGTCCACTCGGCGCTCATGCTGATCATGACGCTGTTCGGGGTCGCCGTGCTCTTCGTCGAGGAGGACGCCCAGTTCCTCGCGGCCGTGCAGGTAATCGTCTACGCGGGCGCCATCGTCGTGCTGTTCCTGTTCGTGATCATGCTTCTCGGGGTCGATCGCCTCGAGTCGATCTCCGCTGAGCCGATGCCGGCGCAGCGTTGGGTGGCGCTCGGCCTGGGCGTCCTCGGGCTAGCCGAGATCGTCCTACTGGCGCGGAACAAGTGGCCCGTCGGTGCGCACTCGGTCGCCGGCGGCCTGAGCCCGAGTCCCAGCCAGAACGTCAACGTGCTCGGCAACGCGCTGTTCACGACTTACCTGTTGCCGTTCGAGATCACCTCTGCGCTGTTGGTGATCGCCGTAATTGGGGCGGTCGTGCTCGCGCGGCGGCCGCGGGGGGCGGCGGCTGCGGCTGGCGACGACCTAGGCGGCGACGGCGACGGGGCGTCGGCTCCGGCGACCTCAGAAACGGTCGCCGGTTCCGA
>JBKQLZ010000053.1:0-5712 GCA_052146895.1 Acidimicrobiales bacterium
GTTGATTGCCTCTGGCCCGAGTGGGGAACGTCCGGTGATCTCGGCGAGCGGGGCGTAATCGAGGTTCGATAGCCCTTCTGTCCACTTGGTCTTGTGCGGCAGGAACAGGTTCCACAACTCCCGACGCCTCGCCTCTTCCTTCAGCACCTCGAGGACCTCGGGATGGTGATGGGGATCACCAGACGCGACTATCTGCTCCTCCGCGACGTCCTCGTTCGGGTAGACGTACTGATCCATGAACTCGAGCAGTCGTTCCCGGTAACTCTGAGCGACTGGAGACAGTTCGAAATCCATCTGTCCTCCTTTGTGCGATCTGCCGTCCGTGAGCGTGCCAGAGGGCCTGGCATACCGCCAAACGGTGCGCCCCAGGCACCCGGCGACAAGTCGTGACCGAGAGGTGTGGCTGCGGCGGCTGAGTACCTGTCCTGCAGGTTGTAGCTTGGCCGGGTCATGGCGAACCGCATGGAGATCGAGCTGACGAGCGCCCGGGACGACGAGATGTTCACGTGGCGCGCAGCGGGGGCGCGCCAGCCTCGCGGCCTCGTTCCGACCTCGCTCCTGCCTCCGCGATCGAAGGTCGGGGACGTGCTTCGCGCAGAAGTCGAAATCGAGATCGAAGGCATCACGGTCGTCTCCATCCTTCCTCCTAAAGAGAAGGCGCCAGAGGCCGGCCGTATCGAGCTCCTCGCCTCGTCGCATGACACACCGCTTGTGACCACAGTCCTCGCCGGTGGCTCAGATCGGCGCGGGCCCTCCGATCGCGACTTCGACCGCAAGCCCCGGCGCGGGTCAGGAGACAGAGACGGAAGGCGCCGAGAGTCAGAAGGCGGACTGCGTCGCGACGACGCCGGCCGCCGGAGCGCTTCGCCTTCTGCGCGTCGTGACGACAGCCGCCGCCCCGAGGCCGGCGACAGGGCTCGAACGCCTGCTGGCGGCACGCGCACCGATGCCGGCGCGGGCCGCCGCCCAGAGCGAACTGCGTCGACGCCTACCGGCGGCCGGCGTGAGCCACAGACGACTCGGACCCCGGCGCGGAGAGGTCCGGTCCGCTTCGAGCCCGGGACCGCCCACCGCGATGAGCTCTTCGCCGCGCTGACTCCCGAGCAGCGCCCGATCGCGGAGCGGCTCGTGCTCGGTGGACTGCCCGCAGTCCGCAGGGCTCTCACGGAGGAGCAGCAACGCGCTCGTGCCGAGGGAAGACCGGCCGCCTCGGGTGAGTCGATCATCACTATCGCTGAGCAGCTCCTCCCGGACGTGAAGGCGGCACTATGGCTCGATCGAGCAGAGGCCGCCATCGGCCGGGTCGACGAGATAACCCTCCGAGACCTCCGGGCCGCAGTTGTCGGCGCCGCTGCGCGCGACGAGGCTGGCCGGACTCTCGAGCGCGAGCTTCGCGAGGCACTCGACCGCAGGGTGGCCAAGCTCCGCAACGATTGGGAGCAGCACCTCCAGCTAGCGCTGGCGGACGGTCGCGTGCTGCAAGCCCTTCGGCTCTCGGCCAAGCCACCGGAGCCCACCGCGAGGTTCCCTGGATCACTAGCGGTCCGTCTCGCCGAGCTTGCCGGTGAGGCGATGACCGAGGAGACCTCCCCCGAGCGCTGGCTCTCATTGCTCGAGGCCGCAGTCGAGTCCCCGGTCCGCCGGCAGATCAAGCCGACCGGCATGCCGAAGGACCCGAGCGGTCAGGTGGAACGCCTTGCCCGCATGGCCGCCGGACGCGTCCCCGCGCTCGCGCGGTTGCTCGGCATGCCAATCCCACCGCCGCCGAAGCCGGTTGCCGGCGAGCGCCCGAGCCGACCACCTCGCCCGCCGCGCAGGCGTCCGGCCAATCCCGCCGCTGCCGATCCCGCCAAAGCCGCCGCTGCCGGTCCGGCCAATCCCGCGGCTGCCGATCCCGCCAAAGCCAGCGGTGCCGGACCGGGCTCGGCAGCGACAGACACGACCGTCAGCGACCCCGAGGCGCTCCCCGAGACCGGACAGGCTGAGAGCACTCCTGAGGAGTTAGGAATCGAGGCTGAACGGCCCTCGAGGGCGGTTGAGGAGCCTAGACCCGACTCAGCAGAGGCGACGACCTCAGAGGACGCCGGCACGGCCGAGGAACTCAGCCAGCCCGTCGACTAGGTGCAGATTCGCCAGTTCACGCATCGCGACCCAAATCGCTTCCGCTGCATCGTCACCGGGCCGCGGCTCGACCGGACTTCCCTCAACGAGCGTCGCCTCGAACTCGAGGATCACGAAGTGATGGCCCTCGTCCTCGATATCGACGAGACCGAGCAGCTGCGTCACGACAACCGCGAGCCCCGTCTCTTCCCACAGCTCCCGGGCGACGGCGGCCTCTGGCGTCTCGCCCGGCTCGACACGGCCTCCAGGGATCGACCATCTCCCCGCCGAAGGCTCTCTCCCGCGTCGAACCATGAGGATTCGCGTGCCCGATCGCACGACAGCTCCGACAGCGAGAACGGGGTCGAGAGCCCTCACCGGTCGCCCAAGCGGTGGTGCATGACGATGAGTCGTGCGGCAAAGCCGGCGGTCTCGAAGAAGTTCTTCACCTCCCTGGCTCCCGGCAGAGCCAGGACATCGATGCCCTCGGCGTGCCTCGCGGACGCCCAGTCCTTGACGTGGTCCATCAGCGCCTCGCCCGCTCCCACCTCGCGGGCCTCAGGCTCGACGTAGAGCGACGTCACGCGACAGACCTGCCCCCCACCCTCGAGCGCGGCCATCTCCGCGTCGAGGTAACCAACCACCGCATCCTCGATCTCGACGACAGCAAGGAGCCGCCCGGACCCCGGGTTGCCCTCTGCCCCTGAAAGCTCAGCCCGCACCAGGAGCGCGCCGCCTCGCTGCCCGGCGACCTCCGAGGTGGCGCGCGTGCGCAGAGCTGTCAGACGATCGGCGTCTCCGGCGCTCGCCGGTCGGGCAACGACCTTCACGACACCTGCCTAGGCCGAGGCGCGACCGTCCGAGGAGCTCAGCTGCGCGATCCGGTGAAGGATCGTCCGGCGTCCCCGGGTGGCCACCTCGTAACGCCGAACGGCGTCGAGCTCGTCGGCACGGAGAGATCCGAGCCGCTGGACGACCTGCGAGGCTGCCAGGGTGTCGTAGCCGGGGATAGGAAGGGAGGTGACCTCCGGCGCGGCCGCCTCGCGGTCCGAGCCCATTTTGCCGGAGGGCGAGCTCTCCTCGGCATAGGCCTCGGCCGCGGGAGCCCGGTGCGCGGACGCCTTGGAGCCTCCCGCAGCCGCAGGTCTCCTCGGTGCCGATCTCGTCGGCGATGCCCCGGGCTTCGGCGTTCTCGACCCGCCAGCGCCCCCAGCCGGCTTTGGCGGCGAGCTCGCCGACATCTTCTTCCGCACACGGCGTTGGGCCTGGGAGACGGTCAGCCTCCCGAGCACACGGGCAACCTGGAGCTGCTTGCTCAGGCTCTCCCGGCCCTTTTCGGCGAGACCGGGCAGCTCCTCGGCGACCGAAGCCGCTATCCCGACGGGCACGAACACGGCCAGCTCGATGAGCCGTTCGGGAAGGCTTCGCTCGTCAGCCACGTCGCTCGACCCTATCTCCCGCTCACACGCAGTCGCGGCAGAGCATGCGCTTCTTGTCGGCGAGCTGTGTCTCGCTCTTCACCAGGAAGCAGGAGCGGCAGACGAACTCCCCCGGTTGCTTGGGAAGCACACGCAGGTTGCCGTCACCGCGGTCCTCGGCGTCGGCAGGCTCGTCGTCGTCCTCTTGCTCTTCGTCTTCGACGACCAGGCGCTCTTTCAAGATGACGTCAAGACTGGCCTCGACATCATCGTCGTCGAGCTCTTCCTCGTCCTCTTCCTCAGCAGCTGCTTCTTCCGCCTCTGGCGTAGCCTTGGCTGCCGCCGGGACGATGATCACCACTCCGTCGTCGGCGACGTCTACGTCGTCGGTCAGCGGGTCGTCGGCGAGGTCGTCATCATCGTCGTCGTCATCCGCCAGGTCGTCGTCGTCCAGGGCATCATCGTCGAGAATCTCGTCCTCGGACAGGTCCTCGAGCTCAGCGTCGCCGTCGAGTTCAGCGTCGACAAGCTCGTCTTCCTCGACATCCTGTTCGATGTCCTTTGGCATTCGGCTCCCTTGGTGTCGCTCCGCACACGCCCGGCCCGAGGGGCCGAGGCGCGATGACTATAGGGCAACATCGCGGGGCTCCGGCATGTTCCCGGCAGATAACCGAATCGGGTGCGCACTCGCGCGCTCAGGGACCGGGCGGAGGGCGCGGACGACCCCGCCTGATCTGGTCATTTCAACCGCGGCGGCGGCGGGCGCCAGGGCGCCTGAGACGAGCCCGCCGGGCGCCGTTGCGACGGCGGAGGACCCAGGAGGTGTCTTTGGGGCCACCCATGTCGCCTGCCCGGGCGATGCCTCCGGTCACCCGGAAGCGTTGGGCGTTCTCTACTCGACCCCCCTGGGTCCCACCACTCGCAAACTCCCCCCGGACGACTTTTTGGTGCCTGACCGGAGCGCTCCAGTCGCACCTTCGGAGTGAGGGGACCCTCTAGTTATGCCGAGCGCGAGCACGCTCGTCAAGGGGACTGTCAAGAGTCCTGCTCATCGCCCTTCGCCGCCCGCATCTCGTCGCCCTTCAATGCCCGGTCAACTTGCGGGGCGGCGCGGCGAGACGGCTCTGAGACTCCGACCGCCTCCACCGCCGCCATCTCCGTCCTTGCCGTGTGCCGCCTTCCGACCTACTGTCTGCGGCTGGCCAGCCGCCTTGGGCTGGCCGCCCGCCTTCGAGCGCCGGGCGACTGTCTTCGCCTCGGCTCGCTGCTCGGCGTCGAGCCGGCCGAGCTCGGAGTCGCCGAGCTCCACGAAGGACATCGAAGCGGCGATCGCCCGGTGTCCGGCCTCCTCGGCGATGAGGCGGTACATCTCCGTCGCCACTCGCCGGTATGCCGGGTGTCCCTGCGGTGTCGAGCGCAACTCGATCAGGTGCATGGCCTCACGCGCGTTCATCTCCATCGAGAAACGAACGTTGTACGCAAGGGCGACGGCGTACGTGCACTGCTCGGGGAAGAACTTCACGAGAGAGTCATGCAGTGCCCGCGACCGCTCCAGCGAGTCGACGTAGCGGTCGGCGAGCCCGGCCTCCTCGATCAGCTCGGGTACCTCGTACCCGAGATCAGTTCCGAGCGCCTGCCACTCGATGCTCAAGAGACGGTGGCGCTGGAGATCGCGAAACGCTCCGTAATCGCACACGACGTCGAAGCGGTACGAGGTTGCCTCGAATGCTCTCCCGGGGTGGTGGCGCCGGTTGCCACGCTCACCGACGTAGGCGCCGAGCAGCCGAGAGCGCTCCTCGGCCGACAGGCTCGTCACTCGCGCCATGAGCTCAGCCTCCGGCAGGTTCGAGTACTCGTAGCAGATCGCCGCGAGGACGCGGTCCTCCCCATCGCCGTCGTAGGACGTCAGCCGCACCGACGTTCCCGGTTGAGGCACGTCTCTCGGCCAGAGCGCCTCGACGACGCGACTGGAGTCCTCATCTTTGCGACGGAGGTAGTCCACCCACACACCGCCGCGCTCGGCTCGTTCGAGCCGCGTGAGGAAGCTCGGGATGACTTTCCGGAGCTCCTCCATCATGAGCTCTGCGTAGTGGCGAGCCTCGGGCAGCGGGTGTGCTCGCATCCGAAGCAGCAGGTGCTCGTAGCTCTGTCCTGATCCGTAGATGCCGACGTTGGATATGCACCCTGCCGGGAG
>JBKQLZ010000054.1:0-9942 GCA_052146895.1 Acidimicrobiales bacterium
GCCGGATCGTCCAGGTGCCCTTGTTCGTGAACCCGGGTGACCGCATCAAGGTGGACACCCGGAGCGGTGAGTACATCACCCGCGCCTAGTGGCGAGCGTCGCCGAGCACGGGAGCGTGCTCTCGAGATCCTGTACGAAGCCGAGTGCAAGGACCTCGCTTTCGACGAAGTCCTGAGCGACCTGGCGGTAACCCCGGCGCCGTACGCGGTGCGGATCGTGAGCGGGGTAGAGCGCGAGCTCGGACGTATAGACGATCTTCTCGACCGTCATGCCTCCGGCTGGCCCCTCGAGAGGATGCCGGCCGTGGACCGCTCGCTCTTGCGCATCGCGTGCTACGAGCTCCTTTGTGAGGAGGTCCCGGTAGCCGTCGTCATCGACGAGGCGGTGGAGCTCGCGAAGGCCTATTCGACGGAGGACTCTGGCCGCTACGTGAACGGGGTCCTCTCGGCAGTGGCGGCGGTGGTCCGCAAGGGCGCGGAGGACTGATGGCCGCCGGGACGGGCGCCGGGACGGCTAGCGAAGACGCCTATCGCTCGTCGGGTGTCGATTACGGAGTTCTTGACGCTGCCAAGCGCCGATCGATGCAGGCCGTCCTGGCGTCGTTGGCTGCGCCGGCCAACCGTGGCGCGCTGGTTGCCAGCGAGACCGTCGGTGAGCCGGCACAACTCGTCGAAGTAGACGGGGTCCAGCTCGCAACAGTGCTCGAGTGTCTCGGCACCAAGTCCGAGATCGCACGAGAAGTCGAGGAATCTCTCGCCATCGATCGTTGGGAGGCGATCGGGATCGATGCAGTCGCCGCGATCGTCAACGATCTCTCTTGCGCAGGCGCTCTTCCGATCTCGGTCAGCGCCTATTTCGCAACCGGCAGCGCCGGCTGGTACTCGGGAGCTCGCCATGAGTCGCTCGTAGCCGGCTGGCAGAGGGCGTGCGCCGAAGCAGGCGCCGCGTGGGTCGGCGGCGAATCACCGACGCTGTCGGGAATCGTGGGCGAGCGGGCGGTTGATATCGCGGGGTCGGCGATCGGGCGAATCCCAGCAGGTTGCCGGGCGTGGCTCGGGTCGCGCCTGGAGCCGAGTGACGAGATCGTGCTCGTGGAGTCGAGCGGGCTGCACGCGAACGGTGCCTCGCTCGCTCGAGCTGTCGCCTCGTCGTCACCCGACGGTTGGGCGACTGTTCTGCCGAGCGGCCAGAGGTTTGGCGAGGCCGTCCTCGAGCCGAGCGTGATCTACGTGCGGCTCGTCGAGGCGCTGCAGTCGGCGCCGTTTCATGACCAGCTCCGGTATGCGAGCCACATCACCGGGCACGGCTTGCGCAAGCTCATGCGTGCGGATCGCGAGCTCACCTACCGGGTGAGCGCGTTGCTGCCTGTGCCCGAGGTCCTCTCCTGGCTTGCCGAGCGGGCCGGACTCGACGCCGCTGGCGCATACGGCACGTTCAATATGGGGGTGGGTTTCGCTGTGTTCGCGGCGGCGGGCGCGGGTGAGCAAGTGTGCCTCGTGGCGGAATCACTCGGTCTCAATGCCATCGTGGCGGGCGCGGTCGAAACGGGCGCCCGGCGCGTCATCCTCGAGCCGCTTGGCATCGAGTACTCGTCGGAGGAGCTTGATCTCCGATGAGCTAGCGGCCGGGCCGAGAACGATGCCCGGCGGGCTAGCCGTCCGGTGCGGGAACCGTGCCCGGCGGGATGGGTGGGTTAGGCCGGCTACCCGGGATCGGGCGACTATCCGGGATCGGCCGGCTACCCGGGATAGGCCGACTATCCGGGATCGGCCGACTATCCGACACCTGCTCCTGCCAGAGCCCGAACCGCTCGAGGACCGATCGCTGGGGCGGCACAGGTCGGGAGGTGACGACCTTTCCGCTCGGCGACACGAACGAGATCTCCGTTTGCGGATCGCCTTCAATGCGCCAGTGCATCTCGTGCACGACCCGGTGGTGGTATCTGCACAACTCCAGCAGGTTCCTGGGATCGGTCGGGCCACCGTCCGCCCAATGCGTGATGTGGTGCCTGTCGACCCAGCTCGAACGGGGACAGCCCGGGAAGCGACAGCCCCCGTCTCGTTGCCGGAGGAGCCTGCGCAGCCATCTGGGGACGATCCGAGTGGTCCGACCGAGCCCGATCGCATCACCGTTGCCGTTCTCCTTCACGATCTGGAAGCGGCTGTCGCACAGAAGGCGTCGTGCGGTCTCGGCCGCTACACCGTTGCCGCCTTCGAGCTCGGCCTCTCCGTCACCACCGCCAAGGGTCGTCGCATCTACGTGACAGACGACGGTGGCGACGTCCGGGTCGGTCTCTTGCACGGCGCCGAGAGAGACCGAACAGATCTCGACCAAGGCGTCGGCGGCCCGTCGCTCGTAGGGCTCGAAGAGACCTGTCTCAGCGTTGCGGGGCGCCGAGTCTGCGATGCGCTGGATAGCTGCGTCGACGACGGCGCCGTCTTCTGGAGACAGCTCACCTCGTAGTACGTAGCGATCTTCTTTGAAGTAACCGCGCAAGTGCCTGCGCTCGTGCACGTCAGCGGCTTCGTCAGCATCCACCTTGCGGATCCGGGATGCCATGAGGCGGCATTGGGCCTCGCTCAGCCCTGGGACCTCTTTCGCGAGGGCCTCATCGCATCCTGCATCGGCCACGGGTGCGATCGCACGTAGCTGATCGATCGAGACCTCGCCGCCCTCGTAAGCCTCGTTGAGCCGCGGCAGGTTGGGCAGCGCCGTCGCGACCGACACGTAGCCGTTCGCACGCTGACGGCTCATCTGGTAGCGCTCGCAGAGCCAGTCCGCCATCGACCTCGCGCCGTCTTCCCGGTACGCCTCGGTCTCCGCAAAGCGGCGTACCCCTTCGACGAAACGCCGTTCGGCTGCAGACATGAGGTGGTAGGTCTGGTCCAACAACTCGGTCAACTCAGCGGTCACTGCCGGGTCGACAGCCTCTAAAGCGCCGGGGCCGGGCGCTGTGCCGGGGCCGGGCGCTGTGCCTGGGCCGGGCGTCGTGCCGGGGCCGGGCGCTGTGCCGGGCACTCGCGCGCGCGGCCCGTCGCCGCCGGAGATCGTCGACATCGCACAGACCCGCTGCCGAGTCCGGACCAGTCCCGCCGCCGCCGTAGCCATGAGAGAAAGCTACGACGGGGGTGTATCACCCTTGGCGAACTGGTGTTCTATGAACGAACGACGGTCTCAGTCAGCTCCGCACGCCAGACCGCTATTGCCGGATCGGTTAAGGCCTATTGCCCGATAGGGAAAGAGACGCCCGCGAGCGACGCGAACGAGGTTGCACCGCCGTCGTAGATCTCCACTTTGCCGCTCGGGGGAATGAAGAGGATCCCGCTGCGTCCGTCGAGGGTGTAAATGTTTATGTACAGCTCGTGGCTTGGGCGATAGCCAGCCGGGAGCACGAACGCGACGTCAGACTTGCCGCCGTGGAGCGAGCCGGCGAGGTAGGCGATGCCAGTGCCATTCGTGACGAGCTCCGGATTCCCGGTGCCGTACTTGCCCTCTTCAGACGTCCAACCGTGTTCCAGGTGCAACTTCTGTACTGAGATGCCGTGAACGGCGAGCTGCTGGCTCGTGATGCTGTGGTCGACGATCCTGTTCCCTGGGATGCTGTGCGGGGCGATCGCACGGCCGCTCAGCACGGTGGCAGCGACTCCCACGCCTGTGCCGAGCGACAAGCACAGAGCAGCGGTCGCGATCACGAGCGCCGGAGTCTGGCCTGCCACGGACTTGAGGTTGAGCTTCACTATGTGCCTCCTTGTCCGTCGCGTGACGGACGCCAAGACTGCAGTGTGACCACCGGTTAGTGGCCATACCTGAGCAATCGGTACATGACTGTGTCGCCGAACTGGCGGCGGGCGGTTCCCGCGGGGGCTATTATGCGCTCTCGGACGTGAAGCGGGTCCCGAGAGGCCCGAACGGACGGAAAGAGGAGCCCGAGTGGCCGAACGAGAACGAAGGTTGACGCGCCCCGGTGGGCGCGTTTTTGTTGCCCGCGCGCAGGTGATGGACGCCGACGAGGTGTCCCGAGCGCTCCGGAGAATCGCCCACGAGATCATCGAGCGCAATCACGGCCTCGACGACGTTGTCGTCGTAGGGCTGCAGACGGGCGGTGTGCCACTGGCAGAGCGCCTCGTGAGGGTCCTGACAGACATCGAGGCAGTCACGGTGCCGTTCGGCACTCTGGACGTGGCGTTCTACCGGGACGACATCGGCCTGCGGCCCGTCCTGCCGGAGGAAGTGACGAACATCCCGCTCGACCTGACGGGGAAGACGGTCGTCCTCGTCGACGATGTCCTGTTCACGGGCCGCACGGTGCGAGCAGCCCTGGACGCGATGGCCGACCACGGCCGGGCGAGGGCTATTCAGCTGGCGGTCATGGTGGATCGCGGGCACCGTGAGCTCCCGATCCGGCCCGACTACGTGGGAAAGAACCTCCCCACGCGCCGCGACGAGCTCGTCGATGTCACAGCGGACGGTGTGGAGATCGGTGAGCTCTCTGACGAGAGGACGACACGATGAACGATCGCCACCTCTTGTCCATCGCCGACCTCGGCCGGGAAGGCATCGAGGACATCATGCGGACGGCCGACTCGTTCCGGGAAGTGGCTGGGCGCTCGATCCCGAGGGTTCCAGCCCTTAGGGGCAAGACCGTCGCGACGCTCTTCTTCGAAGCCTCGACCCGGACCCGGCTCTCGTTCGAGACCGCGGCCAAGCGCCTTTCTGCAGACGTCATGTCATTTTCCGCCTCGACCTCATCACTCGAGAAGGGCGAGTCGCTCCGCGACACAGTCGAGACGATCGACGCCATGGGAGTTGACGCGATGGTCGTGCGGCACCGCTCGTCTGGAGTGCCGGCCCAGGTCACGGCGTGGACCTCGGCTTCGGTCATAAACGCCGGCGACGGCCAGCACGAGCATCCAACCCAGGCGCTCCTCGACTGCTACACCATCCGCGAGGCGCTCGCCGAGCGCCGCGGGACCGAGGAGTCGCAGAGCTCGGCCGACTTTGCAGGGCTGCGGATCGGGATCGTCGGCGACGTGAAGCACAGCCGGGTCGCGCGCTCGAACGTCCTCGCGTTCTCCGCCCTCGGCGCCGAAGTGGTCCTCGTCGCGCCTCGCACCCTCATGCCGCCGTCGCTCGAGGGTTGGCCCGTGAAGGCGACCGGGGACCTCGACTCGGTCATCCCCGATCTCGACGTCGTCTACCTGCTGCGGATCCAGGCAGAACGAGCCGGTCAGGTGCTTCTTCCCAACCTCGACGAGTATCACGAGCGGTATGGCCTGACGCGGGAGCGTGCCGATCGTCTGGCAGCCGATGCCCTCGTCATGCACCCTGGGCCGATGATCCGGGGGGTGGAGATCGCGCCCGAGGTGGCCGACCTCCCCTCGTCCCTCGTGATCCGTCAGGTGAGAAACGGAGTCTTCATCCGATCCGCCGTCCTCTTCCACCTGCTCGGGGCCGGCGACACAGGCGTCACAGCAGGCGTGACAGTCGAGGCGACGGATGCCTGAGGTGCTGATCCGCGGCGGGACCATCGTCGACGAGCAAGGCGAGCGGCGAGGAGACGTGCTGATCTCGGGCGCGAGCATCGTCGCGGTCGACTCGTCTCTCGAGGCGCCCCATGGCGCGGACGTCCTCGATGCCGGAGGCTGCATAGTCGCGCCTGGGCTCGTGGACCTCCACACCCACCTGCGTGAGCCGGGAGCAGAGGTGGCCGAGACCGTCGAGACGGGGTGCCGGGCGGCGTCGCTCGGTGGCTACACGGCAGTGGTGGCCATGCCGAACACACAGCCCGCAATCGACAATCCCTCGATCGCGCGCGACGTGCTGGAGCTCGGGCGCGACGCGCTTGCTCAAGTGGCAGTCGCAGCGGCGATAACGGTGGGCCGCAAAGGGACGCACCTCACGCCGATGGCCGAGCTCGCGGCGCTCGGCATCCACCTGTTCACAGACGACGGCGCGGGCGTGCAAGACGCGTCCCTCATGCGCCAAGCGCTCGAGTACGCGAGTGATCTCGGAATCGTCCTCGCCCAGCACTGCCAGGACGACTCGCTCGCGGCGGGGGGCCACATGCACGAGGGCGCCTGGTCGAGCCGCCTCGGGATCGCGGGCCAACCCGCGCTCGCCGAGGAGTCGATGCTCGCCCGTGATCTCGCCCTCGTCAGGTTGACCCGCTCGCCGATGCACTTCCTCCATCTCTCGACGGCGGGATCGGTAGAGCTCGTCCGCCGAGCGAAGGCGGAAGGGCTCCCTGTCACCGCGGAGGTGACTCCTCATCACCTGTCGCTCACCCACGCCGAGGTCGCGAGCTACGACTCCGCGTTCAAGGTCAACCCCCCGTTGCGCGAGGACGCCGATCTGGAAGCGCTCCGGGCCGCGCTCGAGCAGGGAGTGATTGACGCCGTGGCGACCGATCACGCACCACACACTCCCGAGAAGAAACAGGTCCCCTTCGACGAGGCACCTCCTGGCATGCTCGGGCTCGAGACCGCCCTCGCGGTCGTCTCAGGCGCGATGAGCGGGCGGCTCGGGTGGGTCGACCTCTTCGCTGCCTGCTCATGGCGCCCGGCTCGCATCGGCCGTCTCGACCCGGCGTCGGGCGGGCGTCAGGGTGGGCCGGTAGCACCCGGCGCGGCTGCGAACCTCGTCGTCTTCGACCCAGCGGCCGAGTGGGCGGTCGACCCGAGCCGCCTCGCGTCGAGGAGCCGGAACACGCCCTACGCGGGCCGGCAGTTGACCGGCAAGGTGCGCCATACCCTTTACGAGGGAGAGCCCGTCGTGATCGACGGGGAGGCGCAGCGTTGAGCTCTCAGCGAGTGCGCCCACCGGCGGCCCTCGTGCTTGCCGACGGAGCGGTCTTCGAGGGCGAAGCGATGGGAGCGCTCGTCGATTCCGGCGACGGCAGCCCTGCGACTCGGATCGGGACCGGCGAGGTCGTCTTCAACACCTGCCTCAGCGGATATCAGGAAGTCGTCACCGACCCGTCGTACGCGGGCCAGGTGATCGCGTTCACGTACCCCCACATCGGTAACTACGGCGTCGCTCCGCAGGACGAGGAGTCCGGCCGGCCGTTCTGTCGAGGGGTGGTCGTCCGCGACGTCACCGATCGCCCGAGCAACTGGCGATCGGCCGAAGGGATCGAGTCGTTCCTCATCCGTCACCGGATCCCCGGGATCACAGGGATCGACACGAGGCGACTGACTCGCCACATCCGCGAGCAGGGGGCGATGCCGTGTGCTCTCGGCACTGCTGATGAGGCCGACCTGCTAGCCGCCGCCAGAGCCGAGCCCGGGACCGAGGGTGTCGATCTGGTGGCAGAGGTGACGACACTTGCGCCCTATCGCCCCGACGCCTCGATTGCGGCGCCGGGCGGGCAGGACACCGGCTTGTCGGTCGTGGCGTACGACTTCGGCATCAAGACGACCATCTTGCGCAACCTCACGCGGATAGCCGAGGTGGAAGTTGTGCCTGCCACGACCTCGGCCGCCGACGCCCTCGCCCGCAAGCCGGACGGGATCTTCCTCTCGAACGGCCCCGGTGACCCGTCGGCTCTCGAGCACCTCACAGACCAGATCCGTCTGATGATCGGCACGGTGCCCATCTTCGGCATCTGCCTCGGTCACCAACTTCTGGCGGGGGCGCTTGGCGCGAAGACGTACAAGTTGCGTTTCGGCCACCACGGCGGCAACCATCCAGTGAGGCGGATCGAGACGGGCTCGGTGGAGATCACGAGCCAGAACCACGGCTACGCGGTCGAAGCGGGCTCCGTCGACGGCGCCACGGTGACGCACGTGAACCTGAACGACGGCGTCATCGAGGGCCTGCGGAGAGACGACCTGCGTGCCTTCAGCGTGCAGTACCACCCTGAGGCGGGTCCTGGCCCTCACGATGCGCGCTATCTGTTCGAGGAGTTCCGCGCAGCGATGGAACAGGCCCGCTGATGGGAAGGCGCGACGACATCTCGTCGATCCTCGTCGTCGGCTCCGGCCCGATAGTCATCGGCCAGGCTTGCGAATTCGACTATTCGGGCACGCAGGCCTGCCGGGTGCTGCGCGAGGAGGGGTACCGCGTCATCCTCGCCAACTCCAACCCGGCGACGATCATGACCGACCCCGACCTGGCGGACCGGACGTACGTCGAACCACTCGACGCCGAGGTCCTGGAGGCGATCATCGAGCGGGAGCGGCCAGACGCCCTTCTCCCGACGATGGGAGGCCAGACGGCGCTTAACCTCGCGACCCAGCTGGCTGACGCAGGCGTGTTGGCGGCGCAAGGGGTCGAGCTCATCGGCGCGAGCGCAGAGGCGATCCACACGGCCGAGAACAGGGACCGCTTCAAGCAAGCGATGACCGACATAGGTCTCGCTGTGCCGGCGTCAGGCTTTGCCCACCATCTGGACGAGGCCGTCGAGATTGCCCGCGAGATCGGGTTCCCGATCATCGTCCGGCCCTCGTTCATCCTCGGTGGAGCGGGGACGGGCATAGCCGCCAACGAGGCTGAGTTCCTCCAGCTCGCGCGGGAGGGCCTCGCAGCCAGCCCGGTCTCGGAGATCCTCGTCGAGCGGTCGATCGCCGGCTGGAAGGAATTCGAGCTCGAGGTGATGCGCGACCGGGCGGACAATTGCGTCGTCATCTGCTCGATCGAGAACTTCGACCCGATGGGAGTGCACACGGGCGACTCGGTCACCGTCGCTCCGGCCCAGACGCTGTCGGACGTCGAGTACCAGGAGATGCGGGACGCAGCGTTCAAGTGCATCCGGCGTGTCGGAGTCGAGACGGGCGGTTCGAACATCCAGTTCGCAGTGAACCCGGACTCGGGCGACATGCTCGTGATCGAGATGAACCCACGGGTCTCGCGCTCGTCGGCTCTCGCTTCGAAAGCCACCGGCTTCCCGATAGCGAAGATCGCAGCGCGGCTCGCTGTCGGATACACCCTCGACGAGATCGCGAACGACATCACGAAGGCGACACCGGCGAGCTTCGAGCCAACGATCGACTACGTCGTCACGAAGGTGCCGCGCTGGGCCTTCGAGAAACTCCCCGGTGCTCCCGACGCCCTCGGCACCCGCATGCAATCGGTGGGGGAGGTAATGGCGATCGGCCGCACGTTCCCCGAGTCCTTGCAGAAGGCGCTCCGCGGGATCGAGCGCGGGCGGGACGGCCTGAACGCCGACCGGGCCGAGCACCACTCCGACTCGTTGACCACCGACGAGCTCGTCGAGCGGGCGAAGGTGCCGACGCCCGAGCGGCTCTTCCAGGTCGAGTCTGCTCTGAGAAGGGGCAAGACGGTGGAGGATTTGGCGGAGGCGACTGGGATCGACCCGTGGTTTCTCGACCAGATCGAGCTCATCGTGAATGAGCGCCGCCACCTCGAGGAGCTCGGGACCCTCGAAGCCCTCGACCGGCGCGAGTGGCGCCGTGCGAAGCGCCTCGGCTTCGGGGACGCCCAGATGGCCTACCTGTTCGGCTCGGACGAGCCGTCGGTGCGGTCGGCCCGGCTGACAGCAGGTGTGAAGCCGACGTTCAAGACTGTCGACACCTGCGGTGCCGAGTTCGCGGCCGAGACGCCGTACCACTACTCCACCTACGAGGACGAGGACGAGGTCCGGCCGGGGCACAGGCCGCGGGTCATCATCCTCGGCTCCGGTCCCAACCGAATAGGTCAAGGCATCGAATTCGACTACTGCTGCGTGCACGCCTCGATGGCGCTGCACGAAGCCGGCTACGAGACCGTGATGATCAACTGCAACCCCGAGACCGTCTCGACCGACTACGACACTTCGGACCGGCTCTACTTCGAGCCGCTCACGGACGAGGATCTGGCGAACGTCATCGACGCAGAGCGAGATGCCGGGAGGAACGAGTCGGGGACCGACGAGGCACCCCTCGCCGGGGTCATCGTCTCTCTGGGCGGCCAGACGCCCCTCAAGCTGTCGCACTTCCTCGACCC
>JBKQLZ010000055.1:0-4457 GCA_052146895.1 Acidimicrobiales bacterium
GCGCTCGAAGACGAACTCCGTGACCCGCCCAGCCTGCATCGCCGCCTTCAGCACGTCCTCGCTGTCGACCGACTCCTCGAGCACGAGCCGCGCAGCGCCTCCGTCCACCTCTGACAGCGTCACCCCTGCGACCCCTCGGACCCAAGCAGCCTCACGGTCGCCTTCGACGCGCACCACGAGACGCCGTGCCCCGCTGCTCGCCAGGTCGTCCACCCTTCCGGAGACAACGAGTCGACCGTGATCGATTATCGTGACCGCCTCGCAGAGGTCTTCGACCTGGTCGAGCTGATGGCTGGAGAAGAGCACGCAGCAACCCGCGCGGGCCTGCTCGACGAGGACTTCGCCGATCGCGTCAATACCTGTCGGATCTAGCCCGGCCAGCGGCTCGTCGAGGATGATCAGCTCCGGGCTGTGGACCATTGCGGCCGCAAGTTGCACCCTTTGCTGGTTCCCATGCGAGAGGGCGTCCACCTTGCTCTCGGCCCTGTCGCCGAGACCAAGACGCTCCAGCCAAGCCTTCGTCGCTGCCTGTGCGTCGGGCCCACTCATCCCGTGCAACCTGCCGAGGTACTCGAGCTGCTCGCCGACGCGCATCGCCGGGTACAGCCCTCGTTCCTCCGGCATGTACCCGAAACGCCGCCGGTCCGCCGGACCAACCGTCTCCCCCTTCCATCTCACCGTGCCGGAATCGAGATCGGTGAGACCGAAGACGGCGCGCATCGTTGTCGTCTTGCCTGCGCCGTTCGGGCCGAGGAAGCCCACGACCTGACCTGCGGCAACCGAGAACGAGAGCTCGTCGAGAGCTGTGAGATCCCCGAACCTGCGGGTGAGCCCGTCCAGCTCCAAGAGGGCGCTCACGGTCTCAGGTTAGTGACAGGCGACAACCCTCATTCCATCGGTATGTCGACCTTCACCCCTCCGTGACCTGCGAACCAGGCGAGGATCCGGCGCAACCGGTCCTCGTTCTGGGAAGGAGGACCGAGCGTGGGGAACGCCGACAGGTGTGAGCCTCCGGGATACCGCACGTACTCGACCTCGCTCCGGTACCACTTCAGCGCGGCGTAGAGCTCGTCGCTCTGGCTCGGAGGACAGCGCAAGTCCCCCTCGTTCACGTAAAGCAGCACTGGCGTGCCGAACGCCGGGGCATAGGCGACCGGCGACTGTGCCCTGACGTGGTCGTGGGAAGACCACGGATCGCCGTCCACGGCATCGGCGAGGTAGCTGCCGCCATCCCAGGTGCCGAAGAGGCTGACGTGGTTCGTCACCGGAGCGCCGATAGCGGCTGCCCGGAAGCGCTTGGTGTGGCCGACGGCCCAAGACGACAGGTAGCCACCGTACGAGTAGCCAGCGACGAACTGGCGCTTTCCGTCCGCGATCTTCCGCGCGATGGCGTCGTCGGAACAAGCCAGCACGTCCGCGAAAGGCCCCTCGCCCCAGTCCCCCCGGGCAAGGCCGGTGAAGCGCTCGCCGTATCCGATGCTCCCTCTCGGATTGGGCAGCACGACGGCGTAGCCGGCGCCGGCCAGTCCCTGGTAGTAGGTGAGGAGCTCGCAGATCGGGTTGTAAAGTTGCGGGCCGCCGTGGATCTCGAGGAGGAGAGGCGGCCGGCTCGCCGAGCTACGTCTGCCAGCCGGCTCCGGCTTCGGGCGGATCACGAGGTACTCAATCTCGAGCCCGTCGGGCGCGGTGACACACATCCGCTCGGCCGGTAGAAGGGTGACCGCCGCCCTGAGTGACTCGCCGGCCGCACTGACTTGGAGCAGCGGCCGGCCCCTACGATCGGGCTCAACTATGTAGATCTCCGGCGGCGAGTCCACCCAGACGGATCCGAAGGCAACCACCGGCCGCGCTCTGGTCGATGCGACTGAGATCCCGGCGACCTGGCGATCCCCTCCGACGACGCTGCGAGCAGATCTCTCACCCAGCCGGGCGCGGCGGATGTCGACTGCTCCACGGTCCGCCACGGTGAACACGAGCTCGTCGGGACCCAACCAAGCGAACGGCTTAAGCGCGAGAGTGAAGCCGACCGGCCGGTCGAGCCCAGGTGCGACGGTCTCAGGTCTGCTCGCACCATCCGAGTCGACGACGAGCAACCTCCCGTCTCTTCCGGCAAGACGGTCCGCCCCGAGCAAGCCTGTGAACGCGATGCGGCTCCCGTCGGGAGAAAAAGAGGGGAACGACGCATCGGCGACGTCGCCTGCGATCCTCCGCGGGGCCTGACGGCGGCCCACGGCGATCGTCCAGAGGTCCCCCACGCTGTGGCGGTCGTTGCGCTCGCGAGAGCGGTCGGACACGAAAGTGATCGACGAGCCGTCCGGTGACCAGCTCGGCTGAGCGTGATCGAAGTCTCCGGACGTGAGCTGGCGCAAGGCCTTCTTCTCGACGTCGTAGATGAAGATGTGATCGCGGCCTTCGATGAACCCAGCACCATCGAGGCGGTTGAACAGGCCCCGGACGACACGGGGTGCGTGCTGCGAGCGCGGGCTGTCGGATGCAGAGTCTTCGGAGGCGGCCTTGTTGACGACGAGCGCGAGCCGGTCTCCTTGCGGCGACCACTCGATCCAACTGACCGGACCGGGCGACGTGACCGCGATTGGGGCCCCTCCATCGAGCGGCGCGAGCTTGAGAACCGGGCGCGAATCCGAGGCGGAGAGGTAGGCCATGTGCCGTCCGTCCGGCGACCACCGCGGCGACAAGTCGTGCGGGCCTTCGGTGAACTGGCGGACCGGCGCCGAGCCGTCGGTGGTTCCGACGAAGATGCTCGATACCGGCTCGTCGCGTTCGATATCGAGGGAGACCTCGAACCAGGCAACCTTCGAGGCGTCAGGGGAGAGCTGCGGGTCTTGAGGCCAACGAAGAAGCGCTATGTCCTGTGGCCGCATCGGGTGGCGTGGCACGCGAAGAAGCTTCACACAACCGGCGCGGCCGGCATCGCTCATCCGCAAACTTCGACTCGCCCGTCAGCCGTGCGGGTCGAGGCTGTCCAGCTGGTAGCGACCGCTGGCAGTGAGCGTCGAGGTCCCGATCGCTGTCGGGGTTCGCACGTCGGTCGACCATGTGCCTTGGAGCGGCAGCCCGTCGGCGCTGTCGTACCACGTGTTCGCGACGTCCTGGCCCTTCTGGCCTCCCGTGAAGCTGGCGACCTCCAGGATGTGCACGGCCGGCACCTTCTCGCCGTCGACGAGCACGCTCCCGTCACCGAGGTACTTGACGGTCCCTGCCAGTGTGACCGGCCCAAGCTTGAGCGGATGATTCGTCCCGCTGCAGCTGAAGCGATACGGCCGGTTGCGGGCAAGAGGGCCGGGCACCGCGATCTCTGCGGGCTCGCAGGTGTACGACGCAGTGTCCGCCACAGTGGTCGCGACGAAGTTCCACTGATACCAGCCACCGCGGGCGGTCTCGAGCAACTCTGACCCGTCCGGGCAGTAGATGGTGTACTGCCAGTGGTTGTCGCTGTAGTCCAGCCGGAGCGTCCAGCACCCGTTCGCCCCGTAGGTCACGGTTCCAGGGATGATCGGACCCTCGTGCTGAGTCTTCGGAGGGAGCGACAGCGCCTCGCTACCGGATCCCGTGTACTCATAGACGCCCTCCGCCGGCCGCCCTGGCTTGGCAAAGCCGGCTTTGGCGCCTTTGTCGTGAAGGAAGCGCTGGTCGGCGGTCGAGAGCGATACTTCGTGGGCGTCGGTCGTGACCCACAAGACGACGAACACGCCGATACCGATCAAGACGACGGCTGCGCTCCCGAGCAGCCAGCGCCGGAGGCGGCAGCGCTTGGGGCGCGGAGACTGAGTGCCGTCATCCGCAGCCACTCGCGTCACTTCCCCTCCCGCACTTCGGGCCACTCTCCCACATCAAGAGCAATCAGTGAGGTGCCGCCTGCCCGAGGCGTGAGTTGGCACGCGCCATGATGCCAACGGCGGCCCTGCGGGGAAGGAGTCGACCCATCACGAACGACGCCGCCTTGTTCGCTCACCGGTCGCACCCACCGCTGCGGTGGTGTATGCAAGACGCGATGACCGGAGGCGAGCGCGCGTGCCCAGTGGTTCACGACTTCCGTTTCGTCGGGGCTGGCGAGGCGATGACTGCGTTCGGCCGCTACGACGCGCTGCAGGACGAGTACCGGATGGTGCGGGTCGAAGAGCCGGGTGGCGCCTACTATCTCCCGCTCGACCGCGACCTCATCGTCTCTGGCATGCAGGACACCCGGACCTTCTCGAGCCACGCGCTGACGCCTCTCCAGCCGAACCCGCGGTACACGGCGATCCCCGTCATGCTCGACCCGCCGGAGCACACGAAATGGCGCCGCGTCCTCTCCAACTACTTCGGGGTGAAGCAGGTCGCGCGCCTCGATGAACGGATCCGGTCCGTCTGCTCGGAGTTGATCGAGCGCATATGCACCGAGGGCTCTTGCGATTTCACCGAGGACTTCGCCTTCCGGTTCCCGACCACGATCTTCC
>JBKQLZ010000056.1:0-15396 GCA_052146895.1 Acidimicrobiales bacterium
GATCGTCGGCCGCCTACGCTGCGTGCGTGCGAAAGCGCTGGTTGTCCCCTAGAGCACTGCTGCTTCACCTGGAGGTCGCAATCGTCGCTCCCGGGTGTGCGGCCGCCGGCTACTGGCAGGCGACGAGGGCACTGGGCGGCAATACCCTGAGCTGGGTCTACTCAATCGAGTGGCCGGTGTTCGCCCTGTTCGCGATTGGTGCCTGGTGGCACCTGATCCACGAGGAGCCGGAGGCCTACCAGGCCCGCAAGCAAGCGCCCGCCGGAGACCAGCAGGCGGCCGCGGCCATGGGAGCCGCCACCCAAGTTGTGACGACGACAGAGCGTGGGGACGAAGTGACCGGTGACGGCATCAATGACCGGTGGGCCCTCGCGCTGGCCGCTCTGACCGCCGTCAACTTCCTCCTGGGCATCATGGCGCTGTTCGCCGTCTCGATGGGCCGCCCGAGCGGCTGGCTGCCCGCCGGAGGAGAGGCGATCTACCTCGTCCACGCCCTCCTCGGGCTCCCACTCGCTCTAGGAGCCGCCGTGCTCCTCGCACGCGTGCGGCGCTCGACCCGCATCTACTTGGCGGTCGGCTGGATTGGGCTCATCGGTGTGGGGATCTCCGGCGCGGGCGGTCTTCTCACCGTCGACCTCTCGACGAGATTCCTCGGCATGGTGCTCATGTTCCTCGGCCCCGTCATCGCCGGCTTCGGATACCTGATCCCGGCGATGCGCGGCCGGTCGCGCGCGCCTGCTCGAGCCGAGGGCGCCTGAGCGACCTGCCGGCAGATTTGCGGGCGATCATCTCCCGTAGCACCGGTACTGCCGCCGAGCGTCCTGGTACGGTTCTCTTCCGGTGAGCTACGTACTCGACCATTGGTCTTTCGACCCGTTCGTAGTCATCGCAGCTGCGGTCGTCGCTGCCCACGAGATCGGCTTGTGGCGCCTGAACCGGCGCTCCATCGCCCGGCGAGCCCGGGCACGGCGCATTCGGGCGATCGCGTTCTACGCAGGGATCGCCCTGCTCTTGATAACGATCACGTCGCCGATCGACTACTGGGCCGACGATTACTTCTTCGTCCACATGATCGAGCACGTCATGCTCATGTTCTTCGCACCTGGCCTCATCGTCATCGGTGCACCCTGGCTTCCACTGTTGTTCTCACTTCCTCTGCGCGCGCGGCGGCGCGTGATGCGGGCGCTGCTCCTTGACTCCTGGAGTGCTCCACTTCGGGCGATCGGCCGCGGCCTGCGTGCACCGTGGACGGGAGTGATCCTCCTGAACATCGCGATGGTGATCTGGCACGTGCCGAAGCTCTTCGACGCCGCGGAGAACAATCAGTACATTCATATCTGGCTGATGCACTCGAGTTTCGTCCTCGGCGGCATGCTCTTCTGGTTGCAGATCATCCCCTCTTACCCGATGAAGCCGAAGCTGTCGTCGGTCGGCCAAGGCGCTTCCATCATCGGGACGAACCTCGTGATGTTCGTCCTCGCGATGTCGCTCAGCATCTTCAGCAGCAGCTCCTGGTACCCGGTCTACAACCACATCCCTGGTGTCACCCTCAACCCCTTCGCCGACCAGCAGATCGGCGCGGCGATCCTGTGGGTATGCGGGGACTTCTGGGCCCTGCCTGCGCTCGTCATCGTCATCCAGAGGGGGATCGCGCAGCACGGCAGCCTCTCGGAGATGGTGGATCGGGCCCTCTTGAGACAGCAGGCGGACACAGCCTTTGCACCGCGAAAAGCCCTGGACGGCACCTGAGCCGTCCCGCGGCCCTGATCCGCTGGTCGCCTGTTGGTAGCCTTCCCGGCGGTGAGCTTCCCCGGCGCGATGTCTGATGCCGAGCGCAAGGCTGCGCTCGCTGAGCCGCCGCCAAAGGTGCCTCGACAGGCAGTGATCTGGACGATCGTCGCCTGCATGGCTCTCGGTCTCGGCGGGCTCGTCCTCGATCACTTCTTCGGCGGGCCGGTTGGCAAGGGGACCCCGATCCCGACCGGAACCGACCCGCCAACGCTGGCTACGAGCGGAGTCCCGAACGGGACGACCCCCCCGGACCTGCAGCCATCCATCGGGGCGATGATGTCCCTGCAGGGCGCCGGTCCCGGCAAGGCGTCGGCATTCTCGCTCCTCGGCCCGGCGGGCGAACCCGTGTCTCTTTCGGCCTTTCGGGGAAAGGTGGTTGTGCTCGCCTTCTTCGACTCGCGCTGTGACGACGTCTGCCCGATTCTCGAACGGGAGCTGTCGTCGGGGATGGCGGCGCTAGACAAAGCGGGGGATGGGAACCGGGTCGAGTTCCTGACCGTGAACACAGATCCACTCGCCACCTCAGTGACCTCCAGTTCGGCTGCCACGAAGGGCATGACCGGTCGAGAGCACTGGCAGTTCCTCACTGGCCCTCTTGCGGAACTGAACGCGGTCTGGAAGGCCTACGGGATCACGGTGGAAGCACAGCCGACCACTTCCACTGTCTCCCACACGGACGTGCTTTACTTCATCGACCCCGATGGGACCCTCCGCGCACAGGCAACCCCCTTCGCAAACCAAGTCGGGAAAGGGAAGTTCACTTTGCCGTCCTCCACGATCGAGAAGTTCGGCTCCGGCATCGCTACGGAGGCCGAGTACTTGCTTCCGGCGACCCAATGATGAGCGAGGTCCTCGAGGTCACGACGACACCGTGGTACAAAAGGCCCCCTTACCTCATCGCGGCGGCAGTCATCGTCGTCGCGGCCGTTGCCGTTGTCACCGACCTCCCCCAGCACGCCTCCCGATCGGTGCAGATATCCGGAGATACCACGGTCATCAAGCAGCTCAACGCCGGGATCGACTCGTGCGCGTTTGCTGTGACCGAGGCCTTGGGCTTCTACCACGACGAAAAGGCCAACGGCCTGGACGCGTCCGATCGCGCCGTGGTCCCACGACTCCTAGCTGACGATCAGCAGGCTTGCTCGTACACGAGCGAGTCCATCTACGACCTCTCCAACATCGAGGTGCCAGGTTCGTCCTCGGGGAAGTACATCGGGAGGCTCGTCAACACGGCCACCACTTGGGCCACATCGGACGGCCTCGGGGCGATCGAGGCAGTTCAGGCGCTCTGGAGCTCGCCGAAGGACGCAGCGGCCGAGCGGGATCTTGTGAAGGACGAGCAGGACCTGACAGACGACCGGATCATCGTGCTGACCGACATCGAGGCGGCCGACAAGATCTTGAACACCCACCTTCCCGCAGTGGGGCTGCCTGCCGTCTAAGAACTCTGCTCCAGCGGTTCGTTGCGCAGCCAGGTCATGAGGTTCGCGAACACGACGGGAACGAAGGCGCAGGCCGCGACGAGCCACATGACGCCCGCCGTCAACTGCTGATCGGCCGCAACGCTCACAGCCCGGTGAGCGACGTGCGCGTAGGCGGGGTAGGTGTTGGTGCCAGCCAGGCCGAGCAGGTAAGCGAGGATCCAGATGGTCCACATCGTCACAGCCGCGACAGCGATCCGGAGGTAGGGGGGAAGGTGCGGCGTGAGCGGCGCGGACGGCACCAGCTCCAGCCACACTGCGATTCCTGCCGGCACGAGAGTCACTGCCTCGGCGAGAACGAGCCATGAGTTGCTCGCCAACCGGTCGACGAGAGCCGGAGAGCGCCAGACTGCAAGCAGGACGAGCGCCGGCACGAGGAGGGCGGTGGCTCGGGCGACTCCCGGCTGGAGCGGACGGCGTTGCTCGAGTCGCGTGAACGCCGGCCCGAGACCAAGAAGGCGCCAGGGGGCACCAAGCACCGTCAGGGCAGGAACGACGACTGCGACAAGCCCGTACTGAAGCGCTTCCCAAGTCGAGTAGCGGTGTGACCACGAGGAAAGTGGTGGGGCGAGGGCGATGACGAGACATAACAGGGCCGCTGCGGATAACGACGGGCGCGCCAGGGCCCGCTCTGTGCGCCTTGACTGCGCCGGCAGAGCCCGCACGGCGCCCTTAGGGCCGTTTGTCACGGCCCGCCCGCTCAAACGTTGGGCCTGCGCCGGAAGAAGGCCACGACGAGCACCACGATGAACGTCCCGAGTGGGATCACCGCGGTCAGCGCCTGAGCGCCGGTCCAGGAGGTTTGGGCAAGCACGTCGACCTCCTTAGATCACGTAGAAGAGGAGCCAGAAGAAGATCTCTCCGGCAGCCACGAAGCACCAGAATGCGGCGGCACCGTCGGCATTCGCCCTGAAGAGCCTCGCGGCCGGCAGCGGTGAGTCACTCGCTCCGCCTTCGTCAGCGAATGCCCTCCGCAATCGCAAGAACCGAGCGAGCAACGTCTCAGACCAGTACACCGAGCCCACGATCGTGCCGATGTTGAGGGTGGCCCAGCCGATGAAGCAGGAGGAGTAGCCGCTCGAGCCGGGGAAGAACGGCAGCTTCGTCAACTCGAAGATCTGCAGCGCGAGAGCGATCACCCCACACAGGACAGTCGTCCACCCGGCTACCTGGAAGTCGACTGCCTGGTTGGACTTGAGGCGGCGCGTGCTGAGGACGGCAAGACCGGCGCCGGCAAGCATGAAGGCCATGATCGCTGCGCCGTCGGCCGTGGGTGCAGTGACCCCCACGGGGCGCCAGAGGGCGAAGCTGTCGGTGGAGCGTAGGTAGAAGTAGGCGAACGCAAGCGACGCGTAAGTGAAGATGCCGATACCGATCAAGAGACGCGTGCCGGTCCAGATCGAGCCCTCTTGTGCCCTCAGCTCGTACGCGAGCTCCTCAGGTGTCTCAGTCAGGTTGCCGGGCGTCTGCATTCCGGGTCCGTGATCCTGGCCAATGTCAGTCTGACTCATGGTGTCGTCGTCCTCGCGGCTCAGGCGGGCTCGGGTTGTGGAGAAGAGGGTGCCACTCTCGGGGGTAGCGGGGTGAGGTCGGCTACGGGCGCCGCACCAGGCTCGCTGTAGTGGTAGGGGTCATTCGTGATCACGGGGATCCGATCGAAGTTGTAGTACGGCACCGGCGTCGCTGTCTGCCACTCGAGGCCGAGCGAGTCCCACGGGTTGTCAGGCGCCGGGTTCGGCTCGATGATGATCGTCCAGAGGAAGTTGCCGATGAAGATCAGGAACGACGCACCGAGCAAGAACGCGCACACCGAGGAGAAGTCGTTCCAGACCTGCAGGTTCGATGCGTACTGGAAGACCCGGCGAGGCTGGCCGAGCAGACCCACGATGAACAGCGGGAAGAACGTCAGGTTGAAGAAGATGAACATCGTCCAGAAGTGGATCTTGCCCCACTTCTGATTGAACGTCCGGCCCGTGACCTTCGGCGCCCAGTAGTAGATACCTGCGAACATGGCGAACACGAGCCCGCCCATGATCGTGTAGTGGAAGTGGGCCATGACGAAGAAACTGCCGTGGACAGTCACGTCGACGGGCACGTCAGACAAGAAGACGCCGGTGACTCCACCGATCAGGAAGTTGAACAGCATCCCGAGGCAGAAGAGCATCGGCACTTCGAATCGCATGCGGGCTTTCCACAGCGTCCCGAGCGTGACGAGATAGATGAATCCCGTCGGGATCGAGATGAGCTCGGTGGTCAGCATGAACAGCGGTCGCATGTCGGGGTTGATGCCGCTCTGGAAGAGGTGGTGCTGCCAGACGAAGAACGAGAGCAGGGCGACACCGAACATGCCGGCAGCAGCCACGCGGTACCCGAACAATGGCTTTCGGCAGAACACCGGCAGCAGCTCGGCGACTATCCCGAAGCCGGGGAGCGCCATGATGTACACCTCAGGGTGGCCGAAGAACCAGAAGAGGTTCTGCCACAAGAAGGCGCTGCCTCCGCGTTCTGTCACGAAGAACGCCGTCTGTGCGGTGCGGTCGAGTATGCCGAAGAGCCCAGCCGCGACGAGCGTCGGGGTGGCAAGACTGAGAAGCGCCGAGGTTGCAAGGATCGACCACACGAAGATCGGTAGCCGCGACCACGACATGCCGGGAGCCCGGTAGTGGATGATGGTCGCGATCAGGTTGAACCCGGCGAGGATCATGCCCATCCCGATCACTGCGAAACCAACCAGGTAGGCGTCCATACCTCCCGCGCCCTGGGTCTGGAGGGGTGCGTATCCGGTCCAGCCGGTTGGGAACCCACCGAGGGGGAGGGCACAGAGAATGACTAGGTAACCGGCCGTGAAGAGCCAGAACGATGATGCCTCGACTCTCGGGAAGGCCGTCCGGCGGCTGCCGATCATGAGTGGGACGAGATAGTTCCCAAGCGGCCCCACCACGAGCGATGAAGCCATCATCATCATGATCGTGCCGTGCTCGCCCACTATCGCAATGTAAGTGCCAGGCCCGATCAGGTGGTTGGTCGGGTAGAGCAGCTCGGTCCGGATCGCCATGGCGAGCAGGCCACCTGTGAGGAAGAACGTGAAGACCCCGAAGAAGTACTGGATCCCGACGACCTTGTGGTCGGTCGTGAAACGGAGGTATTTGGTCCAGTTGTCGGTCTCCGCCTCGGGCGCGGGCTCACGCCCGATGATCTTGGCCAGCGGGTAGTTGAGGGCGCCGACCCCGAGCAGCCAACCGAACGCTCCGAAGGAGAGCCCGAGGACGATGGCTACGTCGTTCTGGCCGCTGAATCCGCTTATGTACCCATAGTTCGCGGCGATCATGTTGCCGACCCAGTGGCCGAAGAGGTAGCCCACTACGGCGCCTATCGCGGCGGTCACGATGTTCTGCTGCATGAAGGCGGGCATGCCTCCCGTACGGCTGGGCGTCGAAGGCGATCCACCTGCGACGGAAGCTACAGGCTCCGGGGGCTCATCGGGGCGGGCTGTCTCGGCGGACATGTCGATGGCCATGGGCTTCACACCTTCGTCTTCTGAGCGCCGTAGATCTCGATGTTGCTGTAAGGGTCGACGTTGTCGGGGTAGTACCCGCCGTCGGCTCCGTTCGCGTCAGGCACGTACGTCCACGCGAAGGCTGGTAAGTACTTCGTGTTGTCTGCCAGCGCAGCCTTCGTGGCCGTGGCCCACGTCTCGAAGGCTGCCTTGCTCACGACCTTGCCGTAGTTGAACATCGCCCCGTGCCAGAGACCGCAGAGTTCGTCACATCGCACGGTGAACCCACCGATCTGGTTCGTGGTGGTGAACGCGACGTTGTCCGATTGCGGGTTGGCATCAGCTTTGACCCCGAGCTGGTAGGCCCAGAAGTCGTGGATGACGTCGAGTGAGGTCACGTGGAACGCGATCGTGGTGTCGTTAGGCAGCACGAGCGAGGTGGTCTCGAATCCTCCGAAAGTGGGGTAGCGGTAGGTGAACTTCCATTGCTGGGCGATCACCTGCACTGGCAGCACCGTTCCGGACTGAGGAGTCCAGATCGGCGTCGGTCCTTCGCCTCCACCCGCACCTGCCGGCACGATGAGCTGGATGGTGCCGAAGACGAACATCCCGATGACGATCGTGCTGGTCGCGGCGATCCATCCGAACTGAACCTTGAAGTTGCCGTGGGAGTTCGGGCTCACCTCTGGGTCTCCTGGGAGCCGTGAAGCTCTCCAGTTCCAGATCGCGTAACCCATGAAGACCCACACTCCGAGGATCACGGGCAAGGCGATGATGAAGAGGATGTTGAAGTCGAGCTGCGCTCCGCCGGCCGAGCTCGTCATCTTGCCCGGCGGGATGTGGGGTCCGGCGAGGAAGTAGAAGAGGACGTCCGTCACCACCGCGAGCGGTGCCCAGATCCCCAATATCACCCGGAAGTGGCGCGGTCCTCCGGTTCCGCCTCCCGACCGGCCGGGCGCCGCAGAGCTGGAAGCTGTATCGCCAGGCGTGCTGCTCGACATCAGTCAACCACCTTCAGGAAGCCGTCCATGTAACCGATCGTCTGCATAGGCCCGCCGTTGCCGTAGAGGAAGCCGCCAGCGCAGGGCACGAAGCATTGCCAGGCGTACTGACCGGGCCCGGGTGTCTTGAACGAGAACTTGATGACGTTGTGAGGCGAGCTTGTCGTGCACGGCGCGGCCCCACAGAGATTGGCGTTCCCGTTGTTGCCGTAGAGCGGGACGTTGATGCCGAGCGTCGGGATCGAGAAAGTGTGAGCGACACCGTTGCCGGCGTTCGAGTTGAGGACCTTCACCGTCTTGCCGTTCACGGTCATCGTGCCGCCGATGGTCCCCTGTACCTGTCCGATCTGCTGGTTGCGGAGAGGGCTGCCGGAGTCGTACTGAAGGATTGTCACGTTGATTCGTGTGTAAGCCGGCAGATCCCAAAGCGTGGTGTGCACCCAGTTACCCTGCGGATCCTCTGTCAGGTAGGAGACCCACAACGGGTGAATGCCAGAACCGTAGGTGCCCACGCTCTGCAATGTCATGTTGACGGGTGCACCCGTCTGGTGGTTCGCGGTGAAGTCGACGGTAGGCGGGCTCGTACGGACGAACGCCATCGCGGTGAAGACCACCAGTGACAGAGCCACTGCCAATATCGTTGTAACGATCGCTATGCGTCCGGAGCGTGCCACTGTGCTCCCCCCAACCCGTCTCGGCTGCGTGGACCTGCGGCATCTTCCCAGGTTGCCCAGGTTTCGAATCGATGTTCAGTCGCAATCTAAATGGGAAGCCGTGTTCCGTCAAGGACCCTTTCGATTGACATCGCTCCGCGACGGACGCTTCGCTGAGCGACACCCACTTGCCAACTGAGCGCCAGCTGAGAATCGTCGGATTTGGGTGCTTTCGAGCGCCCTCCAGCAGGGCTCACTGGTAAGACTGAGAACACGATGGGCCAGGTGAGGGTTGCGTGGCGGCCGAGCTCAGTAGGCGGTTCGTCGAGTCGGCCGGTGTGGCGTGCCGCGCTTGCAGGCGCTCGGCCCCGCCAGTGGGTGAAGAACCTTCTCGTGTTCGCCGCTCCGGCCGCCGCCGTCGTCGTTGGGCATCCCGTGACCTTCGGCAGGACAGCGGGAGCCGCCATCCTGTTCTGTCTGGCCTCGTCGGGCGTCTATTTCATCAACGACGTCGTCGACGCCGAGTCGGACCGGCACCACCCGGTGAAGTGCGCGAGGCCGGTGGCGAGCGGCGAGATCTCGCCTGCAGCAGCCTCCACGCTCGGCGGCGCGCTCCTCGTGCTCGCGATCGCCGGAGGGTTCCTCGTCGGTGGAGCAGAGCTCGGCGTCGTCATGCTCGTCTACGGCGCGATCTCCCTCATGTACTCGTTGCGGCTGAAGCGCGTACCCGTGGTCGAGCTCTGTTGCGTCTCGGCCGGCTTCGTCCTGCGGACCATCGCCGGGGGCGCAGCCGCTCACATCGCCATCTCACCGTGGTTCCTCGTCGTCTCCTGCTCCGGATCCCTTCTCATCGCGAGCGGCAAGCGCACGGCGGAGCTCATGACCCTCGACGAGGCGCGCTCCCAGCATCGCGCGGCGCTCGCCTGGTACCGGAGCCGCTTCCTTGCAATCGTGCGCCAGCTCTCAGCCTTGGTCAGCGTGGGCGGATATTCCGCCTGGGCGATCGCACGCTGGCACGGGCTTGACGACCGGGTGCACGATGGGCCCTTCATCCTGTTGTCGATCGTGCCTTTCACCGTCGCGGTCCTCGTCCTAGAGCAGGCGCTGGCTGCCGGCCGAGGCGGCGCCCCAGAGGAGCTTGCGCTGAGGAGTCGTAGCCTGCAGGCAGTGGGAGCCCTCTTCCTGACGCTGGTAGTCCTCGCGCTCGGGACGTGACGACTTCCCAACGACGACGCCTCACCGGTTGGGGCGGTAGCCCTGCCTCCTGCGCTGAAGTCGCGAGTCCTCGCACGCTCGACGAGGCTGAGGCCGTGGTCACCGCCGCGGGCGGCTGTGGACGATCCCTCATCCCAAGGGGCCTCGGGCGCTCATACGGCGACGCCGCTCAGAACGCCGGCGGGCTGGTCGTCGACCTGACGGCCTGCGACAAGATCCTCGAGTTCGATACATGCTCCGGCATCGTGAGAGCCGAAGCCGGGCTCAGCATCGAGTCGCTCCTGCGGCAGTCAGTGCCTCGTGGCTTTTTCGTGCCGGTCACGCCAGGAACGCGCTTCGTCACCATCGGCGGGGCGCTCGCCGCCGACGTGCATGGCAAGAATCACCACGTCGACGGCTCCTTTGGCCGGTACGTCCGCTCGATCCGTCTCGCGACACCCGTCGGCGAGCGGGTCGTCACTCCCGACTCGGACCCTGAGCTGTTCTGGGCGACGGTCGGAGGCATGGGCCTCACCGGAATCATCCTCGAGGCGACTTTCGAGCTGATCCCGATCGAGACGACCCTCATGACCGTCGACACCGCCAGGGGACGCGACCTCGAAGAGTGCATGGCTCTCATGACCGAGGGCGACCGTTCCTACCAGTACTCCGTTGCCTGGGTCGACTGTCTGCGCGGCGGGCGAGCCCTGGGTCGCGGCGTGGTCACCCTCGCCAACCACACATTGAAGGCCGCCGCCGAGGCAGCGCTACGGCGGGAGGACGCGGCGGGTCTGCTGACCTACGACCCGCGCCAGCTCCTCGAGGTGCCGATCGTGCCCCCCGTGAGGCTCGTGACCGAGGCGACAGTGAGGATGTTCAACGAGGCTTGGTACCGGCGAGCGCCCCGCCGGCGCCACGGGCAGCTTCAACTGGTGACCTCTTACTTTCATCCGCTCGACGGCGTCGGTTCGTGGAACCGCCTGTACGGGCGTCGCGGTTTCACCCAGTACCAATTCGTCGTCCCCTTCGGCGCCGAGGACCTGGTGAGGAAAGTGATCGCGCGACTGAGTGAGAGGGGCTTCCCGTCACCGTTCGCAGTCCTGAAGCGATTTGGTCCCGGAAGCCCCGCACCGCTCTCGTTCCCGATCGAAGGATGGACGCTCGCGCTCGATCTGCCCCTCGGCATCCCCGGGCTTGCCCATGAGCTGGACCACCTCGACGAGCTCGTGGCCAGCGCTTGCGGTCGGGTGTACCTGGCGAAGGACGGGCGGCTGCGAGCCGAGATGCTTCGCCAGATGTATCCGAGGCTGGACGACTGGCAGGCTGTGCGGGACGAGAGCGATCCTGGCGGGCTGATGGTGTCCGACCTCGGTCGACGGCTGTCCCTCTCGCGAAAGCGGACCTGAGTGAACGACGCGACCGGAATGCCCCAGTCGGCCGTCCTTCTCGGCGGCACCTCGGAAATTGGCCTCGCGATCCTCGACGAGCTCGCGCAGCGCCGGCTCGATCGCGTCGTCCTGGCCGGACGCGACGCGGGGTCACTCGAGGCGGCCAGGTCGCAGCTCCTGCAGGCGGGCGTGAGCGAAGTCACCGCCGTCACTTGCGACGTCACAAGTGCCGCAGACGTGTCGGCCCTCGTGAGGCGATCGGAGGAGGCCATGGGAGACGTGGACCTGCTCCTCGTGGCTGCGGGAGACCTCGGAACCGCGGAGATCGAGGAGCTTGTGCCAGAGCGCGTGCTCAACATGTTCGCGACGAACGCCGGCGGACCAGCAGCTGCGATGCTCGAGTTCGCCCGAGCGATGACAGCGAGGGGCTGCGGCCGGATCGTCGTGCTGTCGTCTGTCGCCGGTCTCCGCGTGCGGCGGGCCAACTTCGTCTACGGGGCAGGCAAGGCCGCTCTCGACGGGCTGTCGCTCGCGCTTGCCGATGCCCTTGCCGGGTCGGGCGTGACGATCACGATCGTCCGTCCGGGATTCGTGCGGACACGCATGACTGCGGGCCGCTCCGAGGCGCCGTTCAGCACTGATGCCGCCATCGTGGCGCGCGCGGTGGCGACCGCACTTGAGCGCGGTGACCAGGTCGTTTACGTTCCGAGGATTCTCGGCCCAGTCTCGACAGTGCTGCGGGTGCTGCCGCGGGCGGTCTTCCGGCGGCTGCCGGGTTGAGAGACCGTGTAACGCCCGAGGGCTGGGAGGTCTGCCGGTGTGTTACCGAGCCGACATCGTGAAGAAGTCCCTCGCCCACCAGGAGGCGAAATAGCGGTCGGGTTGGCCGATCATGTCAGAGAGGAGGTTGCTGCCGTTCGCGGCGGACGCCATCCCCGTGCTCGATGCGGGCTTGAAGGTGGCGAAGTCGACCCAATCGGTGTTGATGTCGAGCTCCATCCCGCGGACCGCTCCAGCTCGGACCAAGAGGTTGGCCAACGAAGTGATGTTGAGGCCCGGGCCGGCCACGTAGACGAGGGCGCCGTTCGCCGTCTCGCCGAGGCCGGAGCGCCAGACGTCGTCGGCCCCGCCGAGTGTCGCTCCCCAGATGTAGTTGTCGTACGGATTGAGTCCTGGAACTGGCTTCCCATTGCTGACGAGCAGTCTCAGGTTCTGGCGTACGGAGACGACATCAGGCGTCATGTGGACCTGACTGCCCCACGAACCAACCTGTACAGACCCGTTGCGGTACACGACGACCGAGGCAGCGCCCGTGCGAAGGGGGAGCACCATCTTTCCCTGTGTGTAGTAGCCGCCCTCGGCGTCGCTCATGAGGAAGCCGGCGTTGAACGCTGCCACGAGCGAGCGGGCTGCGGCCGGCAGCACTGGAGCCGTGTACTTGTAGGGTCCACCTCCCGGGATGATGCTGCCCGAGTACAAGGTCGCCCTGAGGAGCTTCGTGTCGATCCACGCCACGCCTGCGACGAGGCTCGTGTGGACCGCATCTGGCCGGAGGAAGGCCTCGTAGATGGCCGGCACTCCATCCACGAGGCGACCTGCGGCGTGCCATTCGCCCTCGCCAGGTATTGGCGGCGAGGCGATCGGCTTGATTGGTGCTGGCGCGGGAAGGGGGACGAGGCCGTTGTGCGTTGGTGAGGGGACAGAGGCACGGACCGCAGTCGTGGGAGGCGGTATCGAACCTTTAGGCGGGCGACCCCCTACCGGCGGGGGATTGTGCTCGTAGTAGAAGTTCTCCACCCACCCGACTACCGGCCCTGCTCCGTGCTCGCGCGCCCACTCGGCGAACCGGGCAGGCATCGTGACTCCGAGCGAGGGATTGTGGAGTGCCAGGCCGAGCGAGACCCAGACCGGCGTGAGGAGAAAGACAGCACCAACGGCGGAGCTGGCGATCGGATGACGCCCGAACACATAACGGCGGGCCCGCCGGCGCTCTCGCCGGGCCGTTCGCCTCGCTTTCACCCGGATTCGCCGCCGCTGCATCGAGTTCAGCTTCCGGCCGCTGGGCATGCGGCCGGTGGGCCGAGCGGACGGTTCCAGAGACAGATCATCGGTGGAGCCGCGCCTCGTGTCTTGAACAGTTCGCATTGTCGTCCGGGTTCAGAGGGGCTGTCACGGCCAGTGTCGCCGGTACGACTGGGGGCGAGACAAGCCAGCGCTGAGAGTGAGCTGAGAGCTCCGCCAGGCATTCGCCCGTGTGTCGAAGCCGGTGGCACACTGGACGGGTGATAGCGGAGGGCACGTCACAGGTCCCGGCGACGCGGGAGCCGAGGCTCGACGATAAACCCCTCATGCGAGGCTGGCTTCACGTCGGGACAACGCTCGCGGTGCTCGTCGCCGGACCGATCCTGATCTCCAACGCGCGCTCGCCCGAAGAGCGTGTGGCGCTCACCGTCTACGTGGTCTCGCTTCTGGTGCTGTTCGGCGTGAGCTCCTTGTTGCACCGGGGCCACTGGGGGCCGACCGCGAGCCGGCGGATGAAGCGGGCCGACCACAGCACGATCTTCATCGGCATCGCCGGCAGCTACACAGCCGTCGCAGCACTCGCGTTGAGGGGCACAGTCCAAATCGTCGTTCTCGCGCTCGTGTGGGGCGGAGCGGTCGTCGGCATATTGATCCGTCAGCTGCTGCTCTACGCGCCACAGTGGTTGGTCGCACTGCCCTACGTCGTCGTCGGCTGGTCGGCGATGGCCGTATCGCCCCAGCTCGTCCGGGGCGCGAGTTGGCCCGGGTTCCTGCTCGTACTGGCGGGAGGGCTCGCTTACACCATCGGGGCCGTCGTGTACGCCCTGAAAAAGCCGAACCCCGTGCCTTCGGTCTTCGGATTCCACGAGGTCTTCCATGCGTGCACCGTTATCGGCGCCACCATCCAGTTCGTCGCAATCGCCTACGTCCTCTTGCCGCGGACCTGACCACGTGATGATCCTCGTCGTTGACGACGAGCCCTCGATCGTGGACACCGTCGCCACGGTCTTTCGCTACGAGGGCTACGACGTGACCGAAGCCCGTAGCGGCCGTGAGGCTCTCGCGCTCGTACAGGAAAGGAAGTTCGATCTTGTCGTGCTCGACGTGATGCTCCCTGATCTCGACGGTCTCGAGGTCACGCGAAGGATGCGCGCTGACGGGATCGACGTGCCCGTGCTCTTCCTCACCGCCCGCGGCGAGGTGCGTGACCTGGTGGCAGGTCTCGGCGCAGGAGGCGACGACTACGTCGCGAAGCCCTTCTCTCTGGCTGAGGTCGTGGCGAGATCAAAGGCCCTGCTGCGGCGCTCGAGCTCCGAGCGAGGAGACTTGCGCCTGCGATTTGCAGATCTCACGATGGACGAGGAGACGCACGAGGTGTGGCGAGGCGATACCCCCGTGCACCTCACCGCGACCGAGTTCAACCTGCTCCGGGTGTTCTTGTTGAACCCGCGACGCGTGCTGTCGAAGAGCCAGCTGATCGACTACGTCTGGCACTACGACTTCGGCGGCAACCAGAACATCGTCGAGACCTACGTGCGGTACCTCCGCAAGAAACTCGACCCACTCGGCCCGGCTCTGATACACACCATCAGGCTCGTCGGATACGTGATGAGGGAGGCGGACGACTAGGTGTCGTTGCGGCTGCGGTTGCTCATCGCGGTCGGGGTCATCGCGCTCGTGGCCCTGGTAGGCGCCGACCTCGCCACCTATTCGGAGTTCCGCGGCTACCTGAACGGCCAGGTGGACTCGACGCTCGAAGGCGGCGCGTCTCCGCTCGAGACCTGCCTCGCCGAGGGTGGCAGGCTGACGGTCTCGCTCGTTGAGGAGACGGCCCCTGGGAGCTTCGCCGAGGTCCGTTCGGCGAGCGGGCGAGTGGTCTCGGTCGTCGCCGCGACCGACGAGGATCATCGCCTGGGGTCCCGGCTCGAACAACCGGAGCTTCCCGTGCACCTGACGGGAACGGCTGCGCTGAGACGCCCTGACAGACCGACCGGCCGCATGTCGGACGAGTGCACGGACTCGATCGGGTCGGGGTCCGAGGAGGCCACCATCACCCGGTCCTCTGCCGGATCGAACGAGGAGGTGTCCGAGCAAGCACCTCCGAGAGACTCGAGCAACCACTCGTACTTCACCACGCCGGCGCTGCGGCCTGGTCAGCCTTCTTACCGGATTCGGGTGTCGTTGCTCTCGAACGGTGACTTCCTCCTGCTCGGCCTTCCGCTGACTGAGACGGGCAACACGCTCGATCGCCTCGTTCTCATCGAGCTCGGAGTGTCGGCCGCAGCGCTCCTCGCAGCGCTCGCCCTCGGGTTCGTGCTCGTCCGGGTCGGAGTGAAGCCGCTCGTCGAGGTCGAGCAGACGGCTGAGCAG
>JBKQLZ010000057.1:0-16970 GCA_052146895.1 Acidimicrobiales bacterium
TGGCGCGAGGACCAGGTGCTCGGCTCCATGGACGCCGCAACCTTCAACCGTCTGCGCAGTCACCTCACCTCGTGGTCGAACGTCGCGGCCTCTCCCATAACCGACAAGGGGGCCCGGATGTACGGACACGTCGTCGTCGACGAGGCCCAGGGCGTGACGGCCATGCAATGGCGAGCGCTCTCCCGGCGCTGCTCGGCCGGTTCCTTCACCATCGTGGGCGATCTCGGCCAGGCAAGCAGTGCGGCAGCGCCTGCGACCTGGGAAGAGGCTCTCTCACAGGTCCGGAGCCGGAGCGGCGTTCGGGTCGAGGAGCTCACCGTCAATTACCGGACCCCGACCGAGGTCATGGCGCTCGCGAACGCGATCCTTGCCGAGACGGCACCCGGCCTCACGCCACCGAGGTCGGTGCGTGACGCCGGCCAAGAGCCCGTCGTCACCCTGGTGGGCGCAGAGCAGCTCATCGACTCCGTCGTGGACGCGACTCTCGCCGAGAGGGTTGGGCTCGGCGAGGGCAAGGTCGCGGTGATAGCGCCCGTCGACCTGCTTGACGAGCTCGCAAGCCGTCTCGACGTGCCGACGGCCGGCGGCCACGGTGGCCTCACCGCCTCGGATGCACGCAAGCTGCTCGACGCCCCGCTCTGCGTGCTCAGCCTCGACGCCGCCCGGGGCCTCGAGTTCGACTCAGTCGTCATCGTCGAGCCCGCCTGGATCGTGAGGGAGCACCCCCAGGGTCTGAGAGCGCTCTACGTCGCGCTGACGAGAACGACCAAGCGCCTCCACATCCTCCACGCCGAGGAACTGCCTCAGAGCTTGCAGCGGGCTGCGAGCTCGCTCTCTCCCTCGCCAACCGTCTGAGCGATCTCGTCTGCGATCCGGGGCCAAAGCGCCCTCGGCAGGTCGTGTCCCATTCCCGCCAGCCCGACGAAACGTGACCCGGCAATCGCCTTGGCCAGTGCCCGGCCCCCGCTCGGCGCCACAAGCGGGTCGGCGAGCCCGTGGATGACGACGGTCGGCACCGACACGCGGCGCAGCGCCGCGCTGCGATCGGTCTGCGCCATGATCGCCTCCGCCTGGCGGATGTACCCGGAGGGGTCGTACGCGCGGTCATAGCCGCGCCCCGCGAGGTCCCGGATGTATGCCTCGTCGTAGGGGTAGCCGGGAGATCCGATCACGTGTGCGATCTGAGCCACGAGTGCCATTGCGCTCTCGCGGTCTGCCCCCGGCCGCCGCCTCCGCCCGATCTGAGCCAGCACGTGGGCCCGCGGCCGCCCCACCCGCCTCGAGCCGGTCGAGGTCATGATGAGGCCAAGGCTGCGGAGACGCTCGGGATTGCCGATCGCGACGAGCTGCGCGATGAAACCGCCCATCGACGCGCCGACGACATGTGCCTTCCCGATACCGAGCGAGTCGAGGAGCCCTACGGCGTCGGACGCCATGTCCTCCAGTCGATAGGGCGGGCGCGCCCGCCGGACGAGAACGTGCAAGGGCTTGGGGGTCGCAAGCTCGTTGAAGTGTGTCGAGCGGCCGACGTCGCGATTGTCGAAACGCACGACGAAGTTCCCGCGAGAGGCGAGATCGGCACAGAAGGCATCGGGCCAGGCGATCATCTGCGTGCCTAGTCCCATGATCAACAGGATCGGCGGATCGCCCGGGGAACCGAACGTCTCGTAGCAAATCTCGGTGCCAGTCGTAGGCACCCGCACCAGCTGTTCGTTCATCGGACGGAGCGTAGATCGGGTGCGCTGCCGGCGCATGCGGCACGATAGGGATCCGTGACCATGGACGCAGCCAAACGCGCCGCCGCCGAAGCAGCCGCCCTCCTCCCCGCTCCGGGCATGCGCGTCGGCCTGGGGACGGGATCGACGGTCGCTTACCTGCTGCCCGCCCTCGCCCGCCGTGGAATCGAATGCGTCTATGTGGCGACCTCTCCTGCCACCGAGCTGGCTGCGCGCGATCTCGGTCTGGACGTCCGACCCTTTGACGAGATCGACCATCTCGACCTCGCAATCGACGGCGCTGATCAGGTCGCACCTGACTGGTGGCTCGTGAAAGGTGGCGGCGGCGCCCACACGCGGGAGAAGGTCGTTGCTGGCGCGGCGGAGCGTTTCGTTGTGATCGTCTCGCCGGACAAGCTCGTGGAGGAGATCCGCTCACCGATACCGCTCGAGCTGCTGAGCTTCGGCCTCGCTGCGACGATCGCAGCGCTCGGGGATGTTCGGGTACGAGAGGGATCGATCAGCCCCGACGGGGGCGTGATCGCCGACTGGTGCGAAGCCGCAGGCTCAGCCCTGTCGCCGCGGGAGTTGGCTGCCCGGCTGTCAGCTCAACCCGGTGTCGTCGATCACGGCCTTTTCCCGCCGGAGATGGTGAGCGTCGTGATCGTGGGAGGAGTTGAGCCGGACAGCACGACGATTCTCTAGTAGAACAGCTCTGAAGGGAGCCGCAACATGTCCAGGTTGTGGAACAGACAGCTCGACAGTTACCCGACTACGGGCAAGCGGATGTGGTACCTGATGATCGTCGTGCTCGCCACGGTCCTCCTGTACTACGAGTTCTACACACAGGGGGCAGTGGCTCCCGAGATCCTCCGCCAGTACGGCATGTCGTTCCACTTCTATGTGTACATCACCGTGATCGCGAACGCGGTCGGGGCGTTCGCTTCGGTGATCGCCGGGTTGGCGGACCGGTGGGGTAGGGCCAACCTCGTGGCCTATGGGCTTGCCATCACGGGCCTGCTCGTCTTGTTCGGGATACCGAACGCTCCGAACGAATGGTCTTACGGCACCATCCTCGTGGCGATCGGCTTTGTCGAGGGAATCATCCTCGTGGCAACGCCTGCGCTCGTTCGAGACTTCTCGCCACAGCTCGGTCGGGCCTCAGCGATGGGCTTTTGGACCCTCGGCCCGGTGATTGCGAGCCTCATCGTCTCGGAGGTGGCAAGCCACACCCTGACGCACCTGCACGCGTGGCAGGACCAGTTCACCATCTGCGGGCTTGCAGGGATCGGCGTGTTCCTCCTTGCCCTGTTCGGCCTTCGTGAGCTCGCGCCGAGTCTTCGCGACCAGCTGATGGTGTCCGTGCGAGATCGCGCGCTCGTCGAGGCAAAGGCGGCTGGGCTCGACATCGAGTCGATGCTCGAGAAGCCGTGGCGACAGATGCTGCGGCCCGACATCATCCTCGGCGCGCTCGCGATCAGTACGTTTCTCATCATCTACTACACGGCGGTTGGGTTCAACGTCGTGTACTTCCAGACCGTCTTCGGCTTTTCGACCGCGAGTGCGAACGGGATCGGGAACTGGTGGTGGAGCTTCAACGCGCTCGCCCTCGTGATCGTCGGCATTCTGTCGGACAAGGCCCGCGTGCGAAAGCCGTTCATGGTCTTCGGATGCCTAGGCGCGATCGCGATGACGATCGTCTATCTCGGGTATGCGACCCATCCCCATACCGGCTACTACACGCTCGTCTTGACGGTCTCCGTGCTGGCGGGGTTCATGGCCTTCGCGTACGCGCCCTGGATGGCGGCCTACACCGAGACGGTCGAACGCCGGAATCCCGCGCTCATCGCTACGGGTCTCGCAGTCTGGGGCTGGATCATCCGCGCGGTCGTTGCCGTGTCGATCCTCATCCTGCCGATCGTGATCACATCGGTGACGCCGCTCGTCGAGCACGGGGCGCTCGGGCAGAAGGCATTGGCGATCGAGAAAGCCGATCCGCTGATCAAGACTGTGATCGCCCATCCGGCACTGTTCACCCAGCTGGCGAAGCACCCCGACACGAAGGAGCCACCGGCCCTCCTGGCGCAGGCAATCAAGACCGTCGGGCTCCCGAAG
Organism: Acidimicrobiales bacterium; assembly: GCA_052146895.1. Lineage (GTDB taxonomy): Bacteria > Actinomycetota > Acidimicrobiia > Acidimicrobiales > Bog-793 > Palsa-601. The sequence goes on from JBKQLZ010000057.1 coordinate 3,831, forward strand.
CTCCTCGCCATTTCGAAGGACCCGAAGATCAAGAGCGAGGCGGCCTTCTTCACGAAGAATGCGGCCACCTTGACGAGCGTCCAGAAGGCTGCTGCCACGACTCCGCACCAGTGGCAGAATTGGTTCTGGGTCTGCGTCGGCGGTGAAGTGCTCTTCCTGCCCTTCATGCTGATCCTCGGCGGCCGTTGGCGACCGAAGCGTGCTCGGCAAGACGCCGAGGAACACGAGAAGAGAGTCGCAGAGGAGCTGGCGGCGCTTAAAGCTGCGAACTAGTCCGCAGGCCCGGCAGCCTGCCATGGCGCGCCCTAGATCGCCTCTTGCACGAGCACTTTCGTAGTCGGCTGGGGTGTGCCGCCTTCCGGCTCGGCTGTCACCATGAGAGCCGATGAGCCGATCTCGACCCTGAAGGCGGCGTAGGCGGACGGGTCTCGCCCGATGAGCCCGATCGACACAGGTTTGCCGTTGACAAGCGCCCAGAGCTGGTAGGTCTGACCGGCCTTCAGCTCGGGCAGCGTGGAGTGCACCCAGTACGCCTGCCCCGAGTTCGTGATGACCACTTCGGCGGACCTCGAACTCGTGGCGGAGCTGAGCACGGCGTCTCGGTGGGGCTCGACGAGCGCCGTGGCGACAGCGGACGCTAGGCCCTTCGAGCCGAGGGCGGCTCTCATCTGGCTCACCTGGCTGTTCAGGTTGGAGACCTGGACGGCCAGGACGATCACGACAGCCGCAGCGGCCGTCGCCACGCCGGCAAAGACACCGCTGACTACGTTGAAACGCCGGCGCGCAGCCCGCGCAGCCGTAATCGGGGCGATGGCAGCGATCTCCCCCGGGCCGGCGTACTGGGGATCTGGCTCCGAAAGCGAACCTGAGATCCGCTGCCAGAGCTCCGCGGGCGGCTCCTCAGGCGAGCCCGAGAACATGCTCGCGACCTCCCGATGACGGGCCACCTCTGCGCGGCACCTTGGGCATTCGGCCACGTGCGCCTCTATCCCGCGCGCCTCGGCGGGGTCCACGGCGTCGAGAGCGTACGCCGCCAGCAGCTCTTCGACCTCGGAATGATTCATCGGACGACCTCCCGATCACGCAGGTCGATCAGCTCGGTCTCGAGGCGATGGAGCGCCTTGCGGATCCTGCTCTTCACGGTTCCCTCAGGCTCGTTCAGCGCGACAGCTACTTCCCGGTAGGTCAGCCCTCCGAAATAGGCGAGCTCTACTGCCTTCCTCTCCGTCTCCGGCAGCTCGGCAACTGCCGCACGCACGTCGTCCGCCAGCAGGGTCTCTACGACCTCGTGCTCGATCGTCGCGGCGACGGGGGCCTTCATCGCGTCGGTGCGCTCCCGGCGCCGGCGCGCCTCCTCGGCCCGCAGGAGGTCTACGGCTCGGCCGTGGGTCTCAGCCGCGAGAAACGCCCGCAAGCTTCCCCTATCGGGGTCGAACCTCTCCGGTCGGTTCCAGAGCCGGACGAAGACCTCTTGGACTACGTCCTCGGCGAGGCGAGCGTCATATAGGAGCCGCCGCGCCAGGCTGAGCAGGCCCGACGCGTAGCGGCGGTAGATCTCGGCGAGCGCGTCCTCTTCCCAGCGAGCCACCGACATCGCGAGGCTGCCGTCGCTAGCCGTTGTCAGATCGACCTTCATGTCGGTCGTTATCCGGTGCCGCTGCTCTCTCGGATGACGCATCTTCGCGCCCACGATACCCAGGACAGCCAGGAGCTCACGGGTCGAACTGCGACGCGCGAGTATCTGAGGCGATGACTTCTCCGGCCTTCGCCGTCGACGACGCGCTCTGCGCGTCGCTCCTCAACCTCGATCGTTACCCGATTCTCGAGCCGGCGAGCGCCGCGATGGCGGCCCTGTTGGCCGAGGCACGTGGGCAGCTTGAATCGACCGGGTGGTGCGAGCTGCCCGGCTTCGTCCGTCCTGCGGCGCTAGAGGTGCTCCTCGACGACGCCGAGGCGCTCGCCCCGCTTGCCTGGCACTCGGGCGGGGACGGGACTGCCTATCTGGCTAAGCCCGATCCTGACCTGTCCGAAGACGACCCTCGTAAGTGGACCGGACCGTACGGGACTGGTGCCGTTGCCTACGACCTGTTCCCGCCGGCCTCGCCTATCCGGTTGCTGTACGAATGGGAGCCTCTCAGGGCATTCATCGAGGCCGTTCTCGGTCGCTCGACGATCTACCGGTACGCCGATACCTGCGGAGCCCTCAACCTCGCAGTCATGAGCGAAGGTGACGAGCTGCAGTGGCACTTCGACCAGACCGACTTCGTCGTCTCGATCGCCCTGCGCGATGCCTCGGGCGGAGGCGACTTCGAGGTGGTGCCGTTCATCCGCAGCGCAGAGGACGAGCACTTCGACGAGGTCGCAAAGTTGCTGGCGGGCTCGCGTGAGCGCGTCGTGACGCTCGGCATGACGCCGGGGACCATGCTCGTGTTCGAGGGCCGTCGCTCGATCCACAGGGTGAGCCGGATCTCCGGCGACATCGACCGGCTCGTCGCTTTGCTCGCCTACGACACCAAGCCCGGCACGGTGAGCTCGGCTCAGCTGCGCAAGGTGCGATACGGGCGGGACGATTGAGCGGAGCCGAACCTTCCGCTCGCACGGAGATCGGCGAGGGCTTCGTCGGGTCCGGGGTCAACGCCGCGCACGTGAACACGGTCCTCGGGCCGCGCGATGGCCCGCTCGGTGGAGCGTTCGCGACGGTGCTCGGCAGCCCGAGCCCAGGTCACGTGCCGTATCTCGTCGTCGCCAAGCCGAACGTCCCGGTTCAGCCGCCGACGTTGTTCGTGAACAAGGCGGCCTTCGCAGGCGAACGTCACGAGCACCTGACCTGGGGTGCTGCGCAGGCAGGAGTGGCGGGTGGCGTTGCGGACGCCCTCGGTGCTGGTGTCATCGACGGTGACACGGTCGGGTCACTCGTGCTACTCATCGCGGTCTGGGTGGACCCGCTGGCGGACGACGAGGAGCTCGTGTACTCGAACAATCGAGGCGCAACGCGCATCTCGCTCGAGCGGGGCAAGCTCGGTCTGCCCGCCGTCGAGGCCGTATTGGCCGCTGGCCGAGAGCCTGCGAACCCGTTCTTTAGGCGAGGTCCGTGAGCTCGCCATACCGTTGGCACGACCAGCGCGCTATAGGATGGCGCAATCGTTGAAGATACCTTTGAAGTTTCCGAGCTGGGTGCCGTCAGTCGCGAGCAGATCGAGTCCGTCATCGATGGCGGTGAGATCCCGATCGCCTGGCAGCCGATAGTCGCGCTCGAGACGAGAAAGGTGCTCGGGTACGAGGCGCTCGCGCGGTTCACGCGCTTCTCCAATCGGGATGCGATTTCCCCCCTCGTGTGGTTCAGCGCTGCGACCGAGCTCGGACTCCGCGAGGCCTTGGAGATGGTGGCAGTGCGCTCTGCTCTCGCGGAGCTAGAGCGCGTGCCTGAAGACGTCTACGTCTGCTTGAACATCTCACCCTCGACGATCGTCACCCCGGAACTGGACGAAGCCCTCGACAAGATCGCGAGCGACCGCGTCGTGCTCGAGATGACGGAAGACTCCGTGATCGCAGCGGCGGGCGAGCTCAACGAGGCCCTCACGCGCCTGCGCGACAAGGGAGTGCGGATCGCGCTCGACGACACCGGCTCCGGTCTCGTTGGTTGGCGTCAGCTACTCGGCGTGCACGTGGACATCATCAAGATCGACACGGACGTGGTTCGTGGGGTGGACACCGACGTCACCAAGCAAGCGATCTCGTACGCACTGAAGTCGCTCGCAGAGCGCTCAGGCGCGATGAGCCTTGCCGAGGGTGTCGAGACCGAGGAGGAAGCCGAGATGCTGACGAGCCTCGGCATCGAGGCGGCGCAGGGTTATCTCTTCGGGAGACCAGCCGAACTTCATTGAGCCGCCTCCGCCCTAGCTGGCGTTAGGCAAGGTCGAAGCGCATCTGCTCCTCGCACTGCTCAGGACGACCGGGCAACTCGTCCGTCGCTCCTGTCCGCACGAAGCCGAGCCTCTCGTAGAGCGCGGCGGCCGCCCCGTTGCCTTGCGCGACCCAGAGCGTCACTGCTCGTGCCTGCTCCTCTCTGGCGAGCTCGAGCACCGCTTTCACGAGCTGAGCTGCTATGCCGAGGCGTCGGTACTCCGGCGCTACCCACATCGAGACGAGGTCGATCGATGCTTGCCTCGGCCTGTCACCTTCGGCCGGCGGGCGGAAGGCCCCGACGACGCCGCAGGGAACGCCGTCACAGTCCGCCAGGTAATTGGTGCTCGTGACGCACCGTGAGCGCCACATTGCCTCGTCGAACGCCAACTCGCGCCCAAGAGTCGATCCGAACGCGTCGGGCGAGTCCCCGAGGGCGCGCAACCTGATGTCCCGGAGGAGCTCCCATTCATCTGGCTCAACGTGGTGGATCGTCACGTCGTGCTTGCCGGTTGTCACGACTCGATTATTTCGCGGCGAGGGGGCGCGGGCGGGAACAAGGGCATGTTGTTTTCACGGGACATGTAAACGATGACATGTCCCGCCGGAATTAGTAGGGCCGCCGCGGATGGAGGCGTGGCGTGGCGAGGCGAGGTGGCGGGCGGGGGAGGTGCGGCAGTTAGCGCCTGACTAGGCGGCCAGGACGGGCGCCGGTGGGCTCGCCGTCCTCGAAGGTCACGTCACCCGCGACGACGGTGTAGCGGTAGCCGTCTACTCGCTGCACCAATCGGCGACCCCCTGCAGGAAGGTCGTGGACCATCTTGGGAGCGTGCAAGGTGAGCTCGTCGAGGTCGATGACGTTCAGGTCGGCTCGCTTGCCTACCTCCACGGTGCCGCGATCGGAGAAGCCGAACGCGGACGCGGTCCGACCCGTTTGCAGCGCCACTGCCTCGCCCAGGCTGAGGCGCTCACCCCGGCTGCGGTCCCGGACCCAGTGAGTCAAGAGGTACGTCGGCATGCTTGCGTCGCAGATCAGACCGCAGTGGGCCCCGCCGTCGCTCAAGCCGAGCACCGCGCGGGGATGGGTGATCATCTCCCGGATCGCGTCGTGGTTCCCGTCGACATAGCTGGCAAGGGGAGCGAAGAGCAAAGCGGTGCCGTCGGCCTCGAGAAGCCAGTCGAGGGCTACCTCCTCAGGTGAGCGGCCCTCGCGCCGAGCCGTGGCGGCGATGCTGGTGCTCGGGTCCGGCTCGTAGTCCGGAGGCTCCCCGAGGCGGAAGATCTGGTCGAAGCGCGACATCAGGGCCGACGCGATGATGCTGTCCGTCACAGGCTTCTCCGCGACAAGCCGTGCCCGGACCTCCGGGTCCGAGAGGCGGGAGACCCGCGCGGGCAGCGGCAAGTCGGCGAGCTCGCGGTAACTCGGGTGCGTGAGGAAGGGGTGGAGCGACGACTGGAGCCCGAACAGCATGCCCGTGGGCCGGCAGGCAACCTGTGGCCTGATGTCGATGCCCTCCTTGCATAGTGCATCGGCGTCCGCGAGCGCGTCCCGGTAGCCAGTCGAGTTCCATGGCGTCTGGGCCAACCCGTAGGTGACTCGCGTGTCGGCCCGCTTCGCGAGCTCCATCATCCATGCTCGCTCTTCGGCGAGGTCCGCCTGATCGGTGACCACTTCGAAGACGCGCGCCTTGCCGTCGGCCAGAACCGCGCCGAGCTCGAGAAGCTCCTCGGCAGGCGCGCGCGTACCGGGAACGAGGCCGTGTACCGACCGGTGGAGGACGGTCCGCGAGGTCGACAACCCGACTGCACCTGCCTCGAGCCCTTCGCGCACTATCTCTGCCATCTCGGCGATCTCTTCGTCGGTGGCATCTTCGTGGGCGCGGTCGCCGAGCACATAGGCACGGACAGCGGCGTGCGGCACCTGGGTGGCTACGTCCATCACCCTCGGTGTGCGGTCGAGCGCGTCGAGATACTCGCCGAAGGACTCCCATTGCCAGTCGATGCCCTCGTGCAGCGCTGTGCCTGGAATGTCCTCCACACCTTCCATCAGTTCGATGAGGAAGTCCTGCGAGTCGGGTCGCACAGGGGCGAAGCCAACTCCGCAGTTCCCCATGACCACCGTGGTCACGCCGTGCCAGCTAGACGGAGTCATCTCGGGGTCCCACGTGGCCTGGCCGTCGTAGTGCGTGTGGATGTCCACCCATCCGGGGGTGACGAGGCGGTCGTCAGCGTTAATCTCACGCCGACCGGAACCTACATCCGCGCCGCCGCTGTCGCTGTGCTCGACAGCGGTGATGACACCGTCGTCGACTGCAAGATCCGCTCGAACTGCCTCCGCACCGGTTCCGTCCACCAATGTGGCATTGCGGATGACGAGATCGTGCATCAGTGCCTCCAGGACCCGGATCGCGTCGTCAGCGGTCGCGGGAGATAGGTGGAGTTTGGCACGCGGTGTCGCAAGCGGCCAACGACCCGTAGCATGCGCGAATGGCTGACTGGTTCGACGCCGCCCGTCTCGGGCTTTTCGTGCACTGGGGTCCGTACAGCGCGGCACGGCTGGAGCCTTCTTGGCCGATGGTCGGTGGGATACCAGTGCTTCCGAACTGCCAGTCTCTGACGGTGGGGGAGTACGACGAGCTGACTGCCGGCTGGGCGCCCCCGGTCGGAGGCGCGGCCGATTGGGCTGCTCTCGCGGCTGCCTGCGGCGCCGACTACGCCGTGCTCACGACGAAGCACCACGACGGCTTCACCCTCTTCCCGAGCAAGTTCAGCGCGCACGGGATCCAGGTCACTGAGCCCGGCCGGGACCTCGTCGGCGAGTTCGTGACCGCCAATCGAGAGGCCGGGATCAGAGTCGGCCTGTACTTCTCGCTGCCGGACTGGCATCACCCCTCCTATCCGGCCTTCACAGACGAGATGCGCCCTTACCCGGCCCTCGGCTACCCACGGCCGGAGCCGGCGGAGTGGGAGGGCTTCCTCGCCGATCAGCGGGGCCAACTCGACGAGCTGCTCACGAACTACGGCCAGATCGATCTCCTCTGGTTCGACGGCGGTTGGGAGCGCACTGCAGACGAGTGGCGAGCAAGCGAGCTGAAGCAGTTCATCCTCCAGCGGCAGCCAGGCATCATCACGAACGACCGCTGCCCCGGCCTGCCGGGCTACAGCTCCATGATGTTCGAAGGCGTCGTCCCCCTCGACGGCGGCACCGAGCCCTGGGAGGCCTGCGTCCCGCTCGACGACAGCTGGGGCCCGCTCGAGCACGACCTCGGACGCAAGAGCACGCAAGAGGTGATCGGGCTCCTCACCGACGCGGCCGCTGGAGGGGGCCGCCTGCTCTTGAACATTTCCCCGCTCGGCGACGGATCGCTGATGGATTGGCAGCGAGAGCGCCTCGAAGGCCTGGCGCTGTGGATCGAGCGCAACGGCCAGGCGATCCGAGGCACGGAACCGTCCGGTCTCGCGCCGGGCCAGTTCTATGGCCCGGTCACCAGATCCGGCGAGCACTACTTCCTCATCTGCCCCATGCGGCCAACAGGATTGGTCGTGCTGCGGGGCGTGCGGGGCCGTCGCGTGAAAGCCGCGCGAGTGCTCGGGTCGGGTGCACAGGTCGAGTTCACCCTTCGCATCTCGGCGCTTGAACGTATGCTCAGCAAAGACCCGGCTTGCGACGTCCTGTTACAGATCGGGGACCAGGCCCTCGGTGATGGAGCAACAGTGATCGAGCTCGAGACCGAGGGCGGCCTATCCTGATTTCGAGCCCATGTCACTGGAGGACCCGATGACTACGAAGGTGTACCAGCTCCCTGTTGAGCAGACCGGATGGCAGACAGCCGACCACTCCGGGACGGCGACGTTCACCTGGGAGTACGACGACGTCCGCGAGAAACTTGTCACTCTGTATGACAAAGGCAAGAAGAAGCAGTGGGACGCGGCCGAGCGCATCGACTGGTCGCACGAGCCGGACCTCGAGAACCCCCTCCAGATACCCGACGAGATCATCCCCATCTTCGGATCGCCGGTCTGGGACAAGCTGACCGACAAGGAGAAGGGGAACGTTCGTAGGCACTTGGTTGGTTGGCAGTTCAGCCAGTTTCTTCATGGAGAGCAAGGAGCACTGATCTGCGCCGCGAAGATCGTCCAGAACGTCCCGGACATCGAGTCGAAGTTCTACGCCGCCACCCAGGTGATGGACGAGGCCCGCCACGTCGAGAGCTACTCCCGCTACCTCAACAAGATCGAGACCGCCTACCCGATCAACTACAACCTGAAGGCGATCCTCGACGACGTGCTGAGCGACTCCCGTTGGGACATGACATACCTCGGGATGCAGGTCCTCATCGAAGGGCTGGCCCTGGCGGCGTTCGGGCTGATCCGCAACACGGCCGGAGACCCGCTCGGCAAAGCGGTGAACGCCTACGTCATGCAGGACGAGGCGCGGCACGTCATGTTCGGCCGGATCGCCCTTCGTGACTACTACCCGCAGCTCACCCAAGCCGAGCGTGACGACCGCGAGGAGTTCTGCGCGGAGGCTTGTTACGCGATGAGGGATCGTTTCTTGGGGGAGGAGCTGTGGCAGTGCCTCGGGTACGACCCGGAGGACTGCATCGAGTACGTCGAGAACTCAGAGACCCAGCGGGTCTTCCGGAGCTTGCTGTTCACTCGCATCGTGCCGACGCTCAAGGACGTGGGCCTTTGGGGCACGAAGATGCGCCAGACCTTCGCTGACATGGGTGTCCTCGGCTACGAGACGACAGATCTCGACGACGTCATGGCACAAGACGAGTCCATCGCCGAGCAGCTTGACGCCGATCGAGCCGCTTACATCGAATCGGTGGTGGCTGACGGCTCCTGAGCGAGCTCGAGGGCTGCTGAGTTGATGCAGTAACGCATGCCGGTCGGCCGCGGGCCGTCGTCGAAGACGTGCCCGAGATGACCGCCGCAGCGCCGGCAGCGGACCTCGGTGCGGGCCATGAACATACCTGTGTCAGAGTGGAGCGTCACCGCCTCGCGCACGGCGGGCTCGGTGAACGAGGGCCAGCCCGTACCGGACTCGAACTTCGTGTCCGAGGAGAAGAGCTGCGCTTGGCATCCGGCGCAGCGGTAGACCCCGTCCTCGTGGCAGTCCCAGTACTTGCCTGTGAACGCCGGCTCGGTGCCGGCGCGGCGTAGCACCCGAAACTGCTCGGGGTTCAGCGCCTCTCGCCACTCGTCTTCGCTCTTGTCGATCTCGGGCGGTGGCGCTTGCTCGGTCTCACGGCGACGCAATCTCATGTCAGGTAGTCCCTCTAGCAGCGACCGCGTTTCACTTTTCAGGCTTCGTCGTAGCCGGGATGGGCGACATCCAACTTCGCCTTCACGCTCCAGCGAATCGTCTCGAGCACCCCGGGGTCGTCGTAGGCGAGCCGCCCCGCGCAGATCGCGGCCGCCAGATCGGACTCCGACGAGACTCCGAGCGCGCTGAGGAGCTCCCTGTGCACCACTGCCTGGGCCGGGCCTAGCTCGATCTCACGCTGGATCGTGGCGAGCACGTTGCCCGCGACACGCGCATGGAAGGCCAACGTCGGGTCGAGCGCCGGCTTCACCGATGTCTCGAGCCAACCGCGGACGGCTCCTACGAGATCCTCGAGCGACGGCGGGCCGTGTAGGTTCGCCGGCACGGAGGCCAGCACCTCGTCAGCAGCGGCGGTCGCGGAGCTCGGGGGGGTTGCCGCACCCAGGCCGGCGCGCTCGAGGCAGACAAGGACGTCCCATTCGTTCTCGCAGGTCCGGCGCCCTATTGCAGCCACTTCGACTGACATCTTCCCGAAAGTCTGCGCGGCGGCCGCCATGCCCGCGCACATCACTCCCCAGCGCCACGTCCCGTAGAGCTCCCACCACAGGAGTGCCTCGAGGTCGACCGGGGATCCACCAGCTTCTTCGTACGCGGTCCTGAGCTCGTCGTATCCCCCGAGCCCGAGCGCCGGTTGGGAGGAGCCGAAGCGCCACGCCCTCACGCACATCCATCCGAGGTCCTCGAGGCGGTCGCCCGTGTGGCAGAGCTCCCAGTCGAGTACCGAGCTGAGGCCGTCGGCGTCGACCATGAGGTTCCCCATCCGGAAGTCGCCGTGCACGAACACAGGTTCGCGCCCACTGGGCGGCGGGCGATGAGCCTCGAGCCACTTGAGCCCGACCTCGAGGGCAGCGTATCCGCCCGGTAGGTCACGGAGCCTGAGCGCCCAGAAGGCAAGCTGGTCCGAACGGTCGAGGCCTTTCACGGTGGATGGGTCAATGCGGTGGATAGCCGCAAGCGCAGCCGCTGCCTGAGACACGAGGCGGGGTCGAGCCTTCGAGAAGCCCTCGTCCCGCAGGATCCGGCGAGGGATCGTCTCGCCCGAGATCCTCTCGAGGACCATGTAGGCAGAGCCGAGGGCGGCCGGGTCGTCGCTGACGGCGACGACGCCTGGCACCGGCACGCCGCCGGCGGCGGCGGCGTTGATGCATCTCGCCTCCAGTTCCATCGAGTGATCGACCGCCACCGGCGGGTCGAGCCGCAAGATCAGCTGGCGCGTAGGCGTGCTGAAAGCCCAGGTAGCCCGTGAGGCGCCGCCGGTCAGGAGGACGAGCGAGTCGACCGGCTCGCCGACCAGGCGCGCGAGGCGCTCTGCCAGCGACTCAGTCTCGGGCAGCGGTCTCTGCTTGTGCTCGCGCCGGCGCGTGGCGCACGTCGGACTCGGTGAGCGGCCGCGTCCATGCAGCGAACTCGAGCAGGATGCCGTCAGGGTCGAAGAAGTAGACGGACCGCACGAAGGTGCCGTCGTACGGTCGTTTCGTGACGCCGAGCTCGCTGTCGTCGTGATTGAGGACGCCGCTGCACTCGACCCCGCGGTCGCGCAGGTGCTCGACGTACTCGTCGAAGCGGTCCGCCTCGACGTTGAATGCCAGGTGGTTCATGGAGCCGATCGCGCTCGTCCACTCAGGCTCCCCGGGCAGTCCACCGGCGGAGGCGATACCCGGGGCGGCGAGAGGGGCGTCGGGGAACCAGAAAAAGGCGAGGCAGTCGCCGTTGCCGATGTCGAAGAAGAAGTGCTGGCCCCCGCCGAAGAGCTCGATCGTCTTCACGAGCGGCATCCCCAGTACGCCCGAGTAGAAGGCGACGGTCCTCTCCATGTCGCGACAGACGAGCGCGACGTGATTGACGCCTTTCAGGTCGAACTGCTCGTTGCGAGCTGCCATCGTGACCTCCCTGATCGCGATTATCTCACTCGGGCTCTATGACGTTGGTGGTCGCCGGGTATGGCCCGAATGCTTCCACCATCCGCTCAGGGATGTCGTCGAGCTCGAGCCGCAGAGCTCTCGTCATGATGGCGTGCATGATGTACATCGACGTGATGTACGTGAGCTCGAGGATCTCCTCGTCGCTTAGGTGGCGTTGCAACTTCTCGAAGACTTCGTCGGCGATGCGCCCTCCTTGTACGAGGCCGTCGGTGTAGGCGAGCACGGCACGTTCGGTCTCGTCGAAGCAGTCGGCGACCTGCCAGGCGGCGATTCCGGCGAGCTTTTCCTCGCTCAGTCTGATGCCACGGCCGGACTTGAGGTGCTGGGAGTAGACGAAGAGGCACTCGCTCGACCAGCCCGCCCGCGCTTGAGCGAGCTCTCGCAGCGCCGGCGAGATGACGCGCTCGGGCGAGCGATAGAGGGAAAAGCCGCGTACGCAGTGCTTCAGCACGTCGGGCACGAGCGCGAACGTGGTCCACCAGTCGCCAGGCGTGCCTGTGCTGGTCCCTGGATCGGCCACCGGGTCGCGATCGCCGAAGAGGAAGTCGTACATGGATAGGACGAACGCGTCTTCGGTCTCCGTGCGGGGCACTTGGCGGAGTCGTGGCATGGGGATTGTTGTAGCCGATCCGTTACCGTCGGACCAATGAAAGCTGCCGTGTACTACGAGACTGGCTCGCCCGAGGTCCTCCGATACGAGACGGTGCCTGACCCGGTGGTGACTGCCGGCACCCTGCTCGTGAAGGTTGAGGCCATCAGTATCGAGGGCGGGGACACGCTCAATCGCCTCGGCGGCGAGCTGTCGAGCGTCCCTCACATCGTCGGCTACCAGTGCGGTGGCACGGTTGTCGCTGTCGGCGATGGCGTGACGCGGTTCGAGGTGGGTGATCGCGTTGTGACCACCGGACTAGACGGGTCGCATGCCGAGTTGCGGGTGACGCCTGAGGGTTTCTGCTGGAAGATCCCCGACGCCCTCTCGACCGAAGAGGGCGCTTGCGTGCCGGTTGCGTACGGCACGGCTCACGATTGCATTCACGAGTTCGGTGACCTCAAGGCCGGCGAGACGGTGCTCGTGCAGGCCGGAGCGAGCGCCGTCGGCATCGCGGCGATCCAGATGGCTCACCAGGTCGGCGCCCGCGTGCTTTCGACCGCCTCCCGGGACGACAAGCTCGAGCGCCTTGCAGAGTTCGGCCTCGACGAGGGAATCAACTATGTCGAGAAGGATCTCGTCTCAGAGGCGCGCCGCCTGACGGAGGGGAGGGGAGTGGACCTCGTTGTCGACACCGTTGGCGGGGAGACTCTGCAGGCCAGCCTCGCGTGCTTGGCCTACCGGGGCAGGTGCGTGTCAGTGGGAGATGCCGGCCGCAGCGGCGGCCGAGGGCTGGACACCTCTGTGATGCGGATGAGCAACCTGACACTGCATGGGTACTTCCTCGGGGCAGAGCTCTTCATGGGGACGCGGGCTTACGCGATGATCGCCGAGCTGCTGGAGGAGATCGCGGCAGGTCGGCTGCGGGTGGTCATCGACCGGCGGTTCGGGCTTGCCGAGGCGGCGGAGGCTCACGCGTACATCGAGAGCCGCCAGGCATTCGGGCGGGTCGTGCTCGTGCCCTAGGGACTGCCGGGGCCGTCTGAGTCCACTACACGTGCTGGACGACAACCGTGCTCGGCATATGAGCATCAGATGCGTCCACCACTCGCGATCAAACCAGACGTCGTACGCTCAGCTGTCGCGGACGCATCAGACCACAGAGAGGTCGTCATCGATGGCAACCGAGAGCACTCCGAGCCGACCCGGCGGCGAGCACGCCACCGAGACCGAGATGGAGTTCGACCAGCGGATCCTCGAGGAAGCCCGCCTCGCTCGGGTCCGGCGGATGTTCGCACCGCCCTGGATCCGTGACTTCGACAACCTCTCGCACGAGTGGCGGAGGTGGTTCTCCGAGTTCCTCGGGACCTTCATGCTCGTGCTGGTGGCCGCAG